>DASQEZ010000331.1:0-12547 GCA_035633415.1 Ornithinibacter sp. | reverse complement strand
ACATGGAGAAGGTCTTCGCGACCGACGAGTACAGCCTGGTCGGCATCGCCGGTACGGCCGGTCTGGCGATCGAGCTGGTGCGGCTGTTCCAGGTCGAGCTCGAGCACTACGAGAAGATCGAGGGCACCCTGATGTCGCTCGAGGGCAAGGCCAACCGGCTGGCCTCGATGATCCGGGGCAACCTCGGGATGGCGATGCAGGGCCTGTCGGTCGTGCCGTTGTTCGCCGGCTTCGACGCCGGCACCGGCATCGGCCGGATCTTCTCCTACGACGTCACCGGCGGCTGCTACGAGGAACACGACCACCACAGCGTCGGGTCCGGCTCGCTCTTCGCCCGCGGCTCGCTGAAGAAGCTCTACCGCCGTGCCGGCACCCTCGAGGACGCCGTCCGCACCGCGGTCGAGGCGCTCTACGACGCCGCCGACGACGACTCCGCCACGGGTGGCCCCGACGTCGGCCGGCGGATCTGGCCGACCATCGGCATCGTCGACAACGACGGCGCCCGGTTCGTCCCCGACGACGAGATCGCGCCGGTTGTCGACGCGATCCTCGCCTCGCGCATCGACAACCCGGGAGGTGCCCGATGACCGCCGGGATGCCGTTCTACGTCTCGCCCGAGCAGCTGATGAAGGACCGCGCCGACTTCGCGCGCAAGGGCATCGCCCGGGGCCGCTCGGTGGTCGTGCTCGCCTACGACAACGGCATCGCGTTCGTCGCCGAGAACCCCAGCCGGGCCCTGCACAAGGTCTCCGAGATCTACGACCGCATCGCGTTCGCCGCCGTGGGCAAGTACAACGAGTTCGAGAACCTGCGCGTGGCCGGCGTGCGCTACGCCGACCTGCGCGGCTACTCCTACGACCGCTCCGACGTCACCGCGCGGGGCCTCGCGAACGCCTACGCCCAGACCCTCGGCGCGGTGTTCACCCAGGAGTCCAAGCCCTACGAGGTCGAGATCGTCGTGGCCGAGGTCGGGGCGACCCCCGACACCGACCAGGTCTACCGCCTCACCTACGACGGCTCGGTGGCCGACGAGCACGGTTTCGTCGCGATGGGCGGGGGAGCGGAGCAGATCGAGACCGGCCTGAAGGAGCAGTGGCGCGAGGGCCTGCACCTGTCCGACGCGCTCAGCCTGGCGGTCGGCCTGCTCGGCACCGACCCCGCCGGCGGCCCCAACCGCCAGCTCGCCCCGACCCAGCTCGAGGTCGCCGTGCTCGACCGGCACCGGCCTCGGCGCACCTTCCGCCGCATCACCGGCCCGCTCCTCGAGCGGCTGCTCAGCAGCGAGGACCCGACCCGCGACGTGCCACCCGCCGACGAGGGCACCGAGGAGCACTCGGTGCGCGACGCCACCACCAACCCCCAGACCCAGCGCACCGAGCAGGACGGCCCGCCCGCGTGAACACCCCGGGGGGCCGCCGGATCTTCGGCATCGAGAACGAGTACGGCATCACCTGCTCGACCGGCGGCCAGCGCACCCTGACGCCCGACGAGGTGGCCCGCTACCTCTTCCGCAAGGTCGTGGCGTGGGGCCGGTCGAGCAACGTGTTCCTCACCAACGGCTCCCGCCTCTACCTCGACGTCGGCTCGCACCCGGAGTACGCCACCGCCGAGTGCGACTCGCTGGCACAGGTCGTCGCGCACGACAAGGCGGGCGAGCGGATCATCGAGGGCCTCGTCGTGGACGCCCAGCAGCGACTGCGCGAGGACGGCGTCGCCGGCGACATCTACGTGTTCAAGAACAACACCGACTCGGCCGGCAACTCCTACGGCTGCCACGAGAACTACCTCGTCACCCGGGCCGGCGAGTTCGCGACGATCTCCGACACCCTCCTGCCGTTCCTGATCAGCCGCCAGATCACCTGCGGCGCAGGGAAGCTCGTGGCCACCTCGAAGGGCGCGACCTACGCCGTCAGCCAGCGTGCCGACCACATCTGGGAGGGCGTCTCGTCGGCCACGACCCGCAGCCGACCGATCATCAACACGCGTGACGAGCCGCACGCCGACGCCGAGCACTACCGACGGCTGCACATCATCGTGGGCGACTCGAACATGAGCGAGTCGACCACCATGCTCAAGGTCGGCTCCTGCGACCTCGTGCTGCGGATGATCGAGTCGGGCGTCGTCATGCGCGACCTGACCCTGGAGAACCCGATCCGCGCCATCCGTGAGATCTCGCACGACATCACCGGCCGCCGCACGGTGCGCCTGGCCAACGGCCGCCAGCTCAGCGCCCTGGACCTGCAGCGCGAGTACCACGCCAAGGCCGTCGATTTCGTCGCCCGCGAGGGCGCCACCGACCCGCTGCACGAGCGGGTGCTCGACCTGTGGGACCGCACCCTGACCGCCGTCGAGACCGGAAGCCTGGACCTCGTCGGCAGCGAGATCGACTGGGTCATCAAGTACCGCCTCATCGAGGACTACGCCACCAGGCACGGGCTCGACCTCGACCACCCCCGGCTGGCGCAGATCGACCTCGCCTACCAC
Source organism: Ornithinibacter sp. (assembly GCA_035633415.1). Classification (GTDB taxonomy): domain Bacteria; phylum Actinomycetota; class Actinomycetes; order Actinomycetales; family Dermatophilaceae; genus Fodinibacter. Next base: position 10,063 of record DASQEZ010000331.1, on the reverse strand, counting down.
GACATCGACCGCAGCCGTGGCCTGTTCTACCTGCTCCAGCGGCGCGGCCGGGTCGCCCGGGTGGTGACCGACCCCGAGATCTTCTCGGCCAAGGTGCGCCCGCCGGAGACCACCCGGGCCAAGCTGCGGGGCGACTTCATCCGCGCCGCCCAGGAGCACCGGCGCGACTTCACCGTCGACTGGGTTCACCTCAAGCTCAACGACCAGGCCCAGCGCACCGTGCTGTGCAAGGACCCCTTCCTCGCACAGGACCCTCGTGTCGAGCGGCTCATCGAGGGCATGTCGGCCTGATCGAGGGTTCCGCGTGCAGGGTTCTCACAGCCTGCGATGTGGGAGTTCACATGGGGCGCCGTTATCGTGGGGGGCTGTTGTCCGCTGCCCGACAGCCCCCCGACCGAAGGTCCTTTCCGTGTCACGTCGCCTCACCACCGCCCTGTCCGCCACCGTCCTGGCCTCCGCGCTCGTCCTGAGCGGCTGCGGCGAGGAGGAGGCCACGAAGCCCTCCGCGGCGATGAGCGCGGTCACCGTCGACGGCAGTGACCCCGAGAAGGCCCCGACCGTCACGGTCAAGGCCCCGCTCACCGTCACCAAGACCGAGTCCGACGTCCTCACGGACGGCACGGGGGCCGCCGTCGCCAAGGACGACCTGGTCGCGATCCAGGCTGTCATCGTCAACGGCCGGGACGGCAAGGTCGTCAACTCCACCTGGGAGAGCGGGGCCGTGGGCCTCGACCTGGGCGCGGCGGAGCTCTTCGCCTCGCTGAAGAGCCAGCTCCCCGGCAAGAAGATCGGCTCGAGGGTGGTCATCACCTCCACCCCGGCCGACGCGTTCGGTGACGCCGGCAACGCCGAGATCGGCGTGCAGAAGGACGACCCGATCGTCTTCGTCGTCGACCTCGTGTCGGCCACCAAGGCCCTCAAGGTGGCCGAGGGCGAGGCCGTCGCGCCGAAGAAGGGCCTGCCGACGGTCACCATGAACGAGGGCAAGCCGGCCACGATCGTCGTCCCGAAGGGCGTCAAGGCGCCCACCAAGACCGTCGTGCAGCCGCTCGTCCAGGGCACCGGCACCGAGGTGAAGGAGGGCCAGACGGTCCGCGTCGCCTACACGGGCGCGCTCTGGAAGGACGGCAGCGTCTTCGACTCCAGCGCCAGCCGCCCCGAGCAGCCGTACTTCGACTTCCCGATCGCGCAGGGCCAGGTCATCAAGGGCTGGGACACCGGCCTGGTCGGCCAGAAGGTGGGCAGCCGCGTGCTGCTGGTCATCCCGCCGGCCGAGGGCTACGGCACCGCCGGCAGCCCGCCGAAGATCTCCGGCACCGACACCCTGGTGTTCGTCGTCGACATCCTCGCCGCGTACTGAGCACTCCCGACCAGCCACCCGCCGACGTCCGAGAGGTCGCACCCATGAGCACCCAGCCCACCCGCCCCGAGATCGACTTCCCGGGTGACCAGCCGCCGACCGAGCTGGTCGTCGAGGAGATCACCGTCGGGGACGGCACCGAGGCCACGGCCGGCAGCACCGTCTCGGCGCACTACGTCGGTGTCGCGCACTCCACCGGCGAGGAGTTCGACGCCTCGTGGAACCGCGGCGCGCCGCTCGACTTCCAGCTCGGCGTCGGCATGGTCATCGCCGGCTGGGACCAGGGCATCGAGGGCATGAAGGTCGGCGGTCGACGCCGGCTGACCATTCCCGCGCACCTCGCCTACGGCGACCGCGGCGCCGGCGGGGCGATCAAGCCCGGCGAGACCCTCATCTTCGTGGTCGACCTCATGGACGTGCGCTGAGCGCAGCGGCGTGAGCACCCGCGGCGGCGGCCGCGACGAACGGGGCGGGGTCCTGGTCCAGGTCGCGCCCCATCGTCGTCAGCGGGACCGGCGAGGTGAGCAGCGCGCCGAGCAGGCCGTCGGCGGGCACCTCGACGACGGTCAGGGCCGCCCGGGCGCTGCCGACCAGCTCGGCGAGCTGGGCGCGCACCAGGGCGTCGAGGTCGTGGTCGGGCAGCGTCGTGACCGGCACGTCCGCGGGGGTCAGCAGGGCGCGCCCGTACGCCGTGCGGCTGTGGTGGCTGATGCCGCGGTGCCGTTGCCGTCGATCGGCTCCTGACACGCGCAGCGACGCCACGCCGCGGCCGCCGAGCACGTCGGCGGCGTGCAGGGCGTCGGCGCAGGCCACCCCCGAGTAGCCCCACCGCGTGCCGGTCCCGACGTTGCCGGGGCCCTGGGTGACGACGGCGACGTCCGCCCCCACCACGAGGTGGGCCGCGAGGAGGCCGGTATGGGTGGTGACGGCCTCGTGGTCGCCCCCGAACGCCTGCCCGACGGTCACCGTGGCGGTGAGCCACCCGGCGTCCGTGAGCCCGGCCACCGCCCGGGAGAAGGCCGCGGGCAGCGCCCCGCCGTCGGTCATGACGTAGGCGACGCGCGCGTGCGGGTTCACCGACCGGATGCCGGCCAGCACGGCCGGGAGTGCCGAGTGCAGGTCGGCGACGACGACCGGCATGCCGGCCAGGTCGTCGGCGTCGGCGAGAGCGGCATGGTGCGGGCTGTCCTGCTCGTCGACGGCCAGCAGCATCTGCTGCATCGGGGTGTAGCGGGCCTTGACGATGTGACCAGGCCCCGCGAGCGGGTCGTCAGGCAGGTCGTCGGGGCGGGCGACGACGAACGCCAGGCCCCCGGTGCCCAGGCCCTTGAGCAGGGCCGACGCGTTGAGCAGCACCCGTTCGCCGGGCTGCGGCTCGCCGACCATCGCGGTGTACGCCAGCGCCCGCACGGGGGTGTCGGGGGCTCCGTCGACGGTCACGGTGCACTCCACCGCGCCCGGCCAGCGGCGTCCCTGCTCGATCACGGTCCCGGCTCGCCACTGCATCACGGTCGGCAGCGTATCCGTCGGGTAGCGTTCGGCGGGTGAGCAGCGAGCCCGGGACGGGCGCCCCGTCGGCGGCGCAGGTGAAGACCGAGCGACTGCTCAACCTGGTGCTCGTGCTGCTCTACACGCGGCGGCCCCTCCCCAAGGCGCAGATCCGCCAGCTCGTGCCGCAGTACGGCCAGTCGGCGTCGACCGAGGCCTTCGAGAGGATGTTCGAGCGCGACAAGGACGAGCTGCGCGAGCTCGGCATCCCGCTGGTCACCGAGGACATCGACCCCCTGCACGAGGACGAGCCCGGCTACCGCATCCACCAGCGCGAGTACGCCCTGCCCGACATCTCCTTCGAGGCCGACGAGCTGGCCGTGCTGGGTCTGGCCAGCCGCACCTGGGCGCAGGCCAGCCTGGCCGGGCCGGCGGCCCAGGCACTGCGCAAGCTGCGGGCCGCCGGTGTCGAGCGCGACGTCGACGCGCTGATCGGCATCGAGCCGCGGCTGCGCACCACCGAGCCCGCGTTCGACGCGGTCAAGGACGGCGTGCTGCGGCGGGTGCCGCTGCGCTTCTCCTACCGCCGGCCCGAGGCGGCCGAGGCGAGCGAGCGCCACGTGCAGCCGTGGTCGCTGGTGTCGTGGCACGGCCGCTGGTACCTCAACGCCTTCGACGTCGACCGTGGGGCGGCACGGGCCTTTCGGCTGTCGCGCATCGTCGGCCCGGTGCAGACGACCGGGCGGGCCGGGTCCTTCGAGGTGCCCGACGACCACGAGCCCGAGCTCATGGTGCAGCGGGTGGCCCCGCCGCCGAGCCTGCCGAGCCCGGCCGTCATCCGGGTGCGCCGCGGCAGCGGGCACAGCCTGCGCCGTCGCGCCCGGACCGTCGGCGAGGTCGACGAGACCTGGGACCTGGTCGACCTCGACCACACGGACCTCGAGGACTTCGCCGAGGAGCTCGCGGGCTACGGCGCCGACGTCGTGGTCGAGGCACCCCCGGAGCTCGTCGACTCGGTGGTGCTGCGGCTGCGTGGCGCCCTGACCGCACACGGCGGTGCACGCTGATGGCCGGGTTCACCCAGGAGACCGCGACGGCCCGGCTCGCCCGGCTGCTGACGATGGTGCCGTGGCTGGTCAACCGCCAGGGGATCGACCTGCAGCAGGCGGCCGACGACCTCGGGGTGAGCGCCGAGCAGCTCGAGGCCGACCTCAACCTGCTCTTCCTGTGCGGGTACGGCCAGATGCCCGACGAGCTGATCGAGGCCGACTGGGAGGAGCGCCGGGTGTTCGTCGGGAACGCCGACACCATCGCCCGCCCGCTGCGCCTCGGGGTCGACGAGGCGGTGACGCTGGTCGTGGGGCTGCGCGCGCTTCAGGAGGTGCCCGGCCTGGGCGAGCGCGACGCCGTCGAACGGGCCCTGGCCAAGCTCGAGGATGCCGCCGGTGCGGCCGCCGCCCCGGCCCGCCGGGTGCGAGCGGAGGTCGCAGACGGCGCCTCGCCCGAGCTGCTGGCCCGCGCCCGGCGGGCGATCGCCGACCACCGGCGCGTACACCTGCGCTACCTGGTGCCCGGTCGCGACGAGACCACCGAGCGTGACGTCGACCCGATGCGGGTCGTCGGCATGGACGGCCGCTGGTACCTCGAGGGCTGGTGCCACCGGGCCGAGGACACCCGGATGTTCCGGATGGACCGGGTCGAGGTGCTCACCGTGCTCGACGTCGACGGCACCCCGCCGGCGCAGGCGCGCGAGCGCGACCTCGCCGAGGGCACCTTCCGCCCCGCGCCGGACGACCTCGTCGTCACCCTGCGGCTGCTGCCCGGGGCCACCTGGGTCGCCGACTACTACCCGGTGGAGTCCCTCCAGGACGTGCCCGCCGCCGACGGTGGTGGGTTGCTCGTGCGGATGCGAACGGCCGACACCGCGTGGCTGCGACGACTGGTGTGGCGGCTCGGCGGCCGCGGCACCGTGCTCGACCCGCCCGAGGTCGTCGCGGAGATCCGCGAGGGTGCCGAGGCGGCGCTCACGGCCTATCCGCAGACGGCCGGGGGCGGCTGACCGTGCTGCCGTGGTGGGGGTGGGTGCTGCTGTGGACCGTGCTGCTGGCCGGGTCCGCGGCCTTCCTCGCGTGGCGGGCCCGGCGGGTGTGGGGGAGCGCGACGACCCTCGGCCGCGAGGTCCAGCGAGCGAGCGAGCTGGTGGCCGAGCTCGAACAGCGGGCCGACGAGCTGCGCGTCATCGACCCGTCGCCCACCGCGGTCACCCAGCCACCTCGCAGGCTTCGGGCGGAGTATCGGGAGCAGCGGGGCGCGTCGAAGGCCGCTCGGCGCGCACGGCGTTCCGACCGGCTGCCGCCGTGGGCACGCGTACACTGACGACGGACCTCGACAGCACCTCGACACGGCACGACCACGTCACAGGAGATGAACCCCCATGGGCAGGATCGGACCCACCGAGATCATCATCGTCGCGGTGCTGATCATCGTCATCTTCGGCTGGAAGAAGCTTCCTGACGCCGCGCGCAGCCTCGGCCGGTCGGCACGGGTCTTCAAGTCCGAGGTCGACGAGATGAAGAAGGAGAACGAGGCCTCGAAGTCGGAGGCGTCGACGACCACCGTGCGCAGCGAGCCGATCGAGCCCGCCGCCCCGGTCGACCGCACGGTCCCGACGACCGACGGCAACGCCGTCCACGAGAAGGCCCCGCGCACGGACAACCAGTCCGGGCCCGTGGCCTGACCTCTCGAACACCCTTCCCGGCTCCAGACTCCATGGCCCGACTGCGCCGACGCCCTCGCGACCCCGAGGGCCGGATGACGCTCGGCGAGCACTTCCGTGAGTTCCGGCGGCGCCTGTTCATCGCCGCGGCCTCGGTGCTCGTCGCGTCGATCGTGGCGGGCATCTTCTACGACCAGGTCTTCGCCTTCCTGTCCGAGCCGTTCAACGAGTACAAGCGCGACAACCCGCTGAACACGATCAGCCTGAACTTCGGCGAGGCGACGTCGGCGCTGTCCAACCTGATCAGCCTGTCGATCTTCGTCGGCGTCGTCGCGGCCAGCCCGATCCTGCTCTGGCAGCTCTGGGCGTTCGTCGTCCCCGGGCTCACCCGCAAGGAGAAGCGGATCTCGCTCGCGTTCCTCGGCGCGACCATCCCGCTGTTCCTCGCCGGGTGCTACCTCGGCTACCTGATCCTGCCGCAGTCGCTGTCGATCCTGTACGGCTTCAGCCCGGAGGGGACCTCGAACATCCAGCAGGTGTCGATGTACTTCTCGTTCGTCACTCGCTTCATCCTCGTGTTCGGCGTCGGCTTCCTGTTCCCGGTCGTGCTGGTCGGGCTCAACGCCATCGGCGCGATGCCGGCCACCCGGCTCATCCGGGGCTGGCGGGTCGCGGTGGTGCTGATCTTCGTCTTCGCCGCGGTCGCGACCCCCACCGCCGACCCGTTCACCATGTTCGTCTTCGCGGCGCCGCTGACGGTGCTCTACTTCGCCGCCTGGGTCGTCTGCCGCATCCTCGACAAGCGCAAGGAGAAGGCCCGACCCGACTGGCTCGACGTCGACGACACCGAGGCCTCCCCGCTCTGAGGCCGCGAGAGCCGTGGTGAGTCGCACGACCTCGGGTCGTGCGGGGGTCACAGGCCGGCGAGCACCTGCGCCACGATGATCTTGGTGATCATGGCGACCGGGTAGACCAGTGCGTACGCGACGCCGATCCGGGTGTCGTAGCTGGTCTTGTCGTTGACGTAGGCCAGGATCGCCGGCTGGGTCTGGCCGCCGGCGAGGGCGCCCGCGGTCTCCAGCCACGACATCTTGCGCAGGACGTGCACCCCGAGGACGAGCAGACCGGCGCTGCTGGCCGTGACCAACAGCCCGAGGACGAGCACGCGCCACCCGGCATCGGAGGCGAGGGCCTCCGAGATCGAGCGACCCGCACGCACCCCCGCGTAGGCGAGGAAGGTGACCATGCCCAGGACCGACAGCGCATGGGCAGCACCGTTGGACATCGAGGTGATGACCGGGCCGACCCGGCCCAGGCGGCCGAAGACGAGACCCACCATGAGCGTTCCGGCCGCGGCGCCGATGGTGAAGCCACCGCCGGGCGTGGGCACGTGGATGAGCCCGATGCCCATGCCGACCGCCAGCCCCAGCGCGAGCCCGCCGACGTTGATGTCGGACATGCCGCGGTCGCTGTCGCCGAGGTACTTGCCGACGTCGGCCATCCTGTCGCGAGGGGCGATGACCCGCAGCCGGTCGCCCATCGCGAGCACGAAGGTGTCGTGCGCGACGAGGTCGACGTCACCGCGGCGCACCCGGCTCACGGTCGCGCCGAACTTCTCGTCGAGGTCGAGCTCGCCGACGGTGTGGCCGACCAGCGGCTTGTTCGACAGGGTCACGCGGCGGAAGTCGAGGTCGTGCCGGTCCTCGACGATGTCGTGCGAGGACACGTGACCCAGGCGCTCGGCGACGTCGTCGAGCACGGCGCGCGGGCCGACGATGGTGATGAGGTCGTTGTGCCCGATCACCTCGGTGCCGGGCGGCACGATGGTGGGGTTCGCCGCGTGCGCGTGCTTGAGCCGCGAGACCCCGATCTGCTGGTCGTGGGCCTGCGCGAGCATCGACACGGTCATCGGCTCGTGGATCTCGACGCGCACGGTGAGGTGGCCGATCTCCTCGCGGCTCGGCTGCGCACCCGGGCGACGCAGCGACCAGGCCGCGACCACGAGCATGACGACGACGCCGCCGAGGTAGGTGATCGAGTAGCCGATCGTCGGCGCGGCGGGGTCGGCTGCGCGAGCGGATGCCGCCGCGAGCGCCGGGGTGTTGGTCAGCGCACCGGCGTAGGCGCCGGCCACGGTGCCCGCCTCGAGGCTCAGCGCCCGCCCGATCAGCACGGCGATGGCGCCGACGAGCGCGAGCGCACCGGCCACGACGAGCATCGTGGGCCAGCCGCGGCGCAGCGAGGCGAAGAAGTGGGTGCCGGAGACGACCCCGATCGTGTACGTGAACAGGACCAGCCCGAAGGTGCCGATCACCTCGGGGATCTCGAGGTCGACTCCCATGGCGACGGCCCAGGCCGAGACGCCCAGGGCCGCGAAGAGAACGGCGGCCGGGCCGAGGCGGACCCCAGCGATGCGCACGTGCCCGATGGCGGCTCCCAGGCCCAGCAGGACCGCCAGGAGCAGCAGGGGGTACTCGGCGAACGTCTCGAACACGGTGGTCACGACCTCGATCCTTCCACTGTTTGGGCCTGCCGAATGACAGCGCTGTCCTCCCCGGACCCCCGACGACCCGTGGTCGGGGGGACTAGCGTTCCCGCCATGGCGCGCCTGGGTCTCATCGTGAACCCCACCTCCGGCAAGAACACCGGGGCCCTGATCGGCACCGAGGCACTGACCCTCCTGCGGGCCGCGGGCGTCGAGATCGTCGACCTCAGCGCGGCCGACGCCCGCAGCGCGATGGAGCAGGGCCGAGCGGCCATCTCCGCAGGTGCGGTGGACAGGATCGTCGTCGCCGGGGGTGACGGGATGGTGCACCTCGGGGCCAACCTCTGCGCCGGCACCGGGGTGCCGCTCGGCATCATCGCCGCGGGCACCGGGAACGACATCGCCCGCGAGCTGGGCCTGCCGGTGCGCGACGCCGCGAAGTCCGTCGCGCGCATCCTCGACGGCGGCATCCGGGTCGTGGATGTGGCGAAGCACACGATGCCGTCGGGGGAGGACCGGTGGTTCCTCGGTGTGCTCGCGGCCGGTTTCGACGCCGTCGTCAACGAGCGCGCCAACCAGTGGCGCTGGCCCAAGGGGCCGATGCGCTACAACCTGGCGATCATGCGCGAGCTGCCGGTCTTCCGGGCCATCCCGTACGTCCTCGAGATCGACGGCACCCGGATGGAGACCGAGGCGATGCTCGTCGCGGTCGGCAACGGCCCGGCCTACGGCGGGGGGATGCGGGTGACCCCGGACGCGTCGTTCGACGACGGCCTGCTCGACGTGCTCGTCCTGCACAAGATCTCGACCGCGGAGTTCCTCCGGGTCTTCCCCACGGTCTTCAAGGGCACCCACACCAGCCACCCGAAGGTGCAGGTGCTGCGGGCGCGCTCGGTGCGCCTCGAGGCCACCGGCATCGTGTCGTACGCCGACGGGGAGCGCTTCGCGCCGCTGCCGATGACCATGGAGGTCGTGCCCGGCGCGCTCAACGTGCTGGCCTGAGCGCTGACGTAGCCTGAGGCCATGCCCAGCCCCGCCGAGCGGTATGCCGCTGCCTCCGCCCGGAGCCGCCGGAACCGCGCTGAGCTCGGCCGGTTCACCGCCGGTCTCGACTTCCCGCTCGACGAGTTCCAGCAGCGGGCGTGCGAGGCCGTCGAGGAGGGCAAGGGCGTGCTCGTCGCCGCGCCCACCGGCGCCGGCAAGACGATCGTCGGCGAGTTCGCCGTGCACCTGGCGCTCGCGACCGGCCGGAAGGCGTTCTACACCACGCCGATCAAGGCCCTGTCGAACCAGAAGTACCACGACCTGGTCCGCGTCCACGGCGTCGACAAGGTCGGGTTGCTGACCGGGGACTCCTCGGTCAACGGCGAGGCCCCTGTCGTCGTCATGACCACCGAGGTGCTGCGCAACATGATGTATGCCGAGTCGCGCACCCTCGACGGCCTCGGTTTCGTCGTCATGGACGAGGTGCACTACCTCGCCGACCGGTTCCGCGGGGCCGTGTGGGAGGAGGTCATCATCCACCTGCCCGAGCACGTGCAGGTGGTGTCGCTCTCGGCGACCGTCAGCAACGCCGAGGAGTTCGGCGACTGGCTGGCGGAGGTGCGCGGCAACCACGAGGTGGTCGTGTCCGAGCACCGCCCGGTGCCGCTGTTCCAGCACATGCTCGTCGGCACGACGATGTTCGACCTGTTCGCCGGCAACCGGGTCAACCCCGACCTGCTGACCGCCATCCGCAGCTCGGAGCAGCGCGGACGGTGGGAGGACGAGCCGCGTCGCGGTTCCGGACGCGGCGGCCCGCCGGCGCGCACCCAGCGCGGGGGCGGTCGCGGCGGTGGCCGCGGCGGCGCACCCACACGTGGCCCCGGCGGTGGCCCCGGCGGCCGTGGCTTCGCGCGCGGAGGACGACCCGGAGGGGGAGCGAGCCGGGCCGAGGTCATCGAGGAGCTCGACCGCGACGGCCTCCTGCCCGCCATCACCTTCATCTTCAGCAGGGTGGGGTGCGAGGCGGCCG
>DASQEZ010000330.1:0-29999 GCA_035633415.1 Ornithinibacter sp. | reverse complement strand
ACCTCGGCGAGCACGACACGCTCCTCTCCATCGACAAGGCCCGGCGGGTGCTCGGGTTCGAGCCGACGCACTCGTGGCGGGACGAGGTCTGAGGCCACCCTGACCGGTCGAGGTCCGGGGTGGCCCCGACGGCACGGCAGGATGGGTCCATGGTCTCCGTCGCCCCGCCGCCCCGGCTCGTCGAGCTCGCCCACGCCCACGGAGTCGCGACGGAGTACTGGGACTGGCAGGGCCGCCACGTCACGGTCTCCGCGGCGGCCATCAGGGTCGTGCTCACGGCGCTGGGCATCGAGGCCGAGGGTGACGATGCCGTCGAGCGCGCCCTGGCCGACGTCGCCCTCGCGCCGTGGCGCCGCACCCTGCCGGCGACCGTGGTCGCCCGTGAGGGGTGGACGCCCTGGGTCTACGCACACGTCCCGGCCGGCACCGGCATCCGGGTCGACGTCGTGCTCGAGGACGGCAGCGTGCGCGCGGTGCCCCAGGTCGACCGGTGGGTCGAGGACCGCGAGGTCGACGGGCAGCCGGTGGGGGAGGCGACCTTCGAGGTTCCGGGCGACCTTCCCGCGGGCTGGCACCGCCTGGTGGCCCACCTCGACGTACCGGCCGTCGACCCGCGCACGACCGAGTCGACGCTGGTCGTGACCCCCCAGCGCCTCGAGCTGCCCCCGGCCGTGGCCGAGGGGCGCGTCGTGGGGCTGATGGCCCAGCTGTACCAGGTGCGCTCGGCCGAGTCCTGGGGAGTCGGCGACCTCGGCGACCTCGCCGACCTCGCGACCTGGGCCGCAGCGGCGCACGACGCCGACTTCGTGCTCATCAACCCCCTGCACGCCGCGGAGCCGGTGACACCGGTGGAGCCCTCGCCCTACCTGCCGACCACCCGTCGCTTCGTCAACCCGCTCTACCTGCGGGTCGAGGACGTGCCCGAGCTCGCCCGGCTCGAGCATGCCGCGTACGGGCGGGTGTCGACGCTCGCCGCTGCCGCGCGGGCGCTCAACGACGTCGACCGGATCGACCGTGACGCCGCGTGGACCGCCAAGAAGGAGGCCCTGCGCCTCGTCTTCGACGTCGGTCTGACCGGCCGGCGCGAGCGCTCGTTCGTCGAGTTCTGCGACCGTGAGGGTGACGGCCTGACGACGTACGCCACGTGGTGCGCGCTCGTCGAGGCGTACGGGATGCCGTGGACCGACTGGGCCGACGAGCTCCAGGACCCGTCGAGTGCGGCCGTCGCCACCTTCCGCGAGCGGCATGCCACCGAGGTCGACTTCCACTGCTGGCTCCAGTGGCTGCTCGAGCAGCAGCTCGCGTCGGCCCAGCACGACGCCCGCGCGGCCGGGATGCCGCTCGGCATCGTGCACGACCTCGCCGTGGGGGTGCACCCGCTCGGCGCCGACGCGTGGGGGCTCGGTGACGCCCTCGCCCGCGGGGTCACCGTGGGCGCGCCGCCGGACCAGTTCAACCAGCTCGGCCAGGACTGGAGCCAGCCGCCGTGGCGCCCGGACCGGCTCGCCGAGCTCGGCTACGCGCCGTTCCGCGACATGGTGCGTACCGTGCTGCGCGACTCGGGCGGCATCCGGGTCGACCACATCATCGGGCTGTTCCGCCTCTGGTGGATCCCGACCGGTGGCACGCCGGCCGACGGCACGTACGTCCACTACGACCACGAGGCGCTGCTCGGCATCCTCGTGCTGGAAGCACAGCGGGCCGGAGCGGTCGTCATCGGTGAGGACCTCGGCGTCGTCGCGCCGCACGTGCGCGACTACATGACCGAGCGCGGGCTGGTCGGCACCTCGATCCTGTGGTTCGAGTGGGAGGACGACGGCCCCCGGCCGCCCGAGCACTACCGCGACCTGTGCCTGTCGACGGTGACCACGCACGACCTGCCGCCCTCGGCGGGCTACCTCTCGCTCGAGCACGTCGCGATCCGCGAGCAGCTCGGGCTGCTGACCCGCCCGGTCGAGGAGGAGCGCGCCCAGGAGGAGGCGTCGATCGCGCGGCTGCGCGACGCGTGTGTCGCGCGCGGGCTGCTGCAGCCCGGCGCCGGCATCGACGCGGTCGTCGAGGCCCTGCACCGATGGATGGCGCTGACGCCGAGTCGGATGCTCGCCGTGGCCCTGGCCGACGTCGTGGGTGACCACCGGGCGATCAACCAGCCGGGTACCAACGACGAGTACCCCAACTGGCGGGTGCCGCTGGCCGGCCCGGACGGGCGCCCGGTGTCGCTCGAGGACGCCCGGGAGGCCGACCTCGCGCCGGTGCTCTTCGCCGCGCTGCGTGGCCGCCCGGTCGACGGCTGATCCGCGGGTTCGCCGCGAAGTCAGGAGCACTTCGCCGAGTCAGGGCCGTATACGCCCCTGACTCGGCGAGATCCTCCTGAGACCGCGAAGTGGTCCCGACTCCGCGCGGAGCAGACCAGCCGGATGCCGGATGGTCGCCCGGGCGGCTCAGCGGCCGAGGGCCTTGGCGAGCGCTCGCGCCAGGCGACCCGGCTCCTGCTCGCGCAGCTCGTAACGGGCCCGGGTGAGCGGCACGTCGACGGTGATGACGCGGGTGATGTCGACGGGCGTGCCCGACACGATCGAGTCGACCACTCCGGCGTCGACCATCGCGCGGATCGTCGCCTCGAGGTCGCGGGTCTGCGCCTCGCCGTACCCCATCGCCGGCAGGATTCCCCGAGCGTTGGGGTACTTGGCGTACGTCGCCGCGATCGAGCCCACGGCGAAGGGGGTGGGGTCGACGATCTCGGCGGCACCGGCAGCCCGGGCGCCGACCACCCCGGCCCCGAAGGTCATCGAGCCGTGGGTGAGCGTCGGGCCGTCCTCGATGACGACCACGCGCCTGCCGGCGGCCACGGTGGGGTCGTCGAGGGTGACCGGGCTGTCGCAGCGAAGCACCTCGGCGCGTGGGTTGAGCGCACGCACGGACGCCTCGACGGCCTCCACGTCCTGCGCCCGGGCCGAGTCGCACTTCGCGACGAGAACGAGGTCGGCCATCCGCACGTTGGCCTCGCCGGGGTGGTAGCCGGCCTCGTCACCGGGGCGCAGCGGGTCGGCGAGCACGACGTGCAGGTCAGGGGTGTAGAAGGGTAGGTCGTTGTTGCCGCCGTCCCAGAGCACCACGTCGGCCTCGGTCTCGGCCTCGCGCAGGATCTGGCCGTAGTCGACACCCGCGTAGACGACGACGCCGGCTTCGATGTGCGGCTCGTACTCCTCGCGCTCCTCGATGGTGCAGTCGTGCGTGACGAGGTCGTCGACGGTCTCGAACCGCTGGCACGCCTGCGCGGCGAGGTCGCCGTAGGGCATGGGGTGCCGAACCGCGACGACGCGCAGGCCCATGTCCTGCAGCAGCCGGGCCACGTAGCGGGTGGTCTGGCTCTTGCCCACTCCGGTGCGCACCGCGGTGACGGCCACGACCGGCCGGCGCGACCGCAGCGTCGTGCGACGGGTACCGGGCACGACGAAGTCGGCGCCCGTCGCGACGACCCGCGAGGCGAGGTGCATCACCTGCGTGTGCGAGAGGTCGGAGTACGCGAGCACCACGGTGTCGACGCGTTCGCGCGCGACGAGCGACTCGAGCTCGCTCTCGTCGAGGATCGAGATGCCGTGCGGGTACAGGGGCCCGGCCAGCTCGGGTGGGTAGGTGCGCCCGTCGATGTCGGGGATCTGGGTCGCGGTGAAGGCGACCACCTCGACGCCGGGGTCGTCCCGGTACATCAGGTTGAAGTCGTGGAAGTCGCGGCCCGCCGCACCGAGGATGACGATGCGTTCGCGGGACTCCGCCGGGGTCGATGAGCTCATGGCGTCTCTCCGTCAGGGCTGGGTCGACCACGGTGTGCGGGACCCGCCGCTTCGATGCTACGCCGGTGCCGCAGAGGCCGACTCAGGAGGTGACGGGCGACGCACGGCGCGCCGCGGCATCCTCGAGCACGAGCCTCGCGAAGCGAGCAGCGAGCGGTTGCCACGCGGACCGGAGGACCTCGCGTGCCGCGGACACCTCGGCGAGCAGCCGTTCCTGCTCGGTGGTGAGCCCGTCGGGGGAGTCCCACCGCAGCCACGCGCCGAAGACCTCCGGTGAGGTCTCGGGGTGGAACTGCACACCCCACGCCGCCGGGCCGAGACGCAGGGCCTGCGGCCGCCCGTCGGGCAGGGTGGCGAGCACCGTTGCGCCGGTGGGGGCCTCGAGGACCACGTCGTCGTTGTAGTGAACCGCCGGCAGCCCGTCGAGACCGGCGAGCAACGGGTCGGATGCCGCGGCACGGGTCAGGCGCACCGGCACCGAGCCGATGGTTCGGCCCGAGGGGTTGCGGCCCACCGTGCCGCCGAGGGCCACCGCCGCGAGCTGGTGGCCGAGACACACCCCGAGCGTGGGCACGCCCCGGCTGACGGCATCCGCAATGAGCGCGCGCGTGGGCGCCAGCCAGGGTGCGTCGGCGTCGTCGCAGGCGCCCATGGCGCCCCCGAGCACGACCAGGCCGTCGACCCCGGCGGGTGCGTCGTCCCAGCGTTCGGCCACCGGATGCTCGAGGTCGCCCCGGACGACCTCGAGCCCGAGCCCCAGCTCGGCCCACCACTCGCCCAGCCACGCCACCGGGGCATCGGGCTCGTGCTGGACGACGAGCAGCCGCGCCATCAGCCGAGCTGGGTGCCCACGAGGGCACCGATGCCGTAGGTGACCGCCATCGCGAGCAGCCCGCCGATGACGACGCGCACCGTGGCGCGCCGCGCGTCGGAGCTGCCGAGCCGGGCACTGAGCCAGCCGGTGAAGGCCAGCGCGAACACGACCGCCACGACGGTGACCGGCACCCGCCAGGCGAGCGGGGGGAGCACGATGGCCAGCAGGGGAAGGATCGCGCCCACGGTGAAGGCGGCCATCGAGGCCCACGCCGCGTGCCACGGGTTGGTGTAGTTGTGCGGGTCGATGCCGAGCTCGGCCTCGGCGTGCGCCCCGAGGGCGTCGTGCGCGGTCAGCTGCTCGGCCACCTGGAGCGCGAGGTCGGGGGTGAGCCCCTTGCCGCTGTAGATCCCGGCCAGCTCGGCCAGCTCGGCCTCCGGCTCCTCGTCGAGCTCACGGATCTCCTTGGCGATCAGGGCCCTCTCGGAGTCGCGCTGGGTGCTCACTGACACGTACTCACCCACCGCCATGCTCATGGCACCTGCCGCCAGCCCGGCCAGGCCGGCGGTCAGCACCGGGCCGCGCTCGCTCGTGGCGGCGGCGACACCGATGACGAGCCCGGCGGTGGAGACGATGCCGTCGTTGGCGCCGAGCACGCCGGCGCGCAGCCAGTTGAGCCGGCCGGCGACCGACCCGTCGTGGGCCTCGTCGTGAGTGGCGGAGGTGGTCACGGGGGAGTCAGCCACCGACGCTCGCCCCGTGTGCGCGGGCAGCTGCCGAGATGCGGTGCGCGAGCTCGATGTCGAGCTGGGTCAGCCCGCCGGCGTCGTGCGTCGTCAGGCACCAGCGTGTCGTGCGCCAGCGGATGTCGATGTCGGGGTGGTGGTTCATCTGCTCGGCCTCGTCGGCGACCGCGTCGACGATCCGGATGGCCGCCGGGAAGTCCGGTGCCTCCACCGTCGCCACGATGGCGTCGCCCTCGTGTTCCCACCCGGGCAGCCCCGCCAGCTGGGTGGCCACCTCGTCGTCGCTCAACAGTCGGCTCATCCGGCCATTGTGGTCCACGAGCGGATGCCGTGCGCCAGCGCACGCCCCGTGCGTCACGGTCCTGCGCCGGCCGGCGCGGTCGGGTGGCGTTGCGGAGTCAGGAGCACTTCGCGCCGTCAGGACCATCTCGCCGAGTCAGGATCGAGTACGGCCCTGACTCGACGAGCTCCTCCTGAACCGGCGAAGTGCTCCTGAGCTCGCAGAGGAGGGCCCCAGCCGGCGACGTGCTCCGGAGCTCGCGGGACGGATGGGGCGTGGGGCGCCCGACTCGTGCTCAGAGCACCTCGGTGACCGAGGCGGGGCCCATGAACGGGTCCTCGGCCAGGCCGTCGTCGTCCGGCGCGACGAGCACCGGGGTGACCTCGTGGGGGGTGACCTCGCCGCGGTCGATGGCCTCGGCCCAGTGACAGGCCACCCGGTGGCCGTCCGGGACCCCGGGCAGGTCGACGATGCGCAGCTGCGGCCGCTCCTCGTCGCAGCGGGTCTCCTGGCGCCACGGGCACCGGGTGTGGAACCGGCATCCGGTCGGGGGGTTCGAGGGCGAGGGAAGGTCGCCGGTGAGCAGGATCTGCTCGCGGCTGTCCTCGACCAGCGGGTCCGGCACCGGCACCGCCGACAGCAGCGCGCGGGTGTAGGGGTGCAGCGGCTGCGCGTAGAGGTCGTCGGCGGTGGCCTCCTCGACCATGCCGCCGAGGTACATCACCCCGATCCGGTCGCTGATATGGCGCACCACCGCGAGGTCGTGCGCGATGACGAGGTAGGTGAGGTCGAACTCCTCCTGCAGCGCGTCGAGCAGGTTGATGACCTGCGCCTGCACCGACACGTCCAGGGCCGACACCGGCTCGTCGGCGACGATCAGCTTGGGCTCGACGGACAGGGCCCGGGCGATGCCGATGCGCTGGCGCTGGCCGCCGGAGAACTCGTGCGGGTACTTCTTCAGCGCGGCGGCGGGCAGCCCCACCGCCGACAGCAGCTCGCGCAGGCGCTTCTTCGTGGTGGGGCCGTCGGCGTCCAGGCCGTGCGCCCGCATGCCCTCGACGAGCAGCGACTCGACCGACTGGCGCGGGTCCAGGCTGCTCATCGGGTCCTGGAACACCATCTGGAACTGCTTGCGGCGCTGCCGCAGCTCCTCGCCCTTGAGGGTGGCGATGTCGGTGCCGTCGACGATGACGCTGCCCTCGGTGGGTGGCTCCAGGTTGAGGATCGCCTTGCCCAGGGTCGACTTGCCACAGCCCGACTCGCCGACCAGGCCGTAGGTCTCACCGCGGCGGATCTGCAGGTCGACGCCGTCGACGGCGTAGACGTGGCCGATGACCTTGTCGAAGATGACGCCCCGCTTGATCGGGAAGTGCACCTTGACGCCGCGGACGTCGACGAGCACGTCGCGCTCGTCGCGGGGAGACGGGGCCGGGGTGGTGGCGGTGTCGGTCATCGGGTCACCTCACGGGGTTGTGGCAGCGCAGGGCCCGGCGGGGGGACTCCTCGAGCTGCGGGGTCGTGGTGGTGCACACCTCGATCGGCTGCGAGCAACGGGGGGCGAAGGCGCAGGCGTGGTCCCAGGGCAGGTTGTCCGCGACCGACCCGGGGATGGGGGTGAGCCGCTCGCCCCGCGGTGCGTCGAGCCGGGGGATGGAGCCGAGCAGGCCGTTGGTGTAGGGGTGGCGGGGGTCGGCGAACAGCTCGTGGCGCTCGCCGCGCTCGACGATGCGGCCGGCATACAGCACGTTGACCTCGTCGCACAGCCCGGCGACGACGCCCAGGTCGTGGGTGATCATCACCAGCGCCGTGCCGGTCTCCTGCACGAGCTCCTTGAGCAGGGCGAGGATCTGCGCCTGGATCGTGACGTCGAGGGCAGTGGTCGGCTCGTCGGCGATGAGCAGCCGCGGGTTGCAGGCCAGCGCCATGGCGATGAGCGCGCGCTGGCGCATGCCGCCGCTCATCTGGTGCGGGTAGTCCTTCAGCCGCCGGTCGGGGTCGGGGATGCCGACCCGCTCGAGCAGGTCGCGGGCCACCGGCTGGGCGGCCTTGCGCGACATCCCGCGGTGCCGCTCGAGCACCTCGGTGACCTGCAGGCCGACCGGCACCACGGGGTTCAGCGAGGACAGCGGGTCCTGGAAGATCATCGCGATGTCGCGTCCACGCCGCTCGCGCATCGCCTTCTCGTCGAGCGCGAGCAGGTTGGTGCCCTCGAAGGTGGCCTCACCCTCGACCCGGTTGCCGCGTCGGGGCAGCAGGCCCATGATCGCCAGCGAGGTGACCGACTTGCCACAGCCGGACTCGCCGACCAGGCCGACGGTCTGGCCGGGGCGCACGTCGAAGCTGACGCCGTCGACGGCGATGAACGGTTCCTCGCCCTGCCGGGTGAACGTGACGTTCAGGTCACGCACCGACAGCAGCGGCTCCTCGTCGCGGCCGGTCGTGGTGGGTGGTGTCGCCGTGGCGGTCATCGGCGCCTCACCTCCTGCTCTTGGGGTCGAGGGCCTCACGCAACGACTCGCCCATCAGGGTGAAGCCGAGCGCCACGACGATGATGCACAGCGCGGGGTAGACCGCGAGGTGGGCGTTGTCGTAGATGTAGGCCTGCGAGCGTGCGAGCATCTGGCCCCACTCGGGTGCGTCGTCGTCGGGGTTGCCCAGGCCGAGGAAGGACAGGGCTGCGGCGTCGATGATCGAGGTCGCGAGCACCAGGGTCGCCTGCACGATGACCGGACCGAGCGAGTTGGGCACCATGTGCCGGAAGATGACGGCGCTGGGTTTCACGCCGAGCGCGCGGGCGGCCAGCACGTGGTCGCTCGACCGTTGCGCGAGCATGGAGCCGCGCAGCAGCCGGGCGAACACCGGGATCTGCACGACGGCGATCGCGATGATCACCGTCCACTGGCTGGGCTGGCTGGCCAGCGCCGCGATCGACAGGGCGAGCAGCAGCGACGGGATCGACAGCAGCACGTCGACGACGCGCATGACGAAGGAGTCGATGCCGCCACCGAACGCGCCCGCGAGGATGCCGAGCACCAGGCCGCCGAGCAGGCCGATCAGGGTGGCACAGACACCGACGATGAGGGTCTGCCGACTGCCCACCAGGAGGCGCGAGAGGAAGTCGCGGCCCTTGTCGTCGGCTCCGAGCGGGAAGCCGGGCTCCGGGCCGGGAATCGGGTTCGACTGAGGGCGCACCTTGTCGAGCAGCAGCCCGGCCGCGGGGTCGTGGGGGGCGATCCACGGCGAGATGATCGCCAACACGACGAAGACGAGGGTGATGCCCGCGCCGACGAGGAAGACCGGGTCGCGTCGCAGCCGCCGCCAGGCGCTCGCGATGAGCGAGACGCCGGGCGCCTCGTCGACGGTGCCGGCGTCGTCGACGACGAGGACGCTCCCGGTTGCCGTGCCGCTGCCCGCGCGCGGGCCGGCTGCACTCGCCGCCAGCTCGTCGATCCGCTGCTTGCGGCGGTCCATCGGGTTGAAGGGGTTCGACGGGCGGCTCATCGGGTGCGCACTCTCGGGTCGATGACGGCGTACGAGATGTCGACGAGCAGGTTGACGACCACGTAGATGGCAGCGGCGGCGAGGATCAGGACCTGGAGCACCGCGTAGTCGCGTCCACTGAAGGACTGGTACAGGGTCGAGCCGATGCCGCCGAAGTTGAAGACCGTCTCGGTGAGCACTGCGCCGGCGAGCAGGCCACCCGTCTGCAGGCCGATCGTCGTGATCACCGGCAGCAGGGCGTTGCGCATGACGTGGCGGGCCCGGATGACCTGGATGGTCAGGCCCTTGGACTCGGCGGTGCGCACGTAGTCCTCGTCGAGCACGTCGAGCACCGAGGCGCGGGTGATCCGGAAGATCACCGCGAAGGGGATCGTCGCGAGGGCGATCGAGGGCAGTACGAGGTGGTGCAGGGCGTCGACCGAGCAGTCGAACTCCTGGGTGAACAGGCCGTCGGCCACGAAGAAGCCGGTGACCCGGGTGCAGCCCAGGGCCGCGTCCTGCCGGCCGGACACCGGGAAGATCGGGGTTCCGACGGCGAACCAGTACTTGAGGAGGAACGCGAGGAAGAACACCGGTACCGCGACGCCGAGGAGCGACAGCACGATGGTGCCGTTGTCGAAGGTGGACCCCTTCCGCTTGGCGGCGAGGTAGCCGAGCGGGATCGCGAACACGATGGCGATGATCATCGCGCAGATGCTCAGCTCGATCGTCGCCGGCAGGCGGGTCAGGAAGATCTCGAAGGCGTCTCGCCCGGGCAGCACCGACGTGGAGGCGCCGAACTCGCCCCTCGCGACGCGCTGGAGGAACTTGAGGTACTGCACGTACACCGGCTGGTCCAGGCCGAACGCCTCGGTCAGGGCCGCGCGCGAGGCCGGCGTTGCACGCTCCCCGAGGATGGCCGAGACCGCGCCGCCGGGCAGTGAACGGAGCCAGAAGAAGAGCAGGAGGGAGAGTGCGAACACCACTCCGATCATCTGGATCAGGCGTCTGATGATGAATCTCGCCAACTCGGGCTCCTAGGTTCGCCGGAGGACGTCGGTGGCCGCCTCGGACCCTAACGGGTTCGAGGCGGCCACCGCGCGTTGTGCTGCGATCAACACGGGGCCTTGGCCCCGGGCGTCACTTGCCGGTGCTGACCGTGACGGTGTCGAACGTCTCCGCCGTCAGGGGGCTCGGGACGAGACCCTCCACGTTGCCGCTGACCACGAGGGCCGGCGGGGAGTGGCTGATCGGGAGCCCGGGGAGGTACTCCTCGGCGATCTGCTGGTTGATCTTCTTGTACGCGGTCTCGCGCTCGGTGACGTCGACGATCGCGTCGGCCTTCTTCAGGTCCTCCGACAGCGTCTTGCCCCAGGGGTAGGCGCTGGTCTGGAAGTCGTTCTGGTCGATGTTGGCGAAGAACGTGCCCAGGAAGTTGTCGGCCGCGTTGTAGTCACCGGTCCAGCCCAGGAGCCAGGCGTCGTACTTGCCGGCGTTGACGTCGTCGAGGTAGCCACCGTTCCAGGGCTTGTTGACGACGTCGACCTTGATGCCGACGGCCTCGAGGTCCTTCTTGAACGCGTCGTGGATCTTCTGCGGGTCCGGCATGTACGGCCGGGTGACCTCGGTCGGGAACGCGAACTGCAGCGTCATGCCCTCGGCGCCGGCCTCCTTGAGCAGGGCCTTGGCCTTCTCGGGGTCGTAGGCGTAGGGCTGGAGGTCGGTGTTGTAGCCGGACACGGTGTCGGGCATGAACTGGCTGGCGGCCTTGGCGCCCTCGGGCAGCTGGGTCTGCACCATCTGGTCACGGTTGAGCGCGTGGTAGAGCGCCTGCCGCACCTTGAGGTCCTTCAGCACCGGGTTCTTCTTGGCATTCAGCCCCATGTAGAGGATGTTGAACGCCGGGCGCACGGCCACCTCGTTGCCGTCGTCCGACAGACCCTTCCAGTCGACCGGGTTCGGCAGGTCGTAGCCGTCGATCGAACCGGCCTGCAGCTCCTGGCGGCGGGTGGCTTCGTCGGGGATGATCTTGAAGACGATCTTGGCGGTCTTCGGCTGGTCGCCGAAGTACTGGTCGTTCGCCACGAGGGTGACGGTCTTGTTGGCCTCGTCGTACTTGTCGAGCTTGTACGGCCCGATGCCGACCGGCGCCAACGCGTAGGCCGGGTACTTGAAGCCCTCGCCCTCGGCGACGACGTTGTTGGCGTCACCGGCCTTGAGCGCCGTCGGGGACTGCATGGAGAACGAGTCGAGCGACAGGATCGTCGGGAAGCTCGAGGTCGAGCGGGTGATGTTGATGACGGCCGTGGCGGCGTCCTTGACCTCGCACGACTTGAACAGCGAACCGTCCGGCTTGTCACTGAACGAGCCGAAGAAGTAGCCCCAGTACTCGGCCGCGGTCTGGCCCGCGCCCTTCTGCTCGAACATGCGGTCCATGTTGTAGCAGACGGCCTCGGCGTCGAACGGGGTGCCGTCGGAGAACTTGACGCCCTGGCGCAGCTTGAAGGTCCAGGACAGGCCGTCGGCCGAGGGCTCCCAGCTCTCGGCCAGGTCGGGCTCGACGTCGGCGGTGCCCTCCTTGACCCCGAGCAGGCCCGAGTGCATCTGGCGGGTGACCCGGAAGGTCTCGCCGTCGGTGGCGTAGAAGGGGTCGAACAGCTTGGGCGCACCGGCGGCGCCGAAGGTGAACGTGTCCTTGACGTCACCCGAGCCGCTGGACTCGGTGTTGCCGGAGTCCCGGTCCGACTGCGCGCAGGCGGCCAGGGTGAGGGCGGCCGCCGTCATCACGACGATCGGCGCCTTCCGCGTGAGTTTCATCGATAGACCTCGCTTGGTGAGCGGAACCTCGAGGCGTCCGGGTGGACGGTCGAGCTGGGCCCGGCGACGGCGCAGCAGGACCGCTCCGTCCACCGTTGCGGGTGACCATAACGGCAAAAGCGACCGCCGAACCGGCGTGACGCGAGTGGTTATCCAAGTGAGACCGAAGCGCCCAGCAGATCCTGCGGCCCTCCACCGGGCGCACCCCCGGGCGCGACCCCGGGCGCGCCGCACGGCATCCGGCGCCGTCGGGGTGGCTGTGAGCACCCTGAACGTGGGCTGCCAATCCACTACACCGATTGGGAGTGGAGCGCAATACCTGAGAGACTGATGGGTATGTCTGTCTCCCACCGCGTCGACCTTCGTAACGTCGCCATCGTCGCCCACGTCGACCACGGCAAGACCACCCTGGTCGACAAGATGCTCTGGCAGTCAGGGGCCTTCGGCGAGCACGACCACATCGCCGACCGGGCGATGGACAGCGGTGACCTCGAGCGCGAGAAGGGCATCACGATCCTCGCGAAGAACACCGCCGTGCGCTACGCCGGCAAGGCCGCCCTGGACGCCGGCATCGCCGACGGGATGACGATCAACATCATCGACACCCCCGGCCACGCCGACTTCGGTGGCGAGGTCGAGCGCGGCCTGTCGATGGTCGACGGTGTCGTCCTCCTCGTCGACGCGAGCGAGGGGCCGCTCCCGCAGACCCGCTTCGTGCTGCGCAAGGCGCTCGCCCTGAAGATGCCCGTCGTGCTGTGCATCAACAAGGTCGACCGGCCCGACGCGCGCATCGCCGAGGTCGTCGACGAGGTGTACGAGCTGTTCATGGACCTCATGGTCGACGCCGAGCACCACCAGGACCAGCTGGAGTTCCCCATCGTCTACGCGTCGGCCAAGGCCGGCCGGGCCTCGATGACCCGTCCCGAGGACGGCGGCATGCCCGACGGTGAGGACCTCGAGCCGCTCTTCCGCACCATCATCGAGACCATCCCCGCCCCGTCCTACGACGACGAGGCCCCGCTGCAGGCGCACGTCACCAACCTCGACGCCTCGAACTTCCTGGGTCGCCTGGCCCTGCTGCGCGTGCACAACGGCACCATCCGCAAGGGCCAGCACGTCGCGTGGTGCCGTCGCGACGGCACGGTCGAGAAGGTCAAGATCACCGAGCTGCTGATGACCGACGCGCTCGAGCGCCGCCCCGCCGAGTCCGCGGGCCCGGGCGACATCATCGCCGTTGCCGGCATCCCCGAGATCACCATCGGTGAGACCCTCGCCGACGCCGACGACCCGCGCCCGCTGCCGCTGATCACCGTCGACGAGCCGGCCATCTCGATGACCATCGGCATCAACACCAGCCCGATGGCGGGGCGCGTCAAGGGCGCCAAGGTCACCGCGCGCCTGGTCAAGGACCGCCTCGACCGCGAGCTCGTGGGCAACGTGTCGATGCGCGTGATCCCCACCGAGCGGCCCGACGCCTGGGAGGTCCAGGGCCGTGGCGAGCTCGCGCTGGCGATCCTCGTCGAGCAGATGCGCCGCGAGGGCTACGAGCTCACGGTCGGCAAGCCCGTCGTCGTCACCCGGGTGGTCGACGGCAAGGTGCACGAGCCCATCGAGCGCGTCACGATCGACGCGCCGGAGGAGTTCCTCGGCCCGATCACCCAGCTCCTCGCCGCGCGCAAGGGCCGCATGGAGCAGATGACCAACCACGGCACCGGCTGGGTGCGCATGGAGTACCTGGTGCCGTCGCGCGGCCTGATCGGCTTCCGCACCCAGTTCCTCACCGACACCAGGGGCACGGGAATCGCCAACCACGTCTTCGAGGGCTACGAGCCGTGGGCGGGCGACATCTCGACCCGGATCAGCGGCTCGCTCGTCGCCGACCGCTCCGGTGCCGCCACCGCCTACGCGATGGCCAACCTGCAGGAGCGCGGCTCGATGTTCATCTCGCCGACCACCGAGGTCTACGAGGGCATGATCGTCGGCGAGAACTCCCGCGTCGACGACATGGACGTCAACATCACCAAGGAGAAGAAGCTCACCAACGTGCGCTCCGCCGGCGCCGACATCCTCGAGCGCCTCGCGCCGCCGCGCAGCCTGTCGCTCGAGCAGTCCCTCGAGTTCTGCCGCGAGGACGAGTGCGTCGAGGTGACCCCCGAGGGCATCCGCCTGCGCAAGGTCGAGCTCGACCAGACCCTGCGCGCGCGTGCCGCCGCACGGGCGAGGAAGAGCTGAGCCCTGGTGGCGGAGAAGGTCAAGGACGGCATCCCCCCGGAGCCGACCCGCGCGAGCCGTCGCTCGCGCGGACGACGTCGCCGGCGGGGCCTGGTGCCGGCGCTGCTGGGTGCGCTGCTCGTGGTGGCGATCGTGGTCACCGGCGTGTTCGTTCTCGACGGGAACGCCCCGGCCGACCCCGAGAAGGCGACACCGACCTCGGCCGTCGGTGACCGCGTCGACACCGCCGGAGGCACGCTGCACGCCCTCGCACTCGGCCCGGTCGTCACCTGGGACCCCCAGCGGATCGCCTCGCGCGACGACGTCGCCTTCGCCGGACGCGTGTTCGCCCGGTCGCTGACGGCCTATGCACCGAGCACCGACCCCGAGCAGCAGGCCCGGCTGGTCGGTGACCTCGCGACGACCACCGGCACGCCGAGCAAGGACCTCAAGACCTGGTCGTTCACCCTGCGCGACGGGGTGCGCTGGCAGGACGGCACCGCGGTCACCTGCGCCGACGTCGCGTACGGCATCTCGCGCACGTTCGCCACCACGGTCGTCACCGGCGGGCCCACCGATGCCCTGGCCGTGCTCGCCATCCCGCGCCGGCCGGACGGCACGAGCACCTACGGCGGGCCGTTCGCCACCGGGACCGCGGCCGCCACGGCGCAGAAGGCCTTCGACAAGGCCGTCTCGTGCACCGGCCAGACGATCACCTTCACGCTGAGCAGCCCCCTCAGCGACTTCAACGAGCTGGTGACCCAGCCCGCGTTCGGCCCGGTCAAGAAGTCGGCCGACCGCGGCGCCGAGGGCACCTACGACGTGTTCTCCGCCGGCCCGTACATGCTCAAGGCCGGCTGGCAGCCGGGCAAGGGCGGCACCTGGGTGCGCAACCCGAGCTGGAACCGCTCGAGCGACCCGGTGCGTCGCGCCCACCCCGACCAGATCAGCTACCAGGAGGGCCTGGACACCCAGGCCGTCGCGCAGCAGATCATGGCCGACGGCGACACCGGGCGGGTGTCGGTGTCCCTCGGGTCCGCCCCTCCGGCCATCCAGCAGCACATCACGGCCGTGGAGAGCCTCGAGGAGCGCTCGGTCAACCCGCGCACCGGCGTGGTCGACTACCTCGTGCCGAACGTGCGCAGCAAGGTGTTCGCCGACGAGAAGGTGCGGTTGGCGCTCGCCGCCGCGACCAACCGCGAGGCCTACGTCACGGCCATCGGCGGGGGCACGGCCGCCGACTCGGCGCTCTCCCTCATCCCGACGTCGCTACCGGCGGCGCACGACTCCGACCCGGTCGGTGCCGGCACCAGGGGTGACGCGGCGCGGGCCAAGGCGCTGTTGACCGAGGCCGGCCTGACCGGTCCGGTGCCGTTCACCGTCGCCTACCGCTCCAACCCGACCGCTGACAAGGCGATGGCTGCCCTCGTGGCGGGATGGCGCCTGGCCGGGTTCGCCCCCACCACCCGCGCCATCTCCGACGACTACTTCACGGCGATCAGCAACCCCGCCCTGGCCGAGGAGGTCGACCTGTTCTGGTCGAACTGGGCCCCGGCCTGGGCGTCGGCCTCGACGATCCTGCCCCCGCTGTTCGACAGCTCGATCAACATCACCACGGTGGGCCCGGGGCGCGACTACGGCTACTGGACCGACAAGGCGCTCGACGCGCAGATGGCGAAGGTCCAGACCATCGCCGACCGCACCGCGCGGGAGAAGGCCTGGGCCGAGATCGACCGGTCGCTCATGGCCAAGGGTGCCTACATCGGCCTCGCCGAGCGCCGAGCGCTCTACGTCGTCGGCTCCGACGTGCGGAACCTGTCGGCCAACACCGTCGCCGGCGGCGTCATCGAGTTCGCCGACATCGCGGTGGTCCGGTGACCGGGCTGCTCGACGGCCTCGGCGTCGAGGGCCGAGCGGCGCGACTGCTGTTCGTGCATGCCCACCCCGACGACGAGACCCTCGCCACGGGTGTCGCCATCGCCCACCACGTGGCCCGCGGTGACGACGTGCACGTGCTCACCTGCACGCTCGGGGAGGAGGGCGAGGTCATCCCCGCCCACCTCGCCCACCTCGAGGGCGCGAGTGATGACGCCCTCGCCGCGCACCGCCATGAGGAGCTGCGCGGCGCCATGGAGGTGTTGGGGGTCACCCACCACCTGCTCGGCGCCCGCGACGGGGGCTCGCCCACGGCATACCGCGACTCGGGCATGGCGGGGTCCGCCGCCGCCGCCCACCCGAGGGCCTGGGCCGGGGCCGACCCGGCCGATGCCGCGGCGGCGGTGCGGTCGGTGCTCGACGACGTGCGACCCGACGTCGTCGTCACCTATGACGCCACCGGCGGCTACGGCCACCCGGACCACGTCCGCACCCACGACGCCACCCGCCGCGCGGTCGCCACGT
Source organism: Ornithinibacter sp. (assembly GCA_035633415.1). Lineage (GTDB taxonomy): Bacteria > Actinomycetota > Actinomycetes > Actinomycetales > Dermatophilaceae > Fodinibacter. The sequence goes on along the minus strand of DASQEZ010000330.1, from coordinate 13,457 downwards.
CCGCCGACGTCCCGGTGCTGTATGCCGTGCTCACGCCACTGTCGTGGGCGGTCGAGGACCGCGCGTGGCTGGCCGAGCACGTGCCCACCGACCGCGCCCTCGTCGTGCCCGAGGAGGGCGACCCGTTCCCGTCGCAGGTCGTGCCGGACGAGGTGGTCACCCACACCGTCGTCGACCCCTCGGTCGTCCCCGTGCAGTCGAGGGCGCTGAGGTGCCACGAGACGCAGGTCGTGGTGGGCGAGGGGTGGTACGCCCTGTCCAACCGTGTCGTGTCCCGTCTCGCGGGTCGGGAGGGCTACGCCCTCATCGACCCGGCGACCGGCCGGCCGACGGGCACGGGCACACCGTGACCGATGACCTCGACGCCGCACGCTTCCGGCAGGCCATGGGTCGGCTCGTCGCCGGCGTCAGCGTGCTGACGACCTTCGCCGACGGCCACGACCACGCGATGACCGCAGACACGCTCACCTCGGTGTCGCTCGACCCGCTCCTCGTGCTGGTCTGCGCCGAGAACGAGACGCGGTGGGGCGACGCCGTGACCGACGCGGGCGTCTTCGGGGTCAGCGTCCTCGCGGCCGACCAGCGTCCGCTGTCCGAGTGGTTCGCCACCCGGGGACGCCCGTTGCACGGCCAGCTCGACCGGGCGCCGCACTCGCGCGGCCCGGCGACCGGCGTCGCCCTGCTCGACGGCGCGCTGATGCACCTCGAGTGCCGCACCACCGACATCCACCCCGCCGGCGACCACGCGATCGTCGTCGCTGCGGTCGTCTCCATCGTCCTGCCCGACACCGTCGGGCCCGCCCTGGTCCACTTCCGCGGCCGCTACGGGAGCATCGCATGAACCTCGACACACTCACCGACGACGTCGACTGGGAGGAGCTGCCCCCGCCACGGCGTCGCTGGCCCCTGTTCGTGGCCGGCGCCGTTCTCGCCCTCGGGGTGGTCTACCTGGCCGCAGCGGCCTGGCTCGGTGACCGCGTCCCGCGGGGCACGACCGTGGCCGGCGTCGCCGTCGGCGGCCAGGAGGCCGACGAGGCGAGGGCGACCCTCACCGACGAGCTGGGGGCCAGGAGCGCGCAGCCGCTGGTGCTGACCTCCAGCGCGGGCACGGTGGAGCACCCGCCGGAGGCGCTCGGCCTCGGGGTCGACGTCGACTCCACCGTCGAGGGCCTGGTCGGCTTCTCGCTGTCCCCGGCCACGATGTGGGCACACCTCGCCGGGGGTGCCGCGCAGCCCGCGGTCGTGACCGTCGACGACGAGGTGTTCGCCGCCGCCGTCGACAAGGCCCGCGGAGAGCTCGACGCCGAGCCGGTCGACGGGGCGATCTCGCTGGCCAAGGGCAAGGTCACCGTCAAGCAGCCGGTCACCGGCACGACGACCGACATCCCGGGCACGGCCGCCGCCGTGCGACGGTGGTGGCCCGGCGACCGCACCGTCGAGGTCGCGGCCGTCGCGGCAGCACCCGAGGTCAGCGCCGAGGAGCTGGCGCGGGTGCGCAGCGAGTTCGCCGACCTCGCCGTGTCCGCCCCGGTCCAGGTCACCTCGGGAGGCAAGACGTTCGCCCTCGCACCGGCGACGTTCGCGCCGGCGATCGTCCTCGAGGCCGACGCGTCGGGCACCATCACCCCGCGCGCCGACGACAAGAAGCTCGCCGCGATCGTGCACACCGCCGCGAAGAAGGCCGGTGTCGAGGTCGCGGCCAAGGACGCCGTGGTCACCTTCTCCGGCCGCACCCCGACCGTCAAGGCCCATGTCGCCGGGGTGGCCCTCGACGACGCCTCGATCAGCAGCGAGGTGTGGAAGGCGATCTCCACGACCACCCGGACGGCCGCCGTCGCGACCAAGGCCACCGAGCCGAAGGTCACCACGGCCATCGCGAAGAAGACGCTGCCCAAGGAGAAGATCTCCCACTTCACCACGTACTACCAGGCGGGCCAGTCGCGCGTGCACAACATCAAGCTGGCCTCGCGGATCATCAACGGCACCTACATCCAGCCCGGCGAGCAGTTCAGCATGAACGGCATCCTGGGCGAGCGCACCCCCGGCAAGGGCTACATCGAGGCCGGCATCATCCGGGGCGGCCGCGCGGCGACGTCCTACGGCGGCGGCATCTCGCAGGTGTCCACGACGATCTTCAACGCCGCGTTCTTCTCGGGGATGCAGCTCGACGCGTGGACGCCGCACTACTACTACATCTCGCGCTACCCCGAGGGGCGCGAGGCGACGATCTCCTGGCCCGACCTGCACAACAAGTTCACCAACACCACCGATGGCGGCGTCCTCATCCAGATCGCGACGACGAACACCTCGATCACCGTGAGCTTCTGGGGCACCAGGAAGTACGACGTCACGGCGACCAAGAGCGCCCGCTACGACATCGTCGCGCCCAAGAAGTACAGCGACGACGGGCCCGACTGCATCGACCAGAGCCCGGTCGTGGGCTTCAAGGTCGACGTCGGCCGCATCTTCAAGCAGAACGGCAAGGTCGTGAAGACCCAGAAGTTCACGACCAACTACCGCCCCGAGGACGACGTCACCTGCACCAACCCGAAGCCCAAGCCCTAGCTGTACTCGGCCAGGGGTCAGCCGCCCGGCCGGCGCAGGTTGACGTAGGAGTGGTGCCGCTCGAAGCCGTGCCCCTCGTAGAGCGCCAGTGCCGTGGTGTTGTCGGTGTCGGTCTGCAGGTGCAGCGACGCCGCGCCGGCCCGCTCGGCCGCTCGGGCGAGCGCGGCCAGCATCCCGGTCGCGATGCCGCGCCGGCGGGCGCGTGGGTCGACCCACATCGCGGCGATGCCGCCCCACGCTGCCGACAGGCCGAGCCGGCCGATGCCGATGACCGCACCGCCGCCACCCGCGACGTCGTCGCCACCACCGTCACCGTCGCGGACCGTGGCGAAGGCCTGCGCGGGCGACCCGGTGAGGATGGCGCGCGCGGCCTCGTCGTCGACCTCCCGGTACGCGCGGTACGCGGTGAACCACGCGTCGGTCAGCTCGCCCCCCACCTCGACTGGTTGCGGATCCGCGACCTCCGGGGCGCCGCCAGGGCCCTTCCCGTGTCGCAGATCCGCAAGAAGTCGGGTCGGGGCCGTGAGGGTGAGGGTCGCCACGCGGGGGAGGTACCCGCGGCGCAGGGCCTCGGCGCCGACCTGGTCGTCGGTCGGGTCGAAGCCCACCGGCCCGGCCAGGGTGAGGTTCGGTGGGAGGTCGCGCTCGGCGTACCACCTCTCGACCCTGTCGAGGGCGTCCGGCAGCGCGATGCCGGGACTGCCCGCCGTCATCACCGAGTTGGCGCGCTGGGTGAACCCGCGCGACGCCCGCAGCACCCAGTCGCCCAGCCGGGCGGTCTCCACGGCCGGCCACGCCCCGACCATGACCCGTTGCATGTCCTCCACGGACAGGGCCCGGTGGGGCTTCCCTCGCCTCGAGGGGGACGGCGGGATCTCCTTGACCGCGGTGACCGCGGCGCGTCGCACGCGCACCTCACCGCGACGGGTGCGCACCACGAGGATGCCGTCGTCGTGCGCCACGAGCTCGCCCACGGCGTCGGTGAGGGTCGCCCCGGTGAGTGGGTCGGGCTGCTCGAGCCGGTGGCGCACGACGACCCGCGAGCCGACCCGCGGATCGCGATCCGGCCTGACCTCCGGTGCATCCATGGCCCGCATAGTATGTCCGGCATGACGTACGTGATCGCGCAGCCCTGTGTCGACCTCAAGGACAAGGCCTGCATCGAGGAGTGCCCCGTCGACTGCATCTACGAGGGTGAGCGCAGCCTCTACATCCACCCCGACGAGTGCGTCGACTGCGGTGCGTGCGAGCCGGTCTGCCCGGTCGAGGCGATCTACTACGAGGATGACGTGCCCGAGCAGTGGGCCGAGTACTACAAGGCCAACGTCGAGTTCTTCGACGATCTCGGCAGCCCGGGTGGCGCCGCCAAGATGGGAATCATCCCCAAGGACCACCCGATCATCGCCGACCTGCCCCCGCAGGAGCACGACGAGTAGAGGCTCGGTCCCCCGGGTGCTCCAGCTCCCCGACTTCCCCTGGGACTCGCTCGCTCCGACCAGGGAGCGGGCGAGCGCCTTTTCCGACCCGACGCTGGGCGCTGCCGGGCACGGGCTGGTCGACCTGTCGGTCGGCACGCCGGTCGACCCGACGCCCGCGGTGGTGCGCGAGGCGCTGGCCGGCGCGTCCGACGCCCACGGCTACCCGCTGACCTGGGGAACCGCCGACCTGCGTGAGGCGGTGTCCACGTGGTTCGCCGCGCGGCGAGGGGTGCCCGACGTCGACCCGGCCGGGGTGCTGCCCACGATCGGCTCCAAGGAGCTGGTCGCCTGGCTGCCGCTGCTCCTGGGCCTGGGGCACGGCGACGTGGTGGGCTTCCCCCGGGTCGCGTACCCGACCTACGACGTCGGGGCGAGGCTCGCCGGGGCCACGCCCGTGGCGGTCGACGCACTCACCGCGCTCGGGCCGCCGACTGCCGCGACGACGCCGAAGCTGTTGTGGCTCAACACTCCTGGTAACCCCACCGGCAAGGTGCTCGGCATCGAGCACCTGGCCAAGGTCGTGTCGTGGGCCCGCCGGCACGGGGTCGTGGTCGCGTCGGACGAGTGCTACGCCGAGCTCGACTGGCGGCCCCGCCCGGCCGGCTCGCGCGAGCCGCCGACGACACCCTCGATCCTCGACCCCCGCGTGACCGGCGGCTCGCACGACGGCCTGCTGTGTGTCTACTCCCTCTCGAAGCAGTCCAACGTGGCCGGCTACCGCGGCGCGTTCGTCGCCGGGGACCCCGCCCTGGTCGGCCGGCTCCTCGAGGTGCGCAAGCACGCCGGGATGATGGTGCCGTGGCCGGTGCAACGCGCCGTGCTCGCAGCACTGTCCGACGCCGACCACGTCGCCGAACAGAAGGCGCGCTACGCCGCGCGGCGGGCGGCGCTGCTGCCGGCGGTGGAGCAGTTCGGGCTGCGCGTCGACGACTCCGAGGCGGGGCTCTACCTCTGGGCCACGGCGGAGGAGGACGGCCGGGCGACCCTCGAGCGGCTGGCCGCGCTCGGCATCCTGGCGGCGCCGGGCGACTTCTACGGGCCCGCCGGGCGCCAGCACGTGCGGATCGCGCTGACCGCGACCGACGAACGCGTGGCGGCGGCCGTTCGGCGACTGGGCCGACCTGACGAGGTCTAGGTCACGCTCCTCGCGTTTCGGTGCCCCGATCGCTGGTTGTAGGGTCGAAATGAACCCGTGCCCGAGACGTGCCCGAGACAAGGACCCCTGACATGACCGACGGCGCCACCCTGTCCGCTGCAGGCAAGCAGCTCGACCTGTCCCTCGTGAAGGCCAGCGAGGGCAACAACGGCTACGACATCTCTGCCCTGCTCAAGGAGACCGGGAACGTCACCCTCGACGGCGGCTTCACCAACACGGCGAGCTGTACGAGCGCCATCACCTACATCGACGGCGACCACGGCATCCTGCGCTACCGCGGGTACCCGATCGAGCAGCTGGCCCAGCACTCGAACTTCATCGAGACCTCCTATCTGCTCATCTACGGCAACCTGCCCTCGCCGAGCGAGCTCGCCGACTTCGAGGGCCGCATCCGCGACCACACGATGCTGCACGAGGACCTCAAGGGGTTCTTCCAGGGCTTCCCGCGCGACGCCCACCCGATGCCGGTGCTGTCGTCCGCGGTGTCGGCGCTGTCGACCTTCTACCAGGACAGCCTCGACCCGTTCGACCAGGAGCAGGTCGAGATCTCCACGATCCGGCTGCTCGCGAAGCTGCCGACCATCGCGGCCTACGCGTACAAGAAGTCGATCGGCCAGCCGTTCCTCTACCCCGACAACAGCCTCTCGCTCGTCGAGAACTTCCTGCGGATGACGTTCGGCGTCCCTGCGACCGACTACGAGATCGACCCCGACCTGGTCAAGGCCGTCGACCTGCTGCTCGTGCTGCACGCCGACCACGAGCAGAACTGCTCCACCTCCACCGTGCGGCTCGTCGGCTCCTCGCAGGCCAACCTGTTCGCCTCGGTGTCGGCCGGCATCAACGCCCTCTTCGGCCCGCTGCACGGCGGCGCCAACCAGGCCGTCCTCGAGATGCTGGAGCGCATCCAGGGTGCGCACATCTCGACCGAGGAGTTCATGGCCAAGGTCAAGAACAAGGAGGACGGTGTCCGGCTGATGGGCTTCGGCCACCGGGTCTACAAGAACTACGACCCCCGCGCGGCGATCATCAAGAAGACCGCGCACTCCATCCTCGAGAAGTCCGCCGGTGGTGACGAGCTGCTCGAGATCGCGATGGGCCTCGAGGAGATCGCGCTCGCCGACGACTACTTCATCGAGCGCAGGCTCTACCCGAACGTCGACTTCTACACCGGCCTGATCTACAAGTCGATGGGCTTCCCGACCCGGATGTTCACCGTGCTCTTCGCCCTCGGCCGGCTCCCCGGCTGGATCGCCCAGTGGCGCGAGATGATCGAGGACCCCACGACGAAGATCGGTCGCCCGCGCCAGGTCTACGTCGGCGAGGGCGAGCGCGACTACGTGCAGGTCGCCGAGCGCTGACGGCTGGTCACGTCCGAGTCGGCGTCGCGTCCGCAGCTCCCGTGGGGGTGAGCGGCACAGGCGTTGCCGGAGGTGGGGGCGTCGGTGCCGGCGGTGTCGGTTCCACTGCTGTCGGTGCGGGCGTGGTCGGTGTGGGGGTCGAGCCGGGTCCGGTCGTGGCACCGGCCTGCTGGTCCTCCTTCGCCTTGGCCTCCGCCGCGTCCTTGGCCCGCTGGTCCTTCCTCGCCGCAGCCGCAGCCGCAGCCGCGGCCGCGGCCGCGGCCGCCTGCTTGGCCTGCTTGGCCTTCTTCGCCTTGGCCGCAGCCGCGTCCGCAGCCTGCTGGTCCTGTTCGGCCTGCCGTGCCTCGAGCTCGGCCTGAGCCTCGAGGGCGGCCTCGATGTCGGGGTGCGGAACCGGGGTGATGAGCAGCACGGGTACCCCTGCGGTGCGGGCCCGGGAGAAGCGCCCGAAGAAGGTCGAGGCCAGCTCGTCGCGGCCCGGGCAGAGGACGTTGGCGTCCAGGGGCCCGGTCAGCCACTGGGTGATCAGTACCGGCCCGCTCGTGAACGGGCGGCCACAGGCCTTCGTGGCGGTGTCCACGCCGGCCAGGCCGACGGCCGGCCACTGCGGCAGGTCGGCCTGCCAGTACCCGACGATCTGGCGCCAGTAGCCCCGCGTGGAGTACACCCCGACCTGCTTGCCGGCGCGGCGCAGCTGGTCGCGCCAGCCGATCAGCACCTGCGTGTTGGCATCGGTGTCGGTGCCCCACAGGGTGCGCGCGGCGACGTCCTCGATGTCCAGCCACCATCCGCGCGCCTCCAGGCCTGCTGCCTCGGCAGCGGCCAGCGCGTGCACGGCATCGGCGGCGCCGGCCGCCCGCAGCAGGCACGAACGGTCGCGGCAGGACCCGTCCCGGTCGGCCGTGGCGAGGTCCGCGGCCGAGGGCGAGCCGGGCACCACGTACGCGTTGACCACGCTGCGCACCGACCTCGCCCAGGCCACCTGCTCCGCCAGGCACGGGCTGACCGTGCCCGGCCGCCCGGAGGTCACCTGGATGATGGTGAAGTCCACATCGATGTCGGGAAGGGCGCGCCCGCACTGAGGCCAACCGATGTCGGTGCCCCAGCGGGCACCCACGAGCACCTGGGCCCCCGGGGTGGGCGTGTTCGCCGGGGTCGCGAGCCAGGGGTCGTGCCGTTCGTCGATGGTGGTGGACACGGTGTGAGCGGCTGGTGCGGCCACCGGGTGGGCGACCAGCTGCACGGCCGGGGCGGTCGGCTCGGGTGAGATGGCGATGCTGGCCAGTACCAGCACGCCGACCCAGGCGGGCGCGCGCCCGGGGCGGCGGGCACGTGGACGGGCGTGGCGTGGACGGTGGTGCTGACGGTGGGTGAACCTCACGGCAGGCTGCGCTCTCACGTGGGGCGGGTGTCTTCCGCCACAGTCCGGGGTAGCCCCGGGACGCGCGTTCGCCCGAGGGCTCCAACCGCTCGACAACGGCCCCGTGTCCCTGCTGCGCGGGTCCCCTTCCCGTGGGCGAGCGCGGCTCCGGCCACGCCGAGTTCGATGTGCGTGGCTGACACCCGCAGGCTACGCCGACCCGGCGGGGCCTGTCCGGTCATCCATCCCGATGGTGCGCCACCCCACACCGGGACCGGGGCTACGTGAGGTGGATGGTGACCGTCGTGGCGTCGGCGCCGGACTCGACGGTGTGCCAGGTCAGCGCGGAGTCCTCCATGCCACGGCGCCACTCGCGGTCCCCGACGACGACCCGCACCGCGCCCGTGTCGGTGGCCCGCGCGACCGCCCACGAGCCCACGGACCAGGCGAGGTCCTCGGTGCCGGCCCGGACCGTCACGGTGGTGTCGCCCTCCGTCGCGTCGAGGCCGAAGTCCTTCTTCACCAGTGCCGCGAGCTCGCCGGGGTCGCCGGGGGAGGACGGGTCCTCCAGCGCGCACCGCATGCCGGCCGGGGTCTGCCCCGACAGCACCGATGCCGTGACCCGCGCCTGCCCCTCGTGCTGGGCGTACGCCTCGCCGAACGCCGACCGCTGCACCGCCTGCGCCGCCTGCGCGATGTCCATCGACTCGTAGCCGTCGACCTTCTCGAGGGCGTCGTAGAACTTGTTGGTCGAGTACTCCGGGTCGAGGATCTGCTCGGCCGTACCCCAACCCTGCGAGGGCCGCTGCTGGAAGAGCCCGAGCGAGTCCCGGTCGCCGAACTTCACGTTGCGCACCTTCGACTCCTGCATCGCGGTCGCGATCGCGATCGTCGCGGCGCGCGGCGGCAACCCCCGCTGCCCGGCGATGGCGGTGATGGCGGCCGCGTTGCTGGCCTGGTCGGGCGCCCACGAGAAGGTGGTGCCGGATGCCGTGACGAGGCACTGCTCGCCCGTCACCAGCGCCTGCAGGTGTTTCACCCCGAGCACCGCGGCCGTGCCGGTGACCCCGAGCACGACGACGACCAGCCCCGCCACGAGACGGCGCTGGCGGGGGGTACGGGGCTGCTCCTCCGCGAGGGTGATGGCGCCCCGGGTCGTGCGCGGCATGCGGTCGGTGTCCTTCGGTGGTCGAGGTCGGTCGGTGTGACGCCGCCGTGGTGCGGCGGCGCCGGGTCAGTCGTTGGCGTGGAGCGCGGAGTTGAGCACGATGCCGTGTCCGTCGCGCGGGCGTGCCTCGACCGCTCCGGTCACCGAGTTGCGCAGGAAGAGCAGGTTGCCCTGTCCCGACAGCTCGCGGGCCTTGGTGACCGTGCCGTCCGGCAGGGTCACCTTCGTCCCGGCCGTGACGTAGAGCCCGGCCTCGACGACGCAGTCGTCGCCGAGGGCGATGCCCAGCCCGGACTCGGCTCCGAGCAGGCAACGCTTCCCGATGCTCACACGTTCCGTGCCCCCGCCCGACAGGGTGCCCATCGTCGAGGCGCCACCGCCGATGTCGGAGCCGTCACCCACGACGACCCCCTGGCTGATCCGCCCCTCGACCATCGACGTGCCGAGCGTGCCGGCGTTGAAGTTGACGAACCCCTCGTGCATGACCGTGGTCCCACTGGCGAGGTGGGCGCCCAGGCGCACGCGGTCGGCATCCGCGACGCGCACACCGGAGGGCACGACGTAGTCGGTCATCCGGGGGAACTTGTCGACGCCGAAGACCTGCACGGTGCCCCGCGCCAGCATCCGCACCCGGGTCAGCTCGAAGGCCTCGACCGCGCACGGGCCCTGGCTGGTCCACACCACGTTGGTGAGCACCCCGAACAGCCCGTCGAGGTTGATCGAGTTGGGCGGGCAGAGGCGGTGCGAGAGCAGGTGCAGCCGCAGCCAGCCGTCCGCGGTGTCGGCGGGCGGGGCGTCGAGGTCGGCCGTCACGAGGCGGACCTCCCGCCGCACGCCACGCACCTCGTCGTCGGTGGCGAGCACCTCGAGCCCTGAGGGGGCCGCGAGCTCGCCCGCGCCGCCGGCCTCGCCCAGCGCCGGTGCCGGGAACCAGGCGTCGAGCACGGTCCCGTCGTCGGTGAAGGTGACCAGGCCGTGGCCCCAGGCGGTGCGCGTCATGCCGACCAGCCTAGAGGGGCGGTGCGGTCACTACGCTCTCCGGTATGCCGTCCACCGCCACCGCACTCGACCTCACCGCCGACGTCACCTCCCTCACGGCTGCGGTGTGCGACATCGAGTCCGTGAGCCTGGACGAGCTGCTCCTCGCGGATGCCGTCGAGGCCGCGTTGCGTGCCCTGCCGCACCTGTCCGTGACCCGCATCGGCAACACGGTGGTCGCCCGCACCGACCTCGGCCGCGCCGAGCGCGTCGTGCTCGCCGGGCACATCGACACGGTGCCGCTGACCGCGGACCCGGCGAACCTCCCCACCAGGCGGGTCGCCTCCGCCGGGGGTGAGGTGCTCTGGGGCCGTGGCACGGTCGACATGAAGGGCGGTGTCGCGGTGATGCTGCGGGTCGCCCGGGAGGTGGCCGAGCCCAGCCGCGACGTCACGTTCGTGTTCTACGAGGCCGAGGAGATCGACTCGCAGTTCAACGGGCTGCTCCACGTGGAGCAGCAGCGCCCGGAGCTGATCTCCGACGCCGACTTCGCGGTCCTGCTCGAGCCGACCGACGCACGGGTCGAGGGCGGCTGCAAGGGCACCCTGCGCGCCGAGGTGTCGACCAAGGGCATCGCCTCGCACTCGGCACGGCCGTGGAAGGGGCACAACGCCATCCACGACGCCGCCGACGTCCTGGCCCGGTTGGTCGCGTACGAGCCGGTGACCCGGGTGGTCGACGAGCTGGAGTTCCGCGAGGCGCTCAACGCGGTGCTCATCGACGGGGGCATCGCCACGAACGTCATCCCGGACCGGTGCGTCGTCACGGTCAACTACCGCTACGCACCCTCGCTGTCCGAGGAGGAGGCCGAGGCCCACGTCCGCCAGGTGTTCTCCGGGTTCCAGGTCGATGTCGTGGACAATGCCGGGGGTGCGCGTCCGGGGCTGCACCTGCCCGCCGCCAAGGCCTTCGTCGAGGCGCTCGGCCTGCCGGTCGAGGCCAAGCAGGGCTGGACCGACGTGGCCCGGTTCTCCGCGATGGGGGTGCCGGCCGTGAACTTCGGCCCCGGCGACCCCAACCTCGCGCACATGGACGACGAGCAGTGTCCCGTGGAGCAGTACGTCACCTGTGAGGCTGCACTTCTGCGCTGGCTCGCCTGACGCCGGCACTGCTCCCGGACGTGCCTGGAAAAGGCGCGCGCCCGGCATACAGTGGCGCCGTGGACCCCACCCCGAACCCGCCGCGACCCGCCGACCGTGACTACCATCAGGGCCCGGTCGTCATGCGCGGCTCGAAGGTGCCCGGGTCGACGACCGACGCGCGCCTGCTCGACAGCCGCGGCTCCGCCGACTGGCTGCACACCGACCCGTGGCGCGTCATGCGGATCCAGTCCGAGTTCGTCACCGGCTTCGGGGCGCTCGCCGAGGTCGGCCCCGCCGTCAGCGTCTTCGGCTCGGCGCGCACCCGGCCGGAGGACCCCACCTACGAGCTCGGCATCCGGGTCGGCCGCGCCCTCGTCGAGGCGGGCTACGCGGTCATCACCGGCGGTGGCCCCGGCGCCATGGAGGCCGCGAACCGCGGCGCCCTCGAGGCCGGGGGCACGTCGGTCGGGCTCGGCATCGAGCTACCGTTCGAGGCCGGGCTCAACGAGTTCGTCGACCTCGGGGTCAACTTCCGCTACTTCTTCGCGCGCAAGACGATGTTCGTCAAGTACGCCCAGGGCTTCGTCGTGCTGCCCGGCGGCTTCGGAACCCTCGACGAGCTGTTCGAGGCGGTGACCCTCGTGCAGACCCAGAAGGTCACCAGCTTCCCGATCGTGCTGCTCGGCACGCAGTACTGGGGCGGGCTGCTCGACTGGCTGCGGAGCACCGCGGCCGACGCGGGCACCATCAACCTCCGCGACCTGGACCTGCTCACGGTCACCGACGACGTCGCCGAGGCGATCGCGGCGATCGTCGCGGCCGACACCCCGAGGGGCGGTCTCGGAGGCGTGCGCGTGCCCCCGGTCGCCCCGGCGGCACCCACCTCGCCGGCGACGCGCCCCGAGTAGCCTCGGCCCGCCGCCGTAGGATCGGGTTCGTGGTCCCGGTCGTCATCCTCGTGCTCGTCGCCGTCGCGCTCGTCGCGGCGGTGCTCGGCGTCGCGAGCGGCCGGCTGCCCGCCGACCCCCTTCCCGATGCCGTCCGCTCCACCCCCGACCCGGGCCTGCCCGAGCAGCCCGCGGCCGCCGACGTGGATGACGTGCGCTTCGACACCGCGCTGCGCGGCTACCGGATGGACGAGGTCGACGCGCGGCTCTCCGCCCTGCGCGACGACCTCGCCGACCGGGAGGCCACGCTGGCCCGGTTGCAGGCGGAGCGCCCGGCCGCAGGGCCCGAGGGCGGGTGAGGGCGTGTCGTTCACCGTCACCCGGCGCACGCACCTCGCGCCGGAGGCCGCCTGGTCGGCCCTGACCGACCTCGCCGAGCACACCCGGCACGTGCCGTTCACCGACCTCGAGGTGCCCGAGGGCGGGCTCACCCTCGGCACCGAGGTCGTCGCCTGGACCCGGCTGGGCCCGCTGGCCGCCGCCGACCGGATGCTGGTCACCGCGCTCGACCCGGGACGCCGGCTGCGCCTGGTCAAGACCGGTCGGTTCCTGCACGGTTGGGCCGAGATCCGGGTCGCCGCCGACCCGGTGGCGCCCGCCGGCTCGCTCGTGAGCTGGACTGAGGAGATCTGGTTGCCGGGGCTGCGCCGGGTCACCCGTCCGGTGGGGGACCGCCTCGGCCCGGTGCTCTTCACGCGCGTCGTCGACGGGCTGCTCGCCCGGGCGGCCGCCGCGCCCGGGGGCGCGCCGTGACGTGGGCGGTCCTCCTCGCGGTGGTGGGCACCGCCGTCGTGCTCGGTGTCGCGTGGCTGCTCGGCCGGCCCAGGTCGGCGGAGCACCTCGGGGGGCTGGGCGAGGACACGGATGACGATGCCCTGCCCGAGCGGTTCGCCGGACGGGAGGTCGATGCCGGTTTCGCGCCGCAGGTGCGCGGCTATCGGATGGACCAGGTCGACGCGGTCGTCGACGCGCTCGAGGTGCGTCTCGCAGGGCACGACCTGCTGATCGCCGACCTGCGCGGCGAGCCGGAGCCGTCGGCCGCGACCCGGGCCACCGCACCCGCCGCCGCCCTCGTCCCCGGCACGGACACCGCGACCCTCGACGCAGCCCGGCGAGACCCGCCGGGGGAGGACGAGCCGCCCCCTCGACCTGGTCCGGCAGCCGGCCGCGACGAGGCCCCGGCTGCCGGACGCCTCGTGCCGCTGCCGCTGCGCCGGTCGGACCTGTGGGCCCCGCTGGCCTACCTCCTCGGCGCCGTCTGGGTGATGTCGGGCGTCATCGCCGACCTGCGCTCCGGTTACCTCT
>DASQEZ010000329.1:0-8712 GCA_035633415.1 Ornithinibacter sp. | reverse complement strand
GTGCGGGCGGGCCAGCGGCTGGGCGATGGCGGGGTAGTCGCACAGGAAGGTCGGCTGGAGGAGCCGGGGCTCGACGACCTCGCCGAGCAGCTCGAGGAAGACCTTGTCCTTCTCCACCAGGGGGTCGACCTCGACGCCGTGGGCCTGCGCGAGCCGGAGCAGGGTCTCCTTGGGTGTCTCGAGGGTGACGGTCTCACCGACGGCCTCGCTCACCGCGTCGTAGACGGGTAGCCAGCGCCATTCGCCGCCCAGGTCGACGCTTCCCGCGGGGGTCTCGATGACCCGCGAGCCGAGCGCGTCGGCGACACCGAGGTAGAGGTCGCGCATCAGGGCGCCGATCGAGGTCTGGTCGCCCCACGCCTGGTAGGCCTCGAGCATCGTGAACTCGGGGGAGTGGGTGGCGTCGACGCCCTCGTTGCGGAAGATCCGGCCCATCTCGTAGACCCGGTCGACCCCGCCGACGACGGCCTTCTTGAGGTTGAGCTCGAGGGCGATGCGCAGCACCATCTCGTGGTCGAAGGCGTTCATGTGGGTGCGGAAGGGGCGGGCCGCGGCACCGCCGTGCACCAGCTGGATGACGGGCGTCTCGACCTCGACGTATCCCTGGTCCTCGAGGGTCTGCCGCACGGCGCGAAGCGCGGTGGCCTTGGTGCGCACCATGTCGCGGGCCTCCTGGCGCACGACGAGGTCGGCGTACCGCTGGCGCACCCGGCTCTCCTCGGAGAGCTCCTTGTGCAGCACCGGCAGCGGGCGCAGCGCCTTGCTCGCCATCTCCCACCGGCGTGCCATCACGGAGAGCTCGCCGCGGCGCGAGCTGATGACGCGGCCCTCGACGAAGACGTGGTCGCCGAGGTCGACGTCGGTCTTCCACGCGGCGAGCGACTCCTCGCCCACCTCGGCGAGGCTGAGCATGACCTGGAGCCGGGTGCCGACGCCCTCCTGGAGGGTGGCGAAGGCGAGCTTGCCGGTGTTGCGCACGAAGACCACGCGACCGGCCACGCCGACGACGTCCGAGGTCTCCTCGCCCTGCTCGAGGTGGCCCCACTGCTCGCGGACCTGCGCGAGGGAGTGGGTGCGCGGGACCGAGACGGGGTAGGGCGCGATGCCGGCGGCGAGGAGGCGGTCGCGCTTGTCGCGGCGGATACGGAGCTGCTCGGGCAGGTCGGCCTCGGGGAGTGCGTCGGGGGGCGTCTGCGTCACGAGGGTCAAGCCTACGGGCGCCGTCGGCGCTCGCCGTTACCGTGCCCGTATGCCGCCCGCCTCGCCACCGTGGACCGAGGGGCTACCCGCTCGCCGGGTGGAGCGGGCGCGCGACGCCGAGCTGCCGGCATCCGACGTCTGGCCGCTCACCGTGCCGGCCGTGGCGCAGGTGCTCGCGCAGGGCCTCGAGCTGGCGCGGTGCACGGTGCTCGTCGGTGAGAACGGTTCGGGCAAGTCGACGCTCGTGGAGGCGCTGGCGATGGCCGTGGGCATGAACGCCGAGGGCGGCTCGACCGGTGCGACGCACCGCACCCACGCCAGCGAGTCGCCGCTGCACGAGTGGCTCACCGTGGTGCGCGACCCCGGCGCGTCGCGATGGGGCTACTTCGTGCGGGCCGAGACCATGCACGGGCTGTTCACCTGGCTCGACACCAACCCCGGCGGAGCCGACCCCACCTTCCACGCGATGTCGCACGGCGAGTCGTTCGTGTCGCTGCTCGGCACCCGCCGGTTCCGGGGCGAGGGCCTGTTCGTCCTGGACGAGCCCGAGGCCGGGTTGTCCTTCGCGGCGCAGCTGCACCTCGTGGCCGAGCTCACCGAGATGGCCCGCCGTGACCGCACCCAGGTCGTGCTCGCCACCCACTCACCGGTGCTGGCCGCGATCCCGGGGGCGCTGGTGCTCGAGCTGGGTGAGCACGGCATCCGGCCCACGACCTGGGAGGACCTCGAGGTGGTGACCCACCACCGCAGCTTCCTCGCCGAGCCACGCCGCTACCTGCGGCACGTCATCGACGACCTCGACGACCTCGATGACTGACCCGTGCCCCAGCGGTGCGCGACCGGCCGCTCACCGCTCGTCGAGCAGGAGGTCGAGCGAGTAGTCCTCTGCGCGGTAGCAGTGGTCGCCGAACTCGATCGCCTCCCCGGTGCCGCCGAACGCGGTGCGGGTCATGGTGAGCACCGGCTGCTGTCCGACGATGGCGAGCTGGCGGCGCTCGGCGCGCGTCGGCATCCTGGCGCCCACGCTCTGCCGCGCGACGACCGGGCTGCCGCCGCGGGCGCGCAGTGCCGCGTAGAGGCCGTCGTCGGACAGCTCGTCGGCGGTGACGTCGGCGTAGGCGGGGGGAAGCCAGTTGTGCAGCACGGCCAACGGGGCCCCGTCGGCGCAGCGCAGCCGCACGATCGCGAGCAGGTCGCTGTCGGGCGGCAGGTCGAGAGCTGCCGCGGCGCGGGGGTCCTTCGCCGTGCGCAGCTCGAGGACGGTCGTCGTCGGGGCCTGACCGGCTCGCAGGAGGTCGTCGTGGAGGGAGGACAGGGCGGCTCGGCGGTGCACCTTGCGGTTGGCCACGGTCGTGCCGATGCCTCGGCGCCGCACGAGCAGCCCCTGGTCGACCATCTCCTGCATCGCGCGCCGCACGGTGGGGCGTGAGACGTTGAGGCGGGCGGCGAGCGCGAGCTCGTTCTCGAAGGGGTCGCCCGGCTGCAGCCGCCCGTCGTCCACCGCCGCGGTGAGCTGCTGCGCGAGCTGGTGCCACATCGGCACGGGCGACGCGCGGTCGATGCGCACGTCGACGAGCCGGGTCTCCATGGACCGGACTGTACAGCGCGCGGGGACGCATGTCAGTATGTCCTGACAAAGGGAGGTCGCATGCGCATCGGTCTGGCCGGCGCGGGACGCATCGGTGCGTTCCACGCCCTGACGCTCGCCTCGCTCGACGGTGTCGACGAGGTCGTGGTCGGCGACAGCCTCCCCGACGTGGCTCAGGCAGTCGCGGCATCCCTGCCCTCCGCCCGCGCGGTCGCCGTCGACGCGCTCGTCGGATCGGGTGTCGACGCACTCGTCATCGCGACGTCGACCCCGGGGCACGCCCCACTCCTGCGGGCTGCGGTGGCCGCCGGCCTGCCGACGTTCTGCGAGAAGCCCGTCGCGGCCACCCTCGCCGAGACGATCGACGTGGTGCGCGTCGTCGAGGAGTCCGCGGTGCCGGTGCACATCGGCTTCCAGCGACGGTTCGACGCGGGATACCGGCGCGCGCGGGAGGCCGTCCGGTCCGGAGAGCTCGGCTTCGTGCACACCCTGCGCGCGAACACCAGCGACCGGCTGCCGCCGGAGCCGGGCTACGTGCCGACCTCGGGTGGGATCTTCCGCGACTGCTCGGTGCACGACTGCGACGTCGTGCGGTTCGTGACCGGCAGCGAGGTGCTGCGCGTCCATGCCGTGGGCGGCACCAAGGGCGAGGCGTTCTTCTCCGAGGCCGGTGACGTCGACTCCGGCGCGGCGCTGCTCACCCTGGACGACGGCACGATCGCGCTGCTGTCGACGACCCGGTACCACGGCCAGGGACACGACGTGCGGCTCGAGGTGCTCGGCTCGCAGGGCTCGGTGGCCGTCGGGTTGGACCACTCCCTGGCCCTGCGGTCGGTCGAGGACGGCGTCGACTTCCCCCGCGGACCGGTCCACGAGTCGTTCATGGACCGCTTCGGGCCGGCCTACCGGGCCGAGCTCACGTACTTCCTCACCGTGGCCGCGGGCGAGGCGCCCAGCCCGTGCACCGTGAGAGACGCCCTCGAGGCCTTCCGGGTGGCCGAGGCGTGCACCCTCTCGCTCCACGAGGGTCGACCCGTCGACCTGGCCGAGATCCCGACGACCTGACCACCTGATCACCTGACGAAGGACAGCCGATGAACCGGACCACCACGCCGACCCCGCTGCGCGACCGGGTCGCCGGTGCCCCCATCTCGTGGGGCGTGTGCGAGGTGCCGGGCTGGGGCCACCAGCTGGCCCCGGACCTCGTCCTGACGCAGATGCGCGAGGTCGGCCTCGCGGCCACGGAGTTCGGCCCCGACGGGTTCCTCCCCGACGCCCCCGAGGCCAAGGCACGCACGCTTGCCGCCGCGGGCCTACGGGCCGTCGGCCAGTTCGTTCCCGTCGTGCTCCACGACCCGCAGGCCGACCCGCTGCCGGAGGTCGAGCTCGCCATGGAGGCGCTCACCGCCGCTGCGGCCTCCACGGTCGTCATCGCCGCGGCGACCGGCGCCCGGGGGTACGACGAGCGCCCGGTCCTCGACGGCGCCCAGTGGGCCACGCTCCTGGCCAACCTCGACCGCATCGGTGACGCGGCGGCGGCACGCGGCCTCCTGGCCACCCTGCACCCGCACGTCGGGACGATGGTGGAGACGGGCGAGGAGACCGACCGGGTGCTCGCCGGCAGCCGCATCGCGCTCTGCCTCGACACCGGCCACCTGCTCATCGGCGGGGGCGACCCGGTGCGCGTCGCCGTCGAGCACCCCGGGCGGATCGGCCACGTGCACCTCAAGGACGTCCGGCTCGACCTCGCCGCCGGCGTCAAGGCGGGCGAGCTCACCTACACCGAGGGCGTCGCGCAGGGGATGTACGTGCCGTTGGGCGCCGGGGACGTCGACGTCGCCGCGATCGTGCGGGCGCTCGAGGGCCACGGCTACTCCGGGTGGTACGTCCTGGAGCAGGACACCATCCTGGCCGGGCCTCCCGCCGACACCGGGGTCGACCCACGCGTCGACGTGCGCGCCTCGGTCGCCCACATCCTGGCCGTCGCCGACGACCTGAGGGTCACCCCGTGAGCACCGTCGCGATCGCGACGCCCGAGGTCGTCGCGATGGGCCGTACCGGTGTCGACGTCTACCCGCTGCAGCACGGCGTCGGCCTCGAGGACGTCAGCACCTTCGCGAAGTTCCTCGGTGGCAGCGCCACCAACGTGGCCGTCGCGGCCGCCCGCCACGGACACACGGTGCGCCTCGTCACCAAGGTGGGCGATGACGCGTTCGGGCGCTACGTGCGGCTGGAGGCCGAGCGCCTGGGCGTGGACCCGGCATCCATCTCGGTCCTGGACGAGCCCGGCCCGCCCACGCCGGTCACCTTCTGCGAGGTCTTCCCACCCGACGACTTCCCGCTGTGGTTCTACCGCTACCCCATCGCGCCCGACCTCCTCCTGGAGGAGCGAGACCTGCCCCTCGACGCCATCCGCGATGCGTCGGTCTTCTGGGCCACCGTGACGGGCTTGTCGCAGGAGCCGTCCCGCTCCACCCACCACGCCGCGTGGGCGGCCCGCGGGCGCGCACGGCACACGGTGCTCGACCTCGACTACCGCCCGATGTTCTGGCCCGACCCCGCCCAGGCGTCGGCCGAGGTGGGCCGGGCGCTCGACCACGTGACCGTGGCGGTGGGCAACCGCGAGGAGTGCGAGGTCGCCGTCGGCGAGACCGACCCGCACCGCGCCGCCGATGCGCTGCTCGACCGCGGTCTGGAGCTCGCCGTCGTCAAGCAGGGTCCGCGCGGAGTGCTCGCGGCGACCCGGGACGAGCGGGTCGAGGTCGAGCCCTTCCCGGTCCGGGTGGTCAACGGCCTCGGTGCGGGCGACTCCTTCGGAGGTGCCCTGGTGCACGGTCTGCTCAGCGGATGGGAGCTGGAGCGCACCATTCGTTTCGCCAACGTCGCGGGCGCCCTCGTCGCGGGCAGGCTCGAGTGCTCGACCGCCATGCCCACGACCGCCGAGGTGGATGCAGCCCTCGCCGGAGCAGGAGGGTGAGCAGCGTGACCTCGCGAGACGTCGACACCGCAGCCCTGACCGAGGTCCGCGCCCGCGAGCCCGAGCGCATCGCGCACCTGTGGGACGAGCGCACCCTGCGTCCGCTGCTCCCCGACGACGGTCGGCTCCTGCTGGTGGCAGCCGACCACCCGGCACGTGCCGCCCTGGGGGTGCGCGACGACGGCATGGCCATGGCCAGCCGCTCGGACCTGCTGGCCCGGCTCGTCGTGGCCCTCGAGCGCCCCGGCGTCGACGGCGTCCTCGGCACCCCGGACGTGCTCGACGACCTCCTGCTGCTCGGCGCCCTCGAGGGCAAGGTCGTCATCGGGTCGATGAACCGCGGGGGCCTGCAGGGGTCGGTCTGGGAGCTCGACGACCGCTTCACCGGCTACACGGCCAGGGAGGTGCAGGAGCGCGGCCTCGACGGGGGCAAGATGCTCACCCGCATCTCGCTCGGCGACCCCGGCACCGTCGCCACCCTCGAGGCCTGCGCGACCGCCGTGACCGAGCTGGCCGCCCTGGGCCGGATGGCGTTGGTCGAACCGTTCTGGTCGGTCGTCGAGGACGACGGCGTGCGCAACCTGCTCGACCCGGACTCGATGATCCGCGCCATCTGCGTCGCGTCGGCCCTCGGGGCCTCGAGCGCCCACACCTGGCTCAAGCTGCCCGTCGTCGACGACCTCGCCCGGGTCATGGGCGCCACGACCTTGCCCACCCTGCTGCTCGGCGGTGACCCTCCGGGCACACCCAGCGAGACCTATGCCGCGTGGGGCCGCTCGCTCGAGCTTCCGGCCGTCCGCGGGCTCGTCGTGGGCCGGGCGCTGCTCTACCCGCGCGATTCCGACGTCGCCGCTGCCGTCGACATCGCGGCCGACCTCGTGCACGGTGGTGCCTCATGAGCACGGACCACTGGGGCAGGGGCGCCAGCTCGATGCGGCTGGCCGGGACAGGCATCGACAACCCCTCCTACGTACGCCCGTTGGGGACCGCCGACGACGGCGAGTTCTTCGCGGCGGTCACCCCCACGGCGACCAACCCGGTCGCGGGGTGGCAGCACACCCGGCTGCGTGTCGCCGCGGTCGTCGCCGGCGGTGTCGTCGAGCACGACGGCGGCGACGAGGAGACCCTCGTGGTCCCGCTGGTCGGGTCCTTCCGGGTGGAGGTGACCGAGGCCGACGGCACCGGCCACGACGTGACGCTTTCCGGCCGCGCCTCCGTCTTCGCCGGCCGGACCGACGTCCTGTACGCCGGCCGTGGCTCCCGGCTGCGCGTCACCCTCGTCGGTCCGGACGCCGGGCGGGTGGCGCTCTGCGGCGCCCCGGCCCGTCGGGCCGCCGACCCCAGGCCGGTGCGGCACGTCACGGCACCCGAGGTGCCGGTCGAGCTGCGTGGCGCCGGCCGGGCCAGCCGGGAGGTGCGCAACCTGGGGTTGCCCGACGTGCTGGACGCCGACTCCTTCCTCGTGTGCGAGGTCATCACCCCGGCCGGCAACTGGAGCTCCTGGCCGCCGCACAAGCACGACGAGGAGCGCCCGGGAAAGGAGACCGAGCTCGAGGAGATCTACTACGTCGAGACCCGGTCCACCGACCCGCGCGGCACCGACCCCACGGGGTACCTGCGGGTCTACGGCACCGGGGAGCGGCCCCTCGACGTGGTCGCCGAGGTGCGCTCCGGCGACATCGTGCTCGTACCCCACGGCTGGCACGGCCCGGCCATCGCCAGCCCCGACGCCGACCTCTACTACCTCAACGTCATGGCCGGCCCGGGCCCGGAGCGGGCCTGGCGGATCTGCGACGACCCTGCCCATGCGTGGGTCCGCGACACCTGGGCCGACGACGTCGTCGACCCGCGACTGCCCGTGGGAGGCACCCGATGACCGACACCGTCCGGCTCACCGTCGCTCAGGCGGTCGTGCGCTTCCTCGCCCACCAGTGGAGTGAGCGCGACGGCGAGCGCCAGCGCCTCCTGGCCGGGTGCCTGGGCATCTTCGGCCACGGCAACGTCGCGGGCATCGGCCAGGCACTGCTCGAGGAGGAGCTGCGGGCCGCGGGAGCCGGGGAACGCCCCGGCCTGCCCTACGTGCTCGGGCGCAACGAGCAGGCCATGGTGCACACGGCGGTCGGGTACGCCAAGGCGCGCGACCGGCTCTCGACGTGGGCCGTCACGGCCTCCGTCGGGCCGGGCTCGACCAACATGCTCACCGGAGCGGCCCTGGCCACGATCAACCGCATCCCGGTGCTGCTGCTTCCCTCGGGCACCTTCGCGACGCGGGTGAGCGCCCCGGTGCTCCAGGAGCTCGAGCTGCCCCATGCCGCCGACGTCTCGGTCAACGACGCCTTCCGCCCCCTGTCGCGCTTCTACGACCAGGTCGACCGGCCCGAGCAGCTGCCCGCTGCCCTGCTCGGTGCGATGAGGGTGCTCACCGACCCGGTCGAGACGGGAGCGGTGACGATCTCCTTGCCGCAGGACGTGCAGGCCGAGGCCTTCGACTGGCCGGTCGAGCTCTTCGCCGAGCGGGTGTGGCACGTCGCCCGGCCCCCGGCCGAGCCCGCCCGGGTGGCTGCCGTGGCGGATGCCGTGCGCTCCGCCCGCCGCCCCCTCCTCGTCGCCGGTGGTGGCGTCCACTACTCCGGCGCCGAGGACGCGCTCGCCGCCTTCGCCGCGTCGACCGGCATCCCGGTCGCCGAGACCCAGGCGGGCAAGGGCTCCCTGCTCCACGGCCATCCACAGCTGGTCGGCGCCGTCGGCTCGACCGGCACCACCGCCGCGAACATCCTCGCGAGCGAGGCCGACCTCGTCATCGGAGTCGGCACCCGCTGGTCGGACTTCACCACTGCCTCGCGAACCGCGTTCCGCGACAGCGGAGTCCGGTTCGTCAGCCTGAACGTCGCGGGCTTCGACGCGGGGAAGCACAGTGGCTCCTCCCTCGTCGCCGACGCCCGGGAGG
>DASQEZ010000328.1:0-7064 GCA_035633415.1 Ornithinibacter sp. | reverse complement strand
ACCACGACCCGGTCCTCGGGGAGGATCCGGATGTAGTGCTGGCGCATCTTGCCCGAGATGTGCGCGAGGACCTTGTGACCGTTCGTGAGCTCTACCCGGAACATCGCGTTCGGGAGTGCCTCGACGATCGTGCCCTCGATCTCGATGACGCCGTCCTTCTTGGCCATACCCTCTCAATCCGCCGTTGGGTGGCTCTTTCGTGGAGTCGAGCCGCCCATGGAAATCGGCCTCGTGCTGCACTCGCAGGGAAACACCCATGCGAGAACGCACACGTGACCGACGTTCAATACTACGGGAGCCGTGCCCTGAGCACGAAATCGGTGGGATGCCGTCCCTCACGACCCTGCGCGCAGGTCACCGACGTAGAGGTCGAGGATCCTCGCGGTGCCGTCGACGGCGCTGAGCTCGCCGGCCCGCACCGCCCGCTCGATCTCGGCCCGCTGGCTCCGCACCGAGGCCGTGTCGCGCACCGCGTCGTGGAGCTGGGCGTCGACCATGGCCCACATCCAGTCCTCCTGCTGCCTGGCCCGACGCACCTCGAGCGACCCCTGGGCCTGCAGCTGCTCGCGGTGCTCGAGCACGGCCGACCACACCTCGTCGAGCCCGGCGCCGGTCAGGGCGGAGCAGGTGAGCACGTGCGGCCGGTGGGCCGAGGGGCCGGGCATCATCAGCCGCATCGCACCTGAGAGCTCGCGGGCCGCCACGCGCGAGGGGCCCTCGCTGTCGCCGTCGGCCTTGTTGACGGCGATGACGTCGGCGAGCTCGAGGATGCCGCGCTTGATCCCCTGGAGCTGGTCCCCGGCCCGTGCCAGGGTGAGGAGCAGGAAGGTGTCGACCATCTCCGAGACGGCGATCTCGTTCTGCCCGACCCCCACGGTCTCGACGATCACCACGTCGTAGCCGGCCGCCTCCAGCACGAGCATCGACTCGCGGGTCGCCCGGGCCACCCCGCCGAGCTGGCTGCCTGAAGGGCTGGGGCGGATGAAGGCGGCGTCGCTGGCCGCGAGGTCAGCCATCCGCGTGCGGTCACCCAGGATCGAGCCCCCGGTGCGGCGCGAGGTGGGGTCGACGGCCACGACGGCGACCCGGCTGCCTCGCTCGACCAGCCGGCATCCCATGGCGTTGATGAAGGTGGACTTGCCGGCCCCGGGCACTCCGGTGATGCCCACACGGACCGCCGCCCCCGTGGCGTCAGCGATCGAGATCAGCAGCTCGGCCGCGTGCTCGCGGTGGTCGGCGCGCGAGGACTCCAGCAGCGTGATCGCGCGCGCCACGTGCTGGCGCGAGCCGGCGCGCACCCCGGTGGCGAGGTCCCCGACGTCGACCGGCCTCACCCGAGCCGCTCGCGCAGCTCGTTGACGAGCTCGGTCGCCGCCAGGCTGATGACCGTGCCGGGCGGGTAGATGGCGTCGGCGCCGGCGGCGCGCAGGGCCTCGAAGTCCTGGGCGGGGATGACCCCACCGACGACGATCATCAGGTCCTGGCGGCCGAGCGCGTCGAGCTCGGCACGCAGCGCCGGCACCAGGGTGAGGTGGCCGGCCGCGAGCGAGCTGACGCCGACGACGTGCACGTCGGCCTCGACGGCCTGTCGGGCGACCTCGGCGGGCGTCTGGAACAGCGGGCCCACGTCGACGTCGAAGCCGAGGTCGGCGAACGCCGTGGCGATGACCTTCTGGCCGCGGTCGTGACCGTCCTGGCCCATCTTCGCGACGAGGATGCGCGGCCGCCGGCCCTGCTCCGCCTCGAACTGCTCGACGAGCTCCTGGGCGTGGCGGACCGTCTCGTCCTCGCCCGCCTCCGCGCTGTACACGCCCCCGATGGTACGGATCTGGGCGGTGTACCGGCCGAAGACCTCCTCCATGGCGGCCGACATCTCGCCGACGGTGGCCATGGCGCGGGCGGCATCGATCGCGAGCGCGAGCAGGTTGGTGTCGAGCGTGCCGTCCGAACCGGAGCGGGCGGCATCCGTGAGCCGCTGCAGCGCGGCCGTGGTCGCGGCCTCGTCACGCTCGGCACGCAGCCGCTCGAGCTTGGCCAGCTGGCTGGAGCGCACTGCCGCGTTGTCGACCCGAAGCACCTCGATCGGCTCGTCCTCGTCGACCGGGTAGCGGTTGACGCCGATGACCGGCTGCTGGCCGGAGTCGATCCGCGCCTGGGTGCGCGCCGCCGCCTCCTCGATGCGCATCTTCGGGATGCCGGCCTCGATCGCCTTCGCCATGCCGCCGGCGGCCTCGACCTCCTCGATGTGCTGCCACGCCCGCTCGGCGATGTCGGCGGTGAGTCGCTCGACGTAGGCCGAGCCGGCCCACGGGTCGATGACGCGCGTGGTGCCGGACTCCTGCTGGAGCACCAGCTGGGTGTTGCGGGCGATCCGGGCGGAGAAGTCGGTCGGCAGGGCGATGGCCTCGTCCAGGGCGTTGGTGTGCAGGCTCTGGGTGTGTCCCTGGGTCGAGGCCATCGCCTCGATGCAGGTGCGCACCACGTTGTTGAAGACGTCCTGCGCGGTGAGCGACCAGCCTGAGGTCTGGCTGTGGGTGCGCAGCGAGAGCGACTTGGGGTTCGTGGCGCCCTGGTCCTTCACCAGGCGGGCCCAGAGCAGGCGCGCGGCCCGCATCTTGGCGACCTCCATGAAGAAGTTCATCCCGGTCGCCCAGAAGAAGGACAGCCGCGGCGCGAACGCGTCGACGTCGAGGCCCACGGCCTTGCCGGCGCGGAGGTACTCCACGCCGTCGGCGAGGGTGTAGGCGAGCTCGAGGTCCTGCGTGGCCCCGGCCTCCTGCATGTGGTAGCCGGAGATCGAGATCGAGTTGAACCGCGGCATCTTCTGGCTGCTGAACGCGAAGATGTCGCTGATGATCCGCATCGAGGGCTCGGGCGGGTAGATGTAGGTGTTGCGGACCATGAACTCCTTGAGGATGTCGTTCTGGATGGTCCCGGTGAGCTGCTCCGGCGCGACCCCCTGCTCCTCCGCCGCCACGACGAACAGGGCGAGGATCGGGATGACCGCACCGTTCATGGTCATGGACACCGACATCTGGTCGAGCGGGATGCGGTCGAACAGGGTGCGCATGTCGTAGATCGAGTCGATGGCCACCCCGGCCATGCCGACGTCGCCGGTGACCCTCGGGTGGTCGGAGTCGTAGCCGCGGTGGGTGGCGAGGTCGAACGCGACCGACAGGCCCTTCTGGCCGGCGGCGAGGTTGCGCCGGTAGAACGCGTTGGACTCCTCGGCCGTGGAGAAGCCGGCGTACTGGCGGATCGTCCACGGCTGGGTCGTGTACATCGTGGGGTACGGCCCGCGCAGGTAGGGCGGAGCCCCGGGCACGGTGTCGAGGAAGTCGAGCCCCGCGAGGTCTGCCTCGGTGTACAGCGCCTTGACCGGGATCTGCTCCGGGGTCAGCCAGGGCTCACCCCCGGGCACCGGGGCGTCGCCGGGCCGGCCGGCGCCGAGGTCGAGGGCGGTGAAGTCGGGGACGGCGCTCATCGCGGACCCTCCGTCGTGCTGTCGGTATGGGCCGGCGCCCCGAGTACGTCGAGCACACCGGAGAGGAACGCCACGACGTCCATGCCGTCGTGCACCTCGCCGTCGACGAGTGCGGCGGCCTCGCCGAGCTCTGCGGCGCGCCCGGCGACGAGCACCTGCTCGGCCCCCGCGGCCCGCAGCTCCTGGATCGCTGCCGTGCCGTGCTCGGCGTACGCGGCCCTGCTGGAGGCGAGCACGGCGACGGGCGACCCGGCATCCGCGGCCCGCAGGCCGCCCGCTGCCAGGAGGTTGGTGACGAAGGCCTGGCGGGTGCCGAACTCGCGGCGGGTGCCAAGCGTGCGCACCACGACGGCCGGCTCGCCGAGCCCCGTGGCCCGGTCGCGCAGTGCCTCGTACGCCGTCGCGTCGCGGCGCGGTGCGAACCCACGGTCGGTGGTCGGGAGCGGAGCGCGGGCCCGCCGGGTGGCGGGCGGCTGCGGGGCCGCAGGGAACATCGACACCCCGGTGATCGGGTGGCGCCGGCTCGCCAGCTCGCGGTCACGCGCCGTGGTCGCATCGGCGACCCAGGCGTGCAGCACGCCGTCGGCGAGGGCCTGCACTGCGCCGCCCGCGCGCTCGACCTCCTGGAATCGGGCCCAGACGGCCTCGGCGACGTCGTCCGTGAGCGACTCGAGGTACCAGGAGCCGCCGCCGGGGTCGGTGACCCGGCCGACGTTGGACTCGTCGGCGAGCAGGATCTGGGTGTTGCGGGCCAGCCGCCGCCCCAGCCGCTCGGGCAGGCCCAGCACCGTGTCGTAGGGAAGCACGGTGACGGCGTCGGCGCCGCCGACCGAGGCCCCGAACGCGGCCAGCGTGCTGCGCAGGACGTTGACCCACGGGTCCTCACGGGTGAACATCCGCAGGCTGGTCACCGCGTGGGTGCGCACGCCACGCTGGTCCTCGGCGACGCCGCACGCCTCCCCGACCCGGGCCCAGACGCGGCGCACGGCGCGCAGCGCGGCGGCGGTCAGGAACTGGTCGGCGGTGGCTCCGACCCGCAGGTCGATCTGCCCGAAGGACTCGTTCGCCGGGATGCCGGCCGCCTCGAGGTGGCGCAGGTACTCGACGCCGGTCGCCACGGCGACCGCGAGGGCGTCGACGTCGGTCGCGCCGGCCTCGTGCAGGACCCGGGCGTCGACGGTGATCGAGCGCCAGCCGTCGCGGTGGGCGCACTCGCGCACGAGGTCGGCGAGCGGAGTGAGGTCGGGGCTGGTGCCCAGGTGGGCGGCCGCACCGAACGGGTCGAGTCCGAGGTTGCCGCCGACCGACTCGCGGTCGGCGACGAGGTCGAGCAGTGCCCGGGCCGCGCCGGGCTGGTCGGTGACCGAGGAGACGACGACCGGGGCGAGGTCGAGGCGCACCTCCGCGAGGGCTTCAGGAACGTCGGCCACGGCGAGGCCGCCGTCACCCACGTGCACCCACACGGAGGTGACACCGTGCTCGAGGTCGTCGAGCACCGCGGCGCGGGTCGCGGCGGCATCCGGGTCGTCGTGCAGCTGGCGCACGTCCCAGGGCGTCGTGCCGTCACGCAGGCTGCGGCCGCGGGTGAACGGCATCGCACCCGGCACACCGAGGTCACGGTCCTCGTTCAGGTACAGGGCCTCGACCTCGAGGCCGCCCTCGAGGTGGCGACGCAGCGCCTCCTGCGCCTGCGGGCCGTCGAGCCGGGCGTCCTCCGCCCGACCCTTGTTGAGCACGGCGGCGACGAGGTGCTGCCAGTCCTCGCGCCCCTGCGCCGGGAAGCCGGCCGCGAGGCCGGAGGTCTGGGCGGGGGTCTGGGCGACCGACGCGTCCGTCATCGTGTTCCCTTTCCGACGGCGCCCGGCTGCGGTGCCGGCGCGGCCGCCCGTGCCACGCACCCGGGCGGCTCGAAGGCGGCCGTCGATGGCCATGAGTCGTCGGGCCGGGCCTGTTCCGGGCCCGTGTCCCCAGCCTAGTGGTGCCCGCGATGTTGCCCACCGAGGGGTGGGCGCACCGGGCCGGGGCTGCGGCAGACGTGCCGTCGGCCTCGCCGAGCGGCGTCGGCGGTCGGGTCAGGCGGGGTCGATGGGGGTGAAGTCCGCCCCCAGCGCGCGCAGCCGGGCCGCTCCCCCGTCGATCGCGGTGAGGACGCACAGGCCCTGTGAGGTGGCGGCCACCGAGTGCTCCCAGTGGGCCGCGCGGGACCGGTCGCGGGTGGACACGGTCCACTCGTCGTCGAGCACGATGTTGTCCTGGTCGCCCAGGACCACCATCGGCTCGATGCAGATCGTCGTGCCGTCCACGACCTTCGGACCCTTGCCGCTGACCCGGTAGTTGGGCACCTGCGGGTCCATGTGCATCGACGTACCGATGCCGTGACCGACGTAGTCCTCGACGATGCCGTACTCCAGGCCCCGGCGGGCACCGCTCTCGGTGAGGCTGTCCTCGACGGCCGCGCCCACGGCGTACAGGCTCTCGCCCACGCGCAGCGCGGTGATGCCGGCCCACAGCGAGGCCTCGGTGTCGTCGATGAGCGCGTTGTCCTCGGGGCGCCCCGCGCCGGGCCCGCCGACGATCAGGCTGAACGCGGCGTCGCCGTTCCACAGGCCCACCTGGGCGCCGCAGTCGACCGAGAGCAGGTCGCCCTCGACCAGCAC
This sequence comes from Ornithinibacter sp., assembly GCA_035633415.1. GTDB lineage: Bacteria > Actinomycetota > Actinomycetes > Actinomycetales > Dermatophilaceae > Fodinibacter. The sequence goes on along the minus strand of DASQEZ010000328.1, from coordinate 923 downwards.
CCGCGAACCCGGGATGCCGTGCACGATCTCCTCGTTGACCGAGGTGCACAGCGTGTGCCGGTAGCCGGGGACGAGCTGGAAGTTGGGGATGCCGCCGTGGTCGCGGATGTGGGTCTCGGCGAGGGTGTCGAGCTCGAGGGTCGTCATCCCGGGGCGCACCTCGGCCCGGAGCAGCTCGAGGGTGCGCCCCACGAGCAGCCCGGCGGTGCGCATGCCGGCGAGCTGCTCGGGCGTCTTGCCCTCGCAGCGGTCACGGTTGAACAGACCCATGCCGCGGAACCCTACCGGCGAGCTGCCGAGACCCCCACATCCGTCACCCCCGGTCGCACTCCCCAGCGACTCCCGGACGTTCGCGGGGCACGCAGCAATTTCCGGGCGCGAACTGAACTTCTGCGTGCGGGTTGTCCACAGCCGGAAGGTCCCCTCTGGCGCCTGCACTGTCGGGGCGCAACCGTGGACCGATGGACGGTCGGCTCGCCGCGGTGTTCGCGGCCCAGGGTGGCGTCGCGTCATCCGCGGATGCCGCCCGTCTGGGGGTCCGTGCGGTGCAGCTCGACGCCCTCGTGCGCTCCCATCAGCACCAAGGCAATCCTGCGCACGAGGCCGGACGTCGACGCCGCCAGTCACCACGCCGCGCTGATGCTGCACGCCGTCGACACCTACGACGTCGACCTCTCGGTCGTGGACGTCGTCGCCAGGGTCAAGGCGACCCGAGTGCGCAGCGGCCTGCGAACCCACCCGGGACGCGGGCTCGTCGCCGACCGGGCGCCCGGGTTCAACCTGGTGGGGCTTCCCCTCGCCCTGTGCCAGGTCGCCGGCGGCTCAGGGGTGCTCTCCGCCGTCTGCTCGATGGATGACGCACTCCACGACCTGCGCTGCACTCGTCCTCAGCTGGAGGATGCCGTCGTCCAGCTGCCGGAGCA
>DASQEZ010000327.1:0-11142 GCA_035633415.1 Ornithinibacter sp. | reverse complement strand
GCTCGCGCACCGGGCGCACCCACCCGACACGGGCCGTCCGACGCGGGTCGCCCCGACACGGGCCGTCCGACGCGGGTCGCCCCGACACGGGCCGCCCGACACGGGCCGTCAGGCGACGTCCATCGGTTGGCCGCCGGTGATCCGGATCAGCTCGTCGTAGGTCGTCGCGAACACCGAGTGGCTGTGCCCGGCGGCGGCCCACACCGTGGCGTAGCGCCCGAGGGTGACGTCGATGATGGTGCGGATGTGGCGAGGGTGGCCGACCGGGGCGACCCCGCCGATGGCGAACCCGGTGTGCTCGCGCACGAACGCGGGGTCGGCCTGCTCGATGCGCGCCAGTCCTGCGAGGTCGGCCACCTTGTCGACGTCGACCCGGTGGCCACCGGAGGCGAGCACGAGCAGGGGCAGCGCGTCGCCGTCGTGCGCGGTCGAGACGAAGACCAGGCTGTTGGCGATCTCGGCGGGGGAGACGCCCAGCGCCTCGGCGGCCGCCTTGGCGGTGCGCACGGCCAGGGGCAGGTGGCGCACCTCGGGCGTCACGTGGTGCAGCGCCAGGGTGTCCATGACCGACCGGACGCCGGGATGTCCGGACAGGTCGCGCGACGGTGCCGGCTCGCCCGGCTCTGGGGTCATGGGTGAAGCGTAGTGACGGGCGTGCCATCCTGGTGCCCCTGCCGCCCGCCCCCCTCGGAGCGGGCCCAGGAACACGCGGCGCGCTTCAGGGCTCCGGCAGGCACGAGGTGTTCCGGACCTGCTCCGGCGTGTCGCGGACGGCGCGCGCGAACGGGCTTGACGCGGTGTCCGGAACGGGGGTTACAGTGGTCGGAGTCGAACAGGTGTTCGACATCGACCAACGGTCCGTCCTCCGACGGTCCCCTCACCGGGGCCGGTCGGTGACCCCGTCCTGCCCACCGGAGGTGCCCGTGACGCGTCGTCACCACGACCCCGTCGTCGTCCGGGGCGCCGACGGTTCCCGGCCCGTCCTTGCCGCCGACGGCCCGCGCGACTTCGTCTGGCGGGGCCGGCGCTACACCGTGTGCGCGGTGCTCGACTCCTGGCAGGAGCGCCGGGCCTGGTGGCGTGAGGTCGGCGACCAGCCCAGCGGCCCGGGCCTCCCGGGTCTGCCGAGCCCGCAGCGCCGGGTCTGGCGGGTCGAGGCCCGCCCGCCCTCGGGGTCGGCCGGGGTGTTCGACCTCGGCCGCGACGACGACCACTGGCTCCTGCTGCGAGCCCACGACTGACCTGCTGCACCCCCGACCGAGGAGACCCCGATGAGCCACGCCGCCACCACCTTGGACCTCCTCGACCGCTCCCGCGAGGCGGTCACCAACGGGTATGCCGCCTCGGCCGCCTCCGCGCGCTACCTCGCCGCCTCGCTCGCCGCGCTGCGGGCCGGGGCCGCGCTCGTCGCCGCCCGCTCGGCGACCCGCCCGGGCGCCGGGCTCGCCTCCGGCGGTGACGGCCCGCACGACGTCTGGGCGCTCACCGCCGCGGTGGCCCCCGAGCTCACCGAGTGGGCGCAGCGGTTCGCCGCCGCCACCGGGCAGCGGGTCGGGGTCGAGACCGGGCTGGTGCGGGTCACCGCCCGCGAGGCCGACGACCTGCTGCGCGACGCCGAGACCTTCGTCGACCTCGCCGCGGGCCGCCTCGGCGTGCCGTCGGTGCACCGGCCGCGGCGGCTGGTCCCCGTCCGCTCGGCCTGAGGGCGTGATGGACGGGTTCGCCCACCTCCACGTCGCCTCGGGGTTCTCGATGCGCTACGGCGCCTCGATGCCCGAGCACCTCGTCGAGCGCGCTGTCGACCACGGCCAGGGCGCGCTCGCGCTCACCGACCGTGACGGGCTCTACGGCGCGGTCCGGTTCGCCACGGCGTGCGGCCGCGCCGGCATCGCGCCGGTGCTCGGCGTCGACCTCGCCGTCGAGCCGCTGGTGCCCGGTGCGGTGGGCGACGGCACCGCCGGCGGCCCGGCATCCGGGCCGGGTGCCGGGCACTCGCGGTCGGGTACCTGGCCGGATGCCGCCCGCCCCGGTCCGCGCCCGCGCACCCCGGTGCGTGGGGGCGCCATCGTCGACCCCCGGCGGCCCCGGGTCACCGTGCTGGCCCGGGGCCGGGGCGGCGGCGCGGCTCCCGGGGCCGGCTGGGCCGCGCTGTGCCGCCTCGTCACGCAGACCCACCTGCGCGGTGAGCGGGGGGTGCCGGTCACCAGCCCCGACCTGCTCGCCACCTGGTCCCACCCCAGTGCCCCCGACTCCGTGCGACTTACGCACGGTTCTCGCAGCCCGGAGGCAGGGAAGACCGCAGGTAAGTCGCACGAGGTCGGGGTGGAGCGGGAGCCGAGCCGGCTGCTCGTGCTGCTCGGCCCCGACTCCGACGTCGGCCGGGCGGTGCTCGCCGGGCGCCGCGAGCGGGCCCGCGACCTGCTCGCCACCTGGCGGGCCCTGCTGCCCCGCGACGGTCTCGCCGTCGAGGTCGTCCACCACGGCGGGCCGGAGGGCACCCCCGGGTGCCGCTCGCACGCGGCCCACCTGCTCGCCCTGGCCGATGCCGCCGGCATCCCCGCCGTGCTCACCGCCGCGGTGCGCCACGCCGACCCCGAGCAGGTGCGCACCGTCGACCTGCTCGACGCCGCCCGCCGGCTCGTCGTGCTCGACTCACGCCACCTCGACCGGGTCACCGACGCCGGTCACCTCGCCGACACCGCGGCGATGCACGCGAGCGCCCTCGAGGTCACCGGTGGCGACCGCTCGCGCGCCGACCGGCTCGTCGCGATGACCTCCCTGGTCGCGAAGGAGTGCACCCAGGACAACCGCCACGACCTCGGCATCGGTGGGGTGCACCTGCCCGAGGCCGAGGTGCTCGGCATCGCCCCCGGCACCGACCCGATGCAGGTGCTCGCCCGGCGCTGCCGCGACGCGGTCGGCCGGCGCTACCCCGGGGCGAGCGAGGCCGAGCAGCAGGTCGTGCTCACCCGGCTCGACGAGGAGCTCGCGGTCATCGACACCCTGGGCTACCCCACCTACTTCCTCACCGTCGCCGAGGTCACCGACCTGATCCGGGCCCGCGGGGTGCGGGTCGCGGCCCGCGGCTCGGGAGCGGGCAGCCTGGTCAACCACCTGCTCGGCATCAGCGGGGTCGACCCGATCCGGCACCGACTGCTCATGGAGCGGTTCTGCTCACCGTTGCGCGCCGAGCTGCCCGACATCGACGTCGACGTCGAGTCGGCCCGGCGCACCGAGATCTACGAGGCCGTGCTCACCCGCTTCGGCGGCGAACGGGTCACCTGCGTGTCGATGATGGACACCTACAAGGTGCGCCACGCCGTGCGCGACGTCGGAGCCGCGCTCGGGCTGCCGCCGGTCGAGGTCGACGAGATCGCCAAGGCGTTCCCGCACATCCGTGCCAAGGACGCCCGGCACGCCATCGCCGACCTGCCCGAGCTGCGCAGCCGCGGCCTCGACAGCCCTCGCCTCGCGGCCTTCTTCGACCTCGTCGAGGCCCTCGACGGCCTGCCCCGGCACATCGCGCTGCACCCGTGCGGCATCGTGCTGTCCAACGCCGGCCTGCTCGACCGCACCCCGGTCGAGGCGAGCTGGATCGGGTTCCCGATGAGCCAGTTCGACAAGGACGACGTCGAGACCCTGGGCTTCCTCAAGCTCGACGTCCTCGGCATCCGGATGCAGTCGTCGATGGCCCACGCCGTCGCCGAGGTCGCGCGGGTCTCGGGCGAGCGCATCGACCTCGACGACGAGACCCGGGTGCCGCTCGACGACCCCGCCACCTACGAGCTGATCCGCACCACCCGCACCCTGGGCATGTTCCAGATCGAGAGCCCCGGGCAGCGCGAGCTCGTCGGCAAGCTCGGGCCGAGCCGGTTCGACGACCTCATCGTCGACATCTCGCTGTTCCGCCCGGGCCCGGTCAAGTCCGACATGATCACGCCGTTCCTCAACAGCCGGCACGGCTGGGCGCAGCGCCGCTTCCTGCACCCGAGCCTGATCCCGGCGCTCGAGGAGACCGAGGGCGTCGTCGTCTTCCACGAGCAGGTGCTGATCATCGTCGCCGAGACCACCGGGGTCACCCTCGCCCAGGCCGACGAGGTGCGCCGCAGCATGGGCACCCCGAAGGGCCAGGAGGAGGTCGAGGCGTGGTGGCGACCTGCGGCGATGGCCCGGGGGTACTCCGCCGACGACCGCGACCGGATCTGGGAGGTGTTGAAGTCCTTCGCGAGCTTCGGCTTCTGCAAGGCGCACGCCGCGGCCTTCGCGCTGCCCACGTTCCACTCGGCCTGGCTGAAGACCCACCACCCCGCGGCCTTCCTCTCCGGCATCCTCACCCACGACCCGGGCATGTACCCCAAGCGGCTCCTGCTCGACGACGCCCGGTCCTTCGGCATCCCGGTGCTCGGCCTCGACGTCAACGCCTCGGGCGACACCTACCGCATCGAGGCAGTCGACGAGCCGGATGCCGGTGCCGACCCCGATGCCGTGACCCCGGGCGTCGTCACCACCGACCCGGATGCCGGGCTGCCGGCCTGGCGGCGCCACCGCCAGCCGTACGGCATCCGGCTCTCGCTCGCCGACGTCAAGGGGATCAGCGGGGCCGAGGTGGCCCGGGTCGTGGCCGGGCAGCCCTACGCCGACCTCGGCGACTTCTGGACCCGCGCCCGGGTGAGCCGGCCGGTCACCGAGCGGCTCGTGCTCGCGGGGGCGTTCGACAGCCTGCACGGCATGGGTGGCGGAGGGCTGGGGCGGCGCGGCCGGGTCACCCGGCGCGACCTGCTGCTGCACGTCGCCGAGCTCGAGCGGTGGGAGCGCGGGGGTGGGGCGGCGCCGCGCAGCAGCCGGAGGCTCGCCATCCCCAGCATCGCGCCGTCGCGCGAGGTGGCGGGGGAGCGGGTCGACGTGCGCGAGCGGGCCGCGGCGCAGTCGCAGGCGGCTCGCGAGGTCGTGCCGGCGACCGAGCAGCCGACCCAGCTGACCCTCGACCTCGGCGACCGGCCGCAGCTGGGCGCGGGGGCCGGACTGCCCGAGATGACCGGTCCCGAGCGGGTGCGTGCCGAGCTCGACGTGCTCGGCCTCGACGTGTCGGCGCACGTCGTCGAGTTCTACGCCCCGCTGTTGCGCGCGCTCGGGGTCACCCGCAGCCGTGACCTCGTCGGCACCCGCAGCCGCAGCGAGGTGTGGGTCGCCGGGGTCAAGGTCGCCACCCAGACCCCGCCGGTGCGCTCCGGGCGCCGGGTGGTCTTCCTCACCCTCGACGACTCCACCGGGCCGTCCGACTGCACCTTCTTCGAAGACGTGCAGGGCCCCTACGCCGGCATCGTCTTCCACTCCTGGCTGCTCCTCGTGCGCGGGGTGCTGCGCCGCACCGGCGACCGCGGGGTGTCGATCCGGGCCACCGGCGCCTGGGAGCTCGCCGCCCTCTGGGATGCCTGGCAGCTCGGTGGCCTGCCGGCCGCCCGGGCCGCGGTCGCGGCCGGCGAGGCCGACGCCCGGGCGCGGGCCGAGGCGGCCGACGCGGCCGCCCGCGAACACGACGCCCGCACCGGACGCCGGGTGCTCGTGCACGCCTCGGGGTTCAGGCAGTCGCCCTACGCCGACATCCGCCCGCCCGGGGTCGACCCGCGCTCCGGACGTGGGGCGTCCCCCGTCGTGGTGCCCGAGGCCCCGGCCGCGGCCCTGCCCTCGCGCAAGCTGTGGCACGCCAGCCCCGGCAGCTCCGGACACTAGGGTGGTTCCCACGGGAGCACCCACCGTGACCCCCCCGCACCCGAGGAGAACCACCGTGTCCGACGAGCGGAGCCGACACCGCCGCGTGGGCGCCCAGCCCGGGCTGCGCACGGCGGCCGTCCAGGCGGTGCTCGACACCTTCGCGGCCGCCCGCAGCACCGAGCTCGCTCGCCCGCTGCGGGTGCTCGACCTCGGCGGCGGTACCGGTGGCACCGCCGTCCCGCTCGCCGCGGCCGGTCACGACGTCACCGTCGTCGACCCCAGCCCCGACGCCCTGGCCTCCCTGCAGCGCCGGGCGGCCGAGACCGGCACCTCGCAGCGCATCCACCCCGTGCAGGGCGACACCGACACCGTCGGAGAGCTCGGCGCCGACGGGCAGCGCCCGGCCTACGACCTGGTCTGCCTGCACGGCACGCTCGAGGTCGTCGACGACCCGGATGCCGCGCTGGCCAACATCGCGTCCGTGCTCGCTCCCGGCGGCACGCTGTCGCTGGTCGTGGCCCAGCGACTGCCCGCCGCGCTGGCGCGCGCCCTGGCCGGCCAGTTCGCCCGCGCCCGGGCGATCCTCGAGCGCCCGGACGGCCGCTGGGGCGACGACGACCCCGCGCCGCGGCGGTTCGACGAGCCCGCCGTGCGCGCGCTGCTCGCCGCCCACGGCCTCACGACCGTGCAGAGCCACGGCGTGCGCATCTTCAGCGACCTCGTGCCGTCGGTGCTGGTCGACTCCGAGGCCGACCGGGCCGCGCTCCTCGAGCTCGAGGACGTCGCGAGCCACCACCGCGACCACCCGCTGCTCGGCGACCTGGGCAGCGTGCGGCACGTCCTCGCGACCCGGGACTGACACCGGCGGGGGCCATCGATGAGCCGACGACAGTTCGCCCTCCCCACCCGCGACTCCACCGAGCCGCCGGACGACACCGGCTGCACGGTGCTGCACGTCGACATGGACGCCTTCTACGCGTCCGCGACCCTGCTCTCGCACCCGGACCTGGTCGGCACGCCGGTCATCATCGGCGGTGGCAACCGCGGCGTCGTGCTCTCGGCCACCTACGAGGCGCGCCGCTTCGGGGTCACCTCGGCGATGCCGATGGCCCGGGCGCGGCGGCTCTGTCCGCAGGCCACCGTGCTCCCGCCCGACCACGCGCTCTACGCCGCGATCTCGGCGGCCGTCATGGAGACCTTTCGTTCGGTGACACCGGTCATCGAGCCGCTCTCCCTCGACGAGGCCTTCCTCGACGTGTCCGGCGCGGTGCGCCTGCTGGGCAGCCCCGCGGTCATCGGTCAGCACGTCCGAGACACCGTGCACGACGAGCAGGGCATCACCTGCTCGGTCGGCGTCGCCTCGACCAAGTTCGTCGCGAAGCTCGCGTCGGGTCTGGCCAAGCCCGACGGGATGGTGGTCGTGCCGCGCGACGAGGTGGTGCCGTTCGTGCAGCAGCTGCCCGTCGGCGCGCTCTGGGGCGTGGGAGAGCGCACCGAGGAGGCCCTGGTCCGTCTCGGCCTGCGCACCGTCGCCGACATCGCCCACACCCCGCTGGCCACCCTCGTGCGTGGTCTCGGCGACGCCACCGGGCACCACCTCCACGAGCTGGCGTGGGGCCGCGACCCCCGCCCCGTGGAGCGTGAGCAGCGCGAGAAGAGCATCGGCAGCGACCAGACCTTCGACTACGACATCGACGACGCGGCCGAGATCTCCCGGCGCCTGCTGGCCCTCAGCGAGCGCACCGCGGGCCGGTTGCGCGCCGCCGGCCTCACCGGGCGCACGGTCACCCTGCGGGTGCGGTTCAGTGACTTCACGACGATCACCCGCTCACGCACCCTGCGCGAACCGACCGACAGCGGGCGCGCCATCCACGAGGCGGCCGTCGGTCTCTTCGACGCGCTGGGCCTCCAGCGCGCCCGGATCCGGCTGGTCGGGGTGCGTCTGGAGAAGCTCGTCGAGGCCGCCCACGCGCCCATCCAGGGGGTCATCGGCGAGCCCGAGCACGGCTGGCGGGATGCCGACAAGGCCGTCGACCGGGCCCGATCCAGGTTCGGTTCCGGGTCGGTTCGACCGGCGAGTCTCATCCAACGTGACACATCCGCTTCCGCCCAGCGACCGCGCGACCTATCCTGAGAGCTAGAGGACAACATTGGGGTGCCCACCGGGTGCCTCGGGCCGACCACGGGAGGATCTGTGCCCCTCTCAGAGCACGAGCAGAAGATGCTCGAACAGATGGAGCAGGCTCTCGCTGCCGAGGACCCCAAGTTCGCCTCGCAGATGCAGGGCAGCTCCCTCGCGTCGCTGCAGCGACGGCGCTGGCTGGTCGGTGCCGTCGGCGTCATCGCCGGCCTCGGCCTGGTGCTCGTCGGGGTCAACACCACGATGTGGGTCGGCGCCCTGGGTTTCGCCCTGATGGTCGCCGCCGCCGTCTTCGCAGCCACCCCACCGCGACGGGCTCGCCTCGCCGTCGTCCGCGGTGACGGCAGCACGCAGGTGCGCGCCAAGGGCGGCAAGAAGAAGGGCAAGAGCTCGTTCATGGACCGGCTCGACGAGCGCTGGGAGCGTCGCCAGAACAACTGGTGAGCCACCGGCTGCGGGTCAGGACGCCACGAGACCCGCGACGTAGAGCGCGGTGACGACGAGCCCGGCCACCAGCTCGATCCCCATGCTGTGCAGCACGGCCACGAGCGCGTGCTTGGTTCGGGTCCAGGCCTGTGCCCGGTCGCGGCTGCGGCCCAGCTCGACGAGGAAGATGCCGAGCACGAAGCCGACGATCGCCCCGACGACCGGGATGACGAAGAAGCCGACGATCCCCAGCCCGACGGCGAGGAACAGCGTCGAGGAGCTCACCCCTCGCTCGCGCATCCGGCGGCCGGGCAGGGTGTACTGGAGGACGTAGCCCGCGATCGTCACGCCCAGGCTGACGGCGAAGATCACCCAGCCGAGCGTCGACCCCTCCATCGCGGCCCACACGAGCACACCGGCGAGCACGAGGACCAGGCCGGGAAGGACCGGCACGACGATGCCGAGCAGGCCGATGATGATGAGCAGGGGTGGGATCAGCGAGCCGACACCGTCGGCGAGTGACTCCACGTCAGTCGGAGCTACCGCCGACCGAGCTGGGCTCCATCAGCCGCTCGCTCTCGTCGTGGATGTCGGCGAGGCCGACGAGGGCCGGAATGTGCTCACGGCCGTGGTGCGCACAGAAGAGGAGCTCTCCGCCGGCGTGGAGCGTGGCGCGCACGTAGGCCTGGGCGCTGCAGCGGTCGCAACGGTCCGCTGCGGTCAGGGTCGGTGCCAGTGCGGCGTTCACGTCGGGCCTCCTCGGCTCGCTCGATGGTCGTGCTCGGTGTTCGGTACGTGCCCCCGTAGTGGATGGCAGGCATTGCAACAGTCAAGCACGTCTGATGCTTCCCTCCGTGCAGGGTGTGCTCATGTGGCCCTCGTCATGTCCGGATCGTGACCTTGTGGCGGGGGTCCCATCGCCCGTTCGGGGGACCGCCGCCGGGGCCACCGGCGCCACCCCCGGTGCGCCTGTCAAGGGCCGTCGGACGGGGCGACTACCCTGCGGAACGTGCCGACGACCGCTGCGAAGAAGACCGCGACGAGCAAGTCCGCGTCCGAGTACACCGCCCACCACCTGCAGGTCCTCGAGGGCCTGGAGGCGGTCCGCAAGCGCCCGGGCATGTACATCGGCTCCACCGACTCGCGCGGGCTGATGCACTGCCTGTGGGAGATCATCGACAACGCCGTCGACGAGGCGCTCGGGGGGCACTGCGACTCCGTCGAGGTGATCCTGCACCACGACGGGTCGGTCGAGGTGCGCGACAACGGCCGTGGGGTGCCGGTCGACATCGAACCCCGCACCGGCCTCACCGGGGTCGAGCTGGTCTACACCCGGTTGCACGCGGGCGGGAAGTTCGGCGGCGGCTCGTACACGGCATCCGGGGGTCTGCACGGGGTGGGTGGGTCGGTGGTCAACGCGCTGTCCTCGCGCCTCGACGTCGAGGTCGACCGCGGCGGCAAGACCTACGCCATGAGCTTCCGGCGTGGCGAGCCCGGGGTGTTCTCCGACGTCGCCGGCGCGAAGGGCACCAAGGACCCCGAGCACCACTTCACCCCCTACGTCGACATCAGCGAGCTCGAGGTCATCGGCAGGACCCGTCGTGGGGTCACCGGCACCCGGGTGCGCTACTGGGCCGACCCGCAGATCTTCCTGCGCGATGCCGCGTTCGACCTCGAAGGGCTGGTCGCGCGGGCGCGGCAGACCTCCTTCCTCGTGCCGGGGCTGACCCTCGTCATCCGTGACGAGCGCGGTGAGGAGCCCACGAAGGAGGTCTTCCTCCACGACGGTGGCATCTCCGAGTTCTGTGAGTTCCTGGCGCCCGACCCCGCGGTCACCGACGTGTGGCGGCTGCAGGGCAGCGGCAGCTTCAAGGAGACCGTGCCCGTGCTCGACGCCAAGGGCCACATGAGCCCGACCGAGGTCGAGCGCGAGTGCGCCGTCGACGTCGCGGTGCGCTGGGGCACCGGCTACGACACCAGGGTCTCCTCGTTCGTCAACATCATCGCGACGCCGAAGGGTGGCACCCACCTGGCCGGGTTCGACCAGGCGCTGCTCAAGGTGCTGCGCCGCCAGCTCGAGGTCAACGCGCGCCGGCTCAAGGTGGGCTCCGACAAGCTCGAGAAGGACGACGCCCTCGCCGGGCTTACCGCCGTGGTCACCGTGCGCCTGGCCGAGCCGCAGTTCGAGGGCCAGACCAAGGAGGTCCTCGGCACCAACGCCGTGCGCGCCATCGTGGCCCGGGTCGTCGAGAAGGAGCTCACCGAGCGGCTCACCTCGACCAAGCGGGGCGAGAAGCAGCAGGCCGCCCTGCTGCTCGAGAAGGTCACCTCCGAGATGAAGTCGCGGATCAGCGCGCGGCTGCACAAGGAGACCCAGCGCCGCAAGACCGCCCTGGAGTCCTCCACCCTGCCGGCCAAGCTCGCCGACTGCCGAAGCACCGACGTCGAGCGCACCGAGCTGTTCATCGTCGAGGGCGACAGCGCGCTCGGCACCGCGAAGCTCGCGCGCAGCAGCGACCACCAGGCCCTGCTGCCGATCCGCGGCAAGATCCTCAACGTGCAGAAGGCCTCGGTCACCGACATGCTCGGCAACGCCGAGTGCGCGGCGATCATCCAGGTCATCGGCGCGGGGTCGGGGCGCACCTTCGACCTCGAGTCGGCCCGCTACGGCAAGGTCATCATCATGACCGACGCCGACGTCGACGGCGCCCACATCCGCACCCTGCTGCTCACCCTGTTCTTCCGCTACATGCGTCCGCTCGTCGAGGCCGGGCGGGTCTACGCCGCCGTTCCTCCGTTGCACCGCATCGAGGTGGGCAACCCCGGCTCCAAGGCCAACGAGGTCATCTACACCTACTCCGAGG
>DASQEZ010000326.1:0-4807 GCA_035633415.1 Ornithinibacter sp. | reverse complement strand
GGTGCTGCTCATCGCGAGCATCGGGCAGTTCTTCTGCACCACGGCCTGCATGACGTCGACCAGCCGGATGCTCTTCGCATTCAGCCGCGACGGAGCCGTTCCGGGCTCGTCGTACTGGGCGAAGCTGAACTCCCGCAAGGTGCCGGCCAACGCGGTCCTCATCTCCTCGGTCGTCGCGGCCCTCATCACGATCCCGGCGCTCGTCGAGGTCAACATCGGCACCGAGGAGGCGCCGATCATCGTGCCGACGGCGTTCTACGCCGTCGTGTCGGTGGCCGTCATCGGGCTCTACATCGCCTTCGCCATCCCGATCTGGCTGCGCTGGCGGGCGGGTGACTCCTTCCAACAGGGGTCGTGGAACCTGGGGAACAAGTGGAAGTGGATGGCGCCGGTCGCCGTCGCGGAGATCGCGATCATCTCCGTCTACTTCATCCTGCCGTTCACCCCGGCGGCGAACCCGTTCAACGAGGCCTTCGAGTGGAAGTACGTCAACTACGCCCCGATCCTGACCGGTGGAGCGCTGCTGGCCCTGTGGATCGGGTGGCACCTGTCGGCCAAGAAGTGGTTCACGGGCCCGAAGATGACGATCGACCTGCCCGAGGGCGTCACCTCGGCCGACGAGATCGCGATGGAGCACCACGGGAAGACGGCCCACGGAGGCGAACCGCACGACTGGAAGCCGGGCGACCCGCTCAGCTGAGAGGCGCGGCGGTGCGAGACCTCGAGCCGCTGCTCGACGGCATCCCCGTCCTCACCGGGCAGGGGCGTCACGTGACGCCCCTGCCCGGCGGGCTGACCAACACCAACTACCGGGTGCGCACCGACGGCGGGCTCGACGTCGTCGTTCGCGTGTCGGCGCCGGAGACCGGACTGCTCGGAGTCGACCGGCACGCGGAGCACGTCAACACCCTCGCGGCCGCCGTGGCCGGCGTGGGCGCCCCGGTCGTCGACTACCTCGAGGGTCAGGGCGTGATGGTGGTCGGCTTCCTTCCCGGGCGGACCTGGACCGACGCCGACGTCCCCGGCAACCTGCCCAGGCTCGCCGCGGCGCTGCACCGGTTGCACGCCGGCCCCGCGTTCCTGGGCCGGTTCGACATGTTCGCGCTGCGGCGGCAGTACCTCTCCATCGTGCGTGACCACGGGTTCCGGATGCCGTCCGGCTACGGGGCGCTCGAACCCCACGCCGAGCGCGTGGAGCAGGTGTTGGGTCTGGCCCCGGAGCCGCTCGTGCCGTGCCACAACGACCTGCTCGCTGCCAACGTGCTCGACGACGGCGGGGACCTGCGGATCATCGACTACGAGTACTCGGGCATGAACGAGCCGTCCTTCGAGCTCGGCGACACGATCGCGGAGGCCGCACTGGGCGAGGACGCCCTCATCGAGCTGTGCGCGGCCTACTACGGCCGGCACGACGACGCGCTCGTCGCCCGAGCAGAGCTGTGGGGCTGGATGGCGCGTTACGGCTGGACGCTCTGGGGGATGATCCAGGACGGCACGAGCGCCATCGACTTCGACTTCTGGCAGTGGTCGATGGCGAAGCTGGAGCCCGCCGAGCAGCTGGCCGGCAGCCCTCGCTTCGACGCCCTGCTCACCCGCGCGGCCGCCCGATGACCGCCGCGCTGGGCGAGGCGGTCCCCGCACGCGCCCGGGTGGTCGTCGTCGGCGGTGGCATCGTCGGCGCGTCGACGGCCTACCACCTGGCCCACCTCGGCGAGACCGACGTGCTGCTGCTGGAACAGGGCACCCTGTCGTGCGGCACGACCTGGCACGCGGCCGGGCTGGTCGGGCTGTTGCGCGCCAGCGAGAGCGGGACGCGCCTCGTGCAGTACTCGGCCGACCTCTACCAGCGGCTCGAGGCCGAGACCGGTCTCGGCACCGGCTACCGACCCTGCGGCGGCCTCATCGTGGCCCGCACCGAGGACCGGATGACGGCGCTGCGGCGCACGGCCGCCACTGCGGCCGCCTACGACCTCGAGTGCGAGCTGCTGACCCCGCAGCAGGCGGGTGAGCGCTACCCGCTGTTGCGCACCGACGACCTCGCCGGGGCCATCTGGCTCCCCGGGGACGGGACCGCCAACCCCACCGACGTCACGCAGTCGCTGGCCAAGGGGGCGCGCCAGCTCGGCGTCACGGTGCGGGAGCGGGTGCGGGTCACCGGATTCGACGTCGTGGCCGACCCTGCTGCACCCGGCGGGCGGCGCGTTCGCGCCGTGCGCACCGACCACGGTGACGTCGAGTGCGAGGTCGTCGTCAACTGCGCCGGTCAGTGGGCCAAGGCCGTCGGCGCGATGGCAGGCGTCGGGGTGCCACTGCACTCGGCCGAGCACTTCTACGTGGTGACCGACCAGATCGAGGGTGTGCACCGCGACCTGCCGATCCTGCGCGACCCCGACGGCTGGACGTACGTCAAGGAGGAGGTCGGTGGCCTCGTGGTCGGGGGGTTCGAGCCCGAGGCCAAGCCGTGGGTCTCGCCCGAGGAGATCCCCTACCCCTTCGAGTTCCAGCTGCTCGACGAGGACTGGGAGCACTTCTCGGTGCTGATGGAGAGCGCCCTTCACCGACTGCCGGTGCTCGAGCGCACCGGAATCCGCAAGTTCTACAACGGGCCGGAGAGCTTCACGCCGGACAACCAGTTCATCCTGGGCGAGTCCCCGGACGTGGCCGGGTTCTTCGTCGGCGCCGGGTTCAACTCGGTCGGCATCGCGTCGGCCGGGGGCGCCGGGCGGGCACTGGCGCAGTGGGTGGTCGCCGGCGAGCCGCAGGAGGACCTCGCCCTCGTCGACCTCCGCCGGTTCGCGCCGTTCCACGCGAGTACGCCGTGGCTGCGGAAGCGGGTAAGCGAGGTGCTCGGGCTGCACTATGCCGTGCCCTGGCCGAACCGTGAGCTCGACTCCGCGCGCCCCTTCCGCTGCTCACCCGTCCACGACCGGCTCGAGGCCGCGGGCGCGTGGTTCGGGTCGAAGATGGGCTGGGAGCGCGCCAACTACGTTGCACCGGACGGGACCCCACCCGAGGAACGGGCAGCCACGTACGGCTGGGGCCGGCAGCCCTGGCACGACTGGGTCGATGACGAGCAGCGCGCCACCCGCCGTGCCGTCGCGCTGTTCGACCAGACCTCCTTCGGCAAGCTGCGGGTGCACGGCCCGGACGCCCTGGCACTGCTGCACCTGGTCTGCACCGCGGACGTCGACCGCCCGCTGGGGTCGGCGGTCTACACCGGCGTCCTCAACGCTCGCGGCGGGTACGAGGCCGACGTCACGGTGACCCGCGTGGCCGAGAACGAGTGGCTGTTCGTCACCAGTGCCGCCTCACCGGTGCGCGACGCCGACTGGCTGAGGCGTCACGTCGCCCCCGGATGGCGGGTGGTCGTCGAGGACGTCACCACGGCATATGCCGTCTTCGGGGTGATGGGCCCGCGCTCGCGCGAGCTGCTGGCCCGGCACACCAGCACCGACCTCGGCCCGGACGCCTTCCCGTTCTCGACCAGCCAGGTCGTCGACCTCGGGCCCGCGCTGGTGCGCGCGACCCGGATGACGTACGTCGGGGAGCTGGGCTGGGAGCTGACCGTGCCGACCGAGCTCGCTGCGGGGGTGTGGGACCGGCTCGTCACCTCCGGGGCGGACCTCGGTCTGCGCCGGGCCGGGTACTACGCCATCAACGCCCTGCGGCTGGACAAGGGGTACCGGGCGTTCGGTCCGGAGCTCGGCCCGGACCGCACCCCCGTGGAGGCGGGGCTGACCTTCACCTGCGACCTGTCCGGCGACCGTGCCTTCGTCGGTCGGGAGGCGGTGGAGCGGCAACGCGCGGGCGGACCCCGGCGGCGCCTCGCCTCCTTCGTGGTCGACGACCCGCAGGCCGTCCTGTGGGGTGGGGAGCTGTTGCTGCGCGACGGCCACCCGGTCGGCCAGGTGACCAGCGCCGCCCCCAGCGCCACCCTCGGGGCGACGGTCGGACTGGCCTGGGTGTGGGAGCCGGGCGGAGGCCCGGTGCCCAGGGAGGTCCTGGCGGCCGGAGGATATGCGGTCGACGTCGCCGGGCACCGTCATTCCGTGCGGCTCTCGTCGCGCTCGCCGCACGACCCTGCGAACACGCACGCGCACTGCTGAACGGCCCCGAACGGGACTACCCTTGACGGCATGGCAGCAGGGGCCCCGCGCCACCGTGCCCCGAAGCGGGCGTGGGGAAGCATGGCGAACGCCCTGCAGGCGCTCGGCGTCGCAGGCGGGGGGCTGCTGGCTGTCTCGGTGATGACGGTCCTCGTCGGCGGCCCGGCGCAACCGGGCACCGTGTCGGCCGCCTCGCCCGCGGCCTCCGCGACCGCCGCCTCGGACGGCGCCGTCGGCTTCCGTGGGGCTGCGGCGGCGACCCGTGCCGCCCACCTCGGTGCGACGGCATCCATCTGGTCCATGCGTGGCGGAAGCGTCCTGCGCCCGATCGGGCCGACCCTGCCCCCACAGCAGCCCGGGCCGGTGCCACCGACCAGCACGGCGCCCACGCCTGCGCCCGCGCCGGTGCCCACCCCTGCACCCACGCCGGCGCCCAGCACCTCGGTCACGGACGAGCCCACGCCGCCGCCCACCGTGAGCGACCCCCCCGCCGCGACCCCGACCCCGACGCCTGCGCCCACGCCCGAGCCGACCACGCCCGACCCGGCGCCGCCCCCCGCGCCCACCTCCGTCGACCCGGCCCCCGTCGACCCAGCCGCCGAGGAGCCGGCCCCCGTCGAGCCGACGTCCTTCGACGCGCCCCCCGAGGGCGCCGCCGGCGAGGGCGCTCCCACCGTGGCCGTGGCCGGCGACCCGCTCCG
>DASQEZ010000325.1:0-32203 GCA_035633415.1 Ornithinibacter sp. | reverse complement strand
CTCGTACTTCTTGGCCTGCTCGGCCTGCTTGGTGACGTCGGCGCGCAGCTCCTCCAGGGTGTCGAACTCGGAGGCGAGCTGGGCGAAGTCGTCATCGAGCTCGGGCAGCTCGCGCACCTTGACCGACTTCACGGTGACGGTGCACTGGGCGTCGTCGCCCTCGTGGTCACCGCCGGCCAGCGGGGCGGTGAAGGTCGTGGTGTCACCCGCGGCCAGGCCGAGCAGCGCGTCGTCCATGCCCTCGAGCATGTTCTTGCTGCCGACCTCGTAGGAGACGTCGGTGACCGAGTCGATCTCCTCGTCACCGATGGCGGCGGACAGGTCGATGGAGACGAAGTCGCCCTCCTCGACGGCCCGCTCGACGCCCACGAGGGAGCCGAAGCGCTCGCGCAGCGCGGTGAGGCGCTCCTCGACGTCGTCGTCGGACGCCTTGACCTCGTCGACCTCGACGGCGATGCCCTCGAGGTCGGGCAGCTCGATCTCGGGGCGTACGTCGGTCTCGACGGTGAACTCGAGGTCCTGGCCGTCCTCGAGCGGCACGGCGGTCACGTCGACCTCGGGCTGGCCGATGGCACGGATGTTCTCGGCCTCGGCGGCCTCGGCGAAGAAGACCGGAAGGGCCTCGTTGACGGCCTCCTGGACCACGGCACCTCGGCCCACACGCTGGTCGATGATCCGGCTCGGGACCTTGCCCTTGCGGAAGCCCGGGATCTGCACCTGGGCGCCGATCGTCTTGTACGCCTGGTCGAGCATCGGCTTCAGCTCCGCGAACGGGACCTCCACGACGAGCTTGACCCGGGTCGGGCTGATGGTCTCGACGGCACTCTTCACTTCAGGCACTCCACAACCATGGGGGACTCAGGGGCAACTTCTCGGGTCGTATGCCGTGCGGGCCGGCCCAGCGGGCCGGCGCCTTCCAGCGGCGCGCGAGCGCGCGGCATCCGGATCGGCACCAAGGTCCCATGCTAGCGGCCGGGCACGGGGCCACCCAATCGCCTGTGAGGGTGCCGAAGGCCTCCGGCACACTGGGGTCGTGCTGTCACTGCGCATCTCCGTTCCCGGCGCGCTCACCGGCGACGTCCTTCGGGTGCTGTCGACCGCGGACGCCGTGACCGGGCTGAGCGTCGTGCGGGGGGCCTCGCTCATCCCGCCGGGTGACGTCGTCACCGCCGACATCGCCCGTGAGGGTGCCAACCCGGTCATCGACGCGTTGCGTGAGCTCGGGGTTCACCGCGAGGGGGCGATCCGGGTCGAGCCCGTCGACACCTGGCTGTCGCACCCGGCGTTCGTGGCGGAGGAGGAGGCTCCCGGGGCCAGCACCGACGCCGTCGTGTGGGCCCAGGTCGGCAACCGTGCCTACGAGGACTCCGAGCTCAACTGGACCTACCTCTCGTTCATGATCCTGGCCACGCTCATCGCCGGCATCGCGATCGTCCTCGACTCCTCGATCCTGGTCATCGGCGCCATGGTGCTGGGGCCGGAGTTCGGGCCGGTCGCCGCCATCGGGGTGGCGCTGGTGCGCCGCCGCCTCAACCTGCTGGCGATCGCCACGCGAACGCTCGTGCTCGGGTTCGCTGCCGGCATCGCGATGACCTTCGTCGCCGGGCTGCTCGGGCGGGGGCTGGGCTGGGTGACCTATGCGGACATCGTCGGCGATCGGCCGCAGACCGAGTTCATCTACAGCCCTGACCGGTGGAGCTTCATCGTCGCCGTCGTCGCCGCGGCGGCGGGGGTGCTCTCGCTGACGTCGGCCCGCACGGGAGGCCTGTCAGGCGTGTTCATCTCGGTCACGACCGTGCCGGCGGCGGGCAACATCGCACTGGGGATGGCGTTCGGGGCGTGGCACGAGGTGTGGGGCAGCTTCGCCCAGCTCAGCCTCAACCTCACCGGGATGGCCATCGCCGGGTGGGCGACCCTGGCCCTGCAGCAGGGGGTGTGGAAGCGGATGCCCGCCCGGCGGCGCACCGTCATCGGCGGGCGCCCGATGGTCGGCCGCCCCCCTGAGTAGGGGCGACGGCCGGGTCGGAAGGGAGCGGGCGACGAGAATCGAACTCGCGTAGCCAGTTTGGAAGACTGGGGCTCTACCATTGAGCTACGCCCGCGCACCTCGTGAGCTTGCACCCCGAGGGCAGCGCTAGCCTAGGGCCGCACTCGCGGGATCCGAAATCCTCCTCTCGACCTCGTCGGGGTCGGATGCCGGTCCGCGCGACCGCGGGGTATGGCGCAGCTTGGTAGCGCGTCCGCTTTGGGAGCGGAAGGCCGCCGGTTCGAATCCGGCTACCCCGACGCAGGGCCCGTCAGGCGCGAAGCGCCTCACGGGCCTTCGTCGTGGGAGGCGGATGACGGGAGCGGGTCGAGGCACCGACGAAGCGGGTCCCACGCTCTGCGTGGGCGGTGGCTCGACCCGCGGGTCCGGCTACCCCGACAGCGAACGGCCTGTGCGATGCAGGGAGCGCACCAGAGCGCGCTCCCTGCATCGCACGGGCGAGTTGTCCACAGGGGGCCAGCGAGCCAGGGGCTGTCCGCGTCAGAGTTGCCCGATGCCCCACGGTTCCCGACGCCGCCTGTCGCGCGAGCAACGAGCCGCGGTCGCGGGGAGCCTTGGTGCTGACCACGGTGGGGTCGCGCACCGACGTGACCTCCGCCGGGGTGGCGTGAGCCGGGCCGACGTGCGCACCGAGGTGGCTGCCGGGCGCTGGACTGCTGCCGGCACCCACAGCGCCCTCCAGGCGGCAGGCCTGACCGGGTTCACCAGCCCCACGATCCAGGTGAGCGTGCCGATGGCATGTCGGCGTCGATCGTGCCCCGGCGTGCGCGCAACCCGGCGGCGAACGATCGGGCCGGTGGCCGGTGCCGGCATCCCCAGGGTCAAGCCCGAGTTCGCTGCGGTGCGAGCCGCCGATGACGCCGCCTCGGACCGCGCCGCCGTCCTGGTCCTGCGCCTCGTGCTCCAGCAGCGACTGACCCGGCCGGACCGACTCGAGGCGGCGTGGCAGCGCGTGCAGCGCAGCGGGAGGCGAGCCCTGCTGGACACCGTCATCCCCGACATCTGCGACGGGGCGCATTCCCTCGGCGAGCTCGACTTCGCCCGGATGTGCCGTCGCGCCGGGCTGCCGCCGCCAACCAGGCAGGTCGTGCGGACCGGGCCAGGAGGTCGGGTCTACCTCGACGTCGCCTGGGAGGACATCGGGTTGGTCGTCGAGATCGACGGTGGCCACCACGGCCTGGCACTCAACCCGGTCGACGACGCCCTTCGCCAGAACGAGGTCACCCTCGGCGCGGACATGGTGCTGCGCATCCCGGTGCTCGGTCTCGGCTGACTCCCGAGTGCTTCATGGCCCAGGTCGTCCGCGCCCACCACCTGCTCGAGCGCCGGTGACGAGGTGCGATGCACGGGGCGCGGTCCAGCGCGCTCCCTGCATCGCGACCACCGGCCTCAGGCGGGGTTCAGGGTGCAGGTCAGCTCGGCGACGGTGCGGCCGGCGCGCACCCCCTTGGCCTCGAAGCCGTCGTCCGGGCGCCAGTCGGGGCGCTCGCCCTCGACCACGGTCCACCGTCCGTGGTGGGCGAGCTGCGCACGGGCGTGGGCCGCATACGCGGCGATGTCGGTGGCGATGCGGAGCACCCCGCCGGGCACCAGCCGTGGCGCGAGCAGGTCCAAGGTGTGCTGCTGCACGAAGCGCCGCTTGGCGTGCTTGTTCTTCGGCCACGGGTCGGGGAAGAAGAGGTGCACCGCCGCCAGCGACTCGGGGGCCACCCGATCGGTGAGGAACGGCACGCCGTCGCCGGGGTGCACCCACAGGTTGGTGACCCCGGCCGCGTCGGCCGCGGCCAGCATCCGGGCCACTCCGGGCACGTGCACCTCCACGGCCACGAGGTCGGCCTCGGGGTGGGCTGCGCAGTAGGCGATGGCCGCGGCGCCGTGGCCGGAACCGACCTCGAGCACCACCGGACCGACCCGGCCGAACGCCTCGGCAGGCACGAGTGGCCCGTCGGGCAGCGAGCGGGCCGGAAGCAGGGTCGTCATCCGCTCGTCGGTCAGCCGGCTGTTGCGCCAGCGCGGCGTGAAGGTGCGCACGCCCTCGCGCGGAGCGTGGTCGAGCACCGGGTCGGATCCCACGGTCGAGGCCCTCTCGGCAGGAGTCAGAGTCGTCGGACGGCCAGCGCCGCCCGGTCGTCATCCTCTCCCGAACGGGCCGACTCGCACACCTCGCGAGCCACGTCGCCATCGCCGAGCACCGACATCGCGGCGACGCCGAGCATCCGGTCGATGCCGTCGGTGAGGTCGCGGCCGCGGGCCTCGATGACGCCGTCGGAGTAGAAGAGCAGGGCGTCGCCCCGGTCCAGCCGCCCGCTCTGGCGCGGGAACGTCGCCCCGGGCACGACGCCGAGCAGCGGCCCGCGCGCGCCGTCGAGCACGGTCCAGCGGGCGCGCCCCGAGGTGTACCGGGCCGGCGACGGGTGGCCGGCGTTGGCGATGGAGTACTCCCCCGTGCGCAGGTCGAGGTCGAGGTGCACCGCGGTGGCGAACCCCTCCTCCCAGCCCTGTCGGACGAGGTACTCGTTCGCGGCCCGCAGGAAGTCACCCGACGGGATGGAGCCGAGCAGCCCGCCGAGCGCCCCGGACAACAGCAGCGACCTCGTGCCGGCCCGGGTTCCCTTGCCGCTGACGTCGACGAGTGCGATCTCGAGACGGTGCCCCGACGCACCGAGGTGCGCCACGACGAAGTCGCCGGAGAACCGCTCACCGTTGGCGGAGTAGATGCACGACCAGGCCTGCCAGCCGTCGGGCAGCACGGGAACCCGCCCGACGAGGGCGATCCGGTCGCGCAGCTCGGCGAACATCCGGTCGGCGCCGAAGCCTCGGGTGCCGATGACCGAGCGGGACCGCGCGGCGTAGTACATGAGGACCATCACCGAGAGGAACGAGAGCACGACGAGCGCGGAGCGCGGAGCGGTCAGTCCGGACTCCGGCGCCCACAGGACGAGGAAGCCGAGGGTCAGGCCGTAGACGACGAGCAGCGCCCGGCCGGCGAGGACGACCCCGGCCCCGACGACCACGGGGAAGAGCAGCGCGCTCGGCACCCCCAGCGGCCAGAGGTTGGCGGCGGTGCCGACGAGCACGACGGCGACGACGAAGGTCACCGTGTAGATGCGGTCGGCGTTGCGCGCGTTGCTCGGCCCCAGCCACCGGGTGAGGACGCGCGGGAGGGCGGCGCCACCCCCGTTCTGGGGGCCAGGGCGCTGCAGAGCCTCGTTCGGCATTCTCACCCCATCGACGTCTGTGGCGGAGCGCACACACTAGTGCGCGCCGGGTCCCCCGGCCAGATGACAGCGCCGGCCGGGAGAGGTGCCGCGCAGGTGCGCCGGTCGTGAGCCCGATGTGGCCGAGCGCGTGGTCAGGCCGGCAGCGGCGGCAGGGCGCCGTCGCTCTCGTACGCCGACACCATGTCGATGCGCCGCACGTGCCGTGGGTCACCGCTGAACGCCGTGGCGAGGAAGGCCTCGACCATCGACCGGGCCTGCTCGACGGTGCACATGCGCGCACCGATCGAGATGACCTGGGCGTCGTTGTGCTCGCGGGCGAGCCTGGCCAGGTCGTCGTCGTAGCAGAGGGCGGCCCGGATGCCGGCCACCTTGTTCGCGGCCATCTGCTCACCATTGCCCGACCCACCCAACACCACCCCGAACGAGCCCGGGTCGGCCGTGACGGCCTCGGCGGCACGCAGCACGAAGACCGGGTAGTCGTCGACGGCGTCGTACGTGTGTGGGCCGTGGTTGGTCACCTCGTGCCCGTTGGCCTCGAGGAACCCGACCAGGTCGGTGAGCAGCTCGTAGGCCGCGTGGTCGCCGCCGACGTGAACGCGCACCTCAGGCCTCCGTGTCGAAGATGGGGTCGACGGTGCGCGAGCGCTTCAGCTCGAAGAATCCCTCGGTGCCGCCGACGAGGACGCACCCGTCCCAGAGCCGCCCCGCGGCCTCGCCCTTGGGGGCCGGGCTCACCACCGGGCCGAAGAACGCGATGCCGTTGACGGCCACGACCGGCGTGCCGACGTCGTCGCCGACCAGGTCGATCGCGCGCTGGTGGCTGGCCCGCAGCCCGTCGTCGTGCTCGTCGGTCGTGGCGGCCTGCGCCAGCTCGGCCGGCAGGTCGAGGGCCGCGAGGGCACCGACGATCGCGTCGTCGTAGGCCTCCCCACGGTGGTGGATGCGCTCGCCCAGCGCGTCGTAGAGCGGCTTGACGATGTCGTCGCCGAACTTGTCGCGCGTGGCGATGACGACACGCACGGGCCCCCAGCCGCGGTCGAGCATCTCCCGGTAGTCGGCAGGCAGGTCGCGCCCCTCGTTGAGGACGGACAGGCTCATCACCGACCACGTGACGTCGACGGGGCGGACCTTCTCGACCTCGGTCATCCAGCGGGAGGTCATCCACGCCCAGGGGCACAGGGGGTCGAACCAGAACTCGGCGGTGTTGCGTTCGGACATGGGCGTCATCCTGCCATCCGGTCGATCCGGTCCGACCTCTCGGGACCCTCGTGACAGGATGGTCCGACGCCCAGCGCGACGCCCGACCGGCGTCCCACCCGTACCGCCCCGCAAGGAGACCCCGTGCCCGGCACGAACCTCACGCGTGAGGAGGCCGACACCCGTGCCGCCCTCGTCAGCGTCGACCGACACGACGTCGACCTCGACGTGACGACCGGCCCCGAGACCTTCTCGACCCGCAGCACCATCCGTTTCTCCTGCACCCGGCCCGGAGCCGAGACCTTCCTCGACTTCGTCGGCGGCACCGTCGAGGGCCTGACCCTCAACGGCAACCCCCTCGATCCGGCCCGGCACCACGCCGACAGTCGCGTGCGCCTGCCCGGCCTGGCGGCGGAGAACGTCGTCGTCGTCACCGCCACCGGTCGCTACACGAACACCGGCGAGGGGCTGCACCGCTTCGTCGACCCGGTCGACGACGAGGTCTACCTCTACAGCCAGTTCGAGGTGCCGGACAGCCGGCGGATGTACCCCGTGTTCGAGCAGCCCGACCTCAAGGCCCGGTTCACCTTCACGGTGACCGCGCCGGCCCACTGGCAGGTCGTGTCGAACTCCCCCACCCCGCAGCCCGAGCCGGCCACCGAGGGCGCCGCCACCTGGCGCTTCGCGCCCACCGGCCGGATCTCGAGCTACATCACCGCGCTCGTCGCGGGACCGTACGACGTCGTGCGCGACACCGTCACCAGCCGCCGCGGCGAGGTGCCCCTCGGCATCTTCTGCCGCCGGTCGCTCACGCCCTACCTCGACGCCGACAACCTCTTCGACCTCACCAAGCGCGGCTTCGCGTTCTTCGAGGAGGAGTTCGACTGCGCCTACCCCTTCGAGAAGTACGACCAGCTCTTCGCCCCGGAGTACAACATGGGGGCGATGGAGAACGCCGGCTGCGTGACCATCAACGAGATGTACGTCTTCCGCTCCAAGGTCACCGAGTCCCTCGTCGAGCGCCGCGCCCTCACGGTGCTCCACGAGCTCGCCCACATGTGGTTCGGCAACCTCGTGACGATGCGCTGGTGGAACGACCTGTGGCTCAACGAGTCGTTCGCCGAGTGGGCGTCCACCACCTGCCAGGCCGAGGCCACCCGCTGGACCGACGCCTGGACCACCTTCGGCACCCACGAGAAGGACTGGGCCTACCGCCAGGACCAGCTGTCGTCGACGCACCCGATCGTCGCCGAGATCCGCGACCTGCAGGACGTCGAGGTCAACTTCGACGGCATCACGTACGCGAAGGGCGCCTCCGTGCTCAAGCAGCTCGTCGCCCACGTCGGGCGCGAGCCGTTCCGTGACGGGCTGCGCTCCTACTTCGCCAAGCACGCCTGGGGCAACACCACCCTCGACGACCTGCTCTCCGAGCTCGAGGCGACCTCCGGGCGCGACCTGCGCACCTGGTCCGAGCAGTGGCTCGAGACCGCCGGGGTCAGCACCCTGCGCCCGGTCATCGAGATCGACGACCGGGGCCGCATCGCGTCGGCCGTCATCGAGCAGAGCTGCGCACCCGGGTACGAGACGATGCGCCCGCACACCCTGGCCATCGGGCTGTACGCCCAGCGCGACGGACGGCTGCGCCGCACCGACAGCATCGAGCTCGACGTCGAGGGCGAGCGCACCGTGGTGCCCGCGCTGGTCGGGCGGGAGCAGCCCGACCTGCTGCTCGTCAACGACGAGGACCTCGCCTACGCCAAGATCCGGCTCGACGAGCGCTCGCTCGCCACCGCCCTGGCCCACCCGCGGGGGTTCACGTCGTCGCTGCCGCGGGCCCTCGTGCTGGCCTCGCTGTGGGACATGACCCGCGACGCCGAGATGGGGGCGCGCCACTTCGTCGACGTCGTGCTCGAGACGCTGCCCGGCGAGAGCGACTCCACCCTGCTGCGCACGCTCATCACCCAGCTGCAGACCGCGGTGCACTCGTACACCGCTCCCGAGCACCGAAGTGCCGTGCGCACGTCGACCCGCGACCGGCTGTGGGAGGTCGCCCGCTCCGCCGAGCCCGGCAGCGACGCACAGCTGCAGCTCGTCAGCGCCGCGGCCGCCCTGACCACGGCCGGCGACGAGACCGCGCACGTCCGGGCCCTGCTCGACGGCACCGAGGTGCTCGACGGCCTCACCGTCGACTTCGAGATGCGCTGGACGCTGCTCACGGCCCTCGTCGCGTCGGGGGCCGCGGGTGAGGCCGAGATCGACGCCGAGCTCGCCCGCGAGGACACCGCGACCGGGCGTGAGCGCGCGTGCCGTGCGCGAGCGGCCCAGCCGACCGCCGAGGCCAAGGAGCACGCCTGGAGCGCCGCCGTCGAGGGCAGCGGGCTGCCCAACGCCGTGGTCGAGGCGACGGCGCTGGGCTTCACCCGTCCGGGCACGCCCGCCGACCTGCTGCGCCCCTTCGTCGAGCGCTACCACGCGCTGCTCGACACCCTCGACAGCCGGGGGTCGCACGCGATGATCGAGACGATCGTCTTCGGCTTCTACCCCCGCCCCATCGCCGACCGCGAGCTGTGCGACCGCACCCAGGCGTGGCTCGACGCCCACCCGGACGCCCCCGCGGCGCTGCGCCGGCTCGTGGTGGAGAACCGCGACCCCCTGGTGCGGGCGCTGGCGGCCCAGGAGCGTGACGCGCGTGACTGAGGCCGTCCCAGCAACCCTCCAGCTGCCCGACCTCAGCCTCGAGACCGTCGGCCTGACGTGGGGGAAGACGCAGCAATGGCTGAGCACGATCGGGCTGCAGATCCTCATCACGATCGTCCTCGGGGTGGTGACCCTGTGGCTGCTGCGCCGGCTCATTAACCGCGTCGTGCGCACGATGACCTCGAAGTCGGCCCGGAAGCTCGCCGAGTCCGGCCGCGCCGGAAAGGCGTTCGCGACGGCCACCGGGCTCGCGGGTGAGCGCCAGCGCCAGCGGGTCGAGACGATGGGGTCGCTGCTGCGCAGTATCAGCACGGCCGTTGTCCTCACCTTGGTGGTACTGACGGTCATGCAGCTGCTCGGCATCCCCATCGCGCCCCTGCTGGCGTCGGCCGGCGTGGCCGGCGTCGCACTGGGTTTCGGCGCCCAGAGCCTGGTCAAGGACTTCCTCTCCGGCGTCTTCATGATCTTCGAGGACCAGTACGGCGTCGGCGACGTCATCGACACCGGCGAGGCCGTCGGCACGGTCGAGGAGGTCACCCTCCGGATCACCCGGCTGCGCGACGCCAACGGCGTCACCTGGTACGTGCGCAACGGCGAGATCATCAGGATCGGCAACCGGTCGCAGGGCTTCGCCACGGCGATCGTCGACATGCCCGTGTCCTATGCCGAGAACGTGGAGCGGGTGGTCGGGGTCATCCGCGAGACGGCCACCGCGATGGGCCGCGACCCGGACTGGGCGGACCGGTTCGTCGAGGAGCCCCAGGTGCTCGGCGTCGAGTCGATCGTCGGCATGACGATGACGATCCGCACCATCGCCCAGTGCGTGCCGGGGGAGAACTTCGCGGTCCAGCGTGAGCTGCGCGAGCGACTCAAGGCCGCCCTCGACCACGCCGAGGTCAAGGCGCCACCGCTCGGCCCCTTCGGCGGACCCGTGGGAGGCCCCGCGTGAGCCTGTACGAGGAGGTCGGCGGCGCCCCGACCTTCGAGGCCCTGGTTCACGCGTTCTACGAGGGCGTCGCGGGTGACCCGCCGCTGCGCGCGCTCTACCCGGAGGACGACCTCGCCCCTGCCGAACGCCGGCTGCGGATGTTCCTCACCCAGTACTTCGGGGGGCCCACGACCTACAGCGACGAGCGTGGCCACCCGCGCCTGCGGATGCGGCACGCGCCGTACCCGGTGACCCTCGACATGCGCGACCGGTGGATGCGGCACATGCTCGCCGCGCTGGACACCCTCGACCTGCCGGAGGTGCAGTCCGAGCAGATGCGCGACTACTTCCTGCGGGCCGCGCACACGCTGGTCAACACCGACGAGGCCCACCCCGCACCCAGCACCCCGCCACGCCCCCTGCCCGACCGCTGACCTGCTCGTGCGCGGTGCCCGGCGCGCATTTTCGCAAGCGGCTCGGCATACGGAAGCATGGGCAAGGTGACCCCGCCGAGCCCGCAGACCGACGCCGCCACCGTGACCGCCCCGGGAGTGGTCGTGCACGAGGCCGACTCCCCCGACGCCCCGTGGTGGCGCGACGCCGTCATCTACCAGGTCTACCCGCGCTCCTGGGCGGACGCCGACGGCGACGGCATGGGCGACCTGCCCGGCATCACGGCGCGCCTGCCCTACCTGCGCGAGCTCGGGGTGGATGCCGTGTGGCTGAGCCCGTTCTACGTCTCGCCGATGAACGACGCCGGCTACGACGTGGCCGACTATCGCGACATCGACCCGCGGTTCGGGACGCTCGCCGACGCAGACACGATGATCACGACCGCCCACGACCTGGGCCTGAAGGTTCTCGTCGACCTCGTGCCCAACCACACGAGCAGCGAGCACGCCTGGTTCCGGGCCGCGGTGGCCGCCGGCCCCGGCAGCCCCGAGCGCGAGCGCTACATCTTCCGCGAGGGCGGCGGCGCGAACGGCGAGGAGCCCCCGAACAACTGGCCCTCGGTCTTCGGCGGGCGCGGCTGGACCCGGGTCACCGAGCCCGACGGCACGCCGGGTCAGTGGTACCTGCACATCTTCGACGTCACCCAGCCCGACCTGAACTGGACACACCCCGACGTCGTCGCGGAGTTCCACGACATCCTGCGGTTCTGGTGCGAGCGAGGCGTCGACGGCTTCCGGGTCGACGTGGCCCACGGCCTGGTCAAGCGCGACGGCCTGCCGGACTGGCACGGCAAGGTCGGGCTCTACGACGAGGTCGACGCCGACAGCGGGCCCACCGGCAAGGGCCGCGACGCGGAGCAGCTGCGGTCCGACGACGGTGAGGTGCTCGACCACACGGCCACCGGGGCCTCGCCGATGTGGGACCAGGACGGTGTGCACGAGATCTACCGCGGCTGGCGCGCGGTGCTCGACTCCTACGGCGAGCCGGACCGCATCCTGTGCGCCGAGGCGTGGGTCGCCCCCGCCCACCGGCTGGCGCGCTACGTGCGCCCCGACGAGATGCACCAGGCCTTCAACTTCGACTTCCTCGACGCCCACTGGGACGCCTCGGCGCTCAGCCGGGTCATCGAGGCCTCGCTGCGCTCCAACGACGGTGTCGGCGCCCCGACCACCTGGGTGTTGTCCAACCACGACGTCGTGCGGCACGCATCGCGGCTCGGCCTCGACCAGTCGCTGCCGCGCCCCAACGGCATCCGGGCCGTCGACCCGCAGCCGGATGCCGTGCTCGGCCTGCGCCGGGCCCGCGCCGCCACGGCCCTGATGCTCGCGCTGCCCGGTGGGGCCTACGTCTACCAGGGCGAGGAGCTGGGCCTGCCCGAGCACACGACCATGCCCGACGCGTTCCGTCAGGACCCCACGTTCCACCGCACCCATCACAAGGTCACCGGGCGCGACGGGTGCCGGGTGCCGATGCCGTGGGTCAAGGGCGCGCCGAGCAACGGGTTCGGTCCGGGGGACAGCCCGTGGCTGCCGCAGCCCGAGGCCTACGCCGACCTCGCGGTCGACCAGCAGGAGGGTGTCGCGGGCTCGACCCTCGAGCTGTACCGCGCGCTGCTGGACCACCGCCGCAGGCACCGGTTCGGCCACGGCAGCCTGACCTGGGACGCGCTGTCCTCCGACACCGTGGTCGCGCTGCGCAACACCGCCGGCGACGGGAGCCACACGCTGCTCGTCGTGACCAACCTCGGCACCGACCCCGTGGCCCTGCCCGACGGCGAGGTGCTCGTCGCGTCGGCTCCCCTCACCGACGACGGTGCCGTGCCGACCGACACCACGGCCTGGGTCCGCCTCCGGGTGGCGTGACATGCGGGCGAGCGAGTTCACCTACCTCGACCAGCCGACCCCGGTGGCGCTGGCCCACCGGGGTGGCGCGAAGTACGCACCGAACGTCGGCCTGGAGAACACCCTCGCGGCGTTCCGCCAGGCCGTCGCGATGGGGTACCACTACCTCGAGACCGACGTGCACGCGACCCGTGACGGTCGGGTGGTCGCGTTCCACGACACCGTGCTCGACCGGGTGTCCGACGTGCGCGGTGCGATCGCGACGCTGCCCTATGACGCCGTGCGCGAGGCCCGGATCGGCGGCGCCGAGACCATCCCCCTGTTGTCGGACCTCTTCGAACAGTTCCCCGACGCCCGCATCAACATCGACATCAAGGCCGACGACGCCCTCGCGCCGACCGTGCGGGAAGTGCTGCGGCACAACGCCACCGAGCGCGTGTGCATCGGCTCGTTCAGCGAGCGACGACTCCGGGCGGCCCGCAGTGCGCTCGGGCCCCGGGTCGCGACGGCAGCCGGGCAGGTCGGCACCGCCCTGCTCCGCTTCAGCCCCGCCGCGCTGAGCCGGATGCTGCACACCCCTGCCCCGGTGCTCCAGCTGCCGGCGCTGCACCGGCTGCGCGGGCGAACCGTGACCCTCGTGACCCCGGGCCTGGTGCGCCGCGCCCACGACCTCGGCAAGCACGTGCACGTGTGGTTCCACGCGTGGTCGCGCGAGGACACCGAGGAGATGCACCGGCTGCTCGACCTCGGCGCCGACGGCATCGTCACCGACCACATCGACGTGCTGCGAGACGTGTTCGCCGAGCGCGGCCATCCTCTCGTCCCTCCCGTGTGACCTCGAAGGGCCGCAGACCGCCCGGTTCACGGGAGGTCTGCGTACTACTGTGACAAGTGATGCCTGACGCGAGGACCACCCCTGTCGACGGGCCGCTCGGCCGGACCTATGCGGAGGTCACCCTCGCCGTCCTGGCCCTGGTCACCATCGTCGCCTTCGAGTCGATGGCCGTCTCCACCGCGATGCCGGCGGTGGCGCGCGACCTCGACGCGGTCCGGTCCTACGGCTTCGCCTTCTCGGTCATGCTCACCGCGCAGCTGCTGGGCATCGTGCTGGCCGGCGTGTGGTCCGACCGGTCCGGGCCGATGCTCGGCGCTGTCACCGGTCAGGCCCTGCTCGCGGCCGGGTCGGCGATGTGCGGCATGGCCACCACCCTCCCCTTCTTCCTCGCCGGGCGAGCCCTCACCGGTCTCGGCGGCGGCCTGCTCGTCGTGATGCTCTACGTCATCGCCGGGCGGGTCTACCCGGAGGCCATCCGGCCGCGGTTGTTCACCTACGTGTCGGCGGCCTGGGTGCTGCCCTCGCTTCTGGGTGCACCGATCGCGGCGTGGCTCACGACGAACCTGTCCTGGCGCTGGGTGTTCTGGGGCGTGGTGCCGCCCGTGCTCGTCACGATGGTCGTCCTCGCCCACGCCCGGCGCCGGATCGGCGACTCCGCCCTCACCACCGCCGTCGGTGGTCGCGACCACTCCGCGCACGTGCGCGCCGCCTGGTGCGGGCTCGGCATCGCCCTGTCCGCCGGTGCGATCCAGCTCGGCACGCACGAGCTCGTGCTCGAGCTCTCACCCAGGACCGGCCTCGTCCTGGCCGGGTTGGTCGGTGTGGTGGTCTTCGCGCCGAAGCTCGTGCCGCCCGGCACCTGGCAGATGGCGCGGGGCCTGCCGAGCGTGATGCTCGCCCGCGCGCTGTTCATCGGTGCCTTCTACGCCGGCATCACCTACGTCCCCCTCTTCCTCGTCGGGCAGCGCGGCCTCAGCCTGCAGACGGCTGGCCTGTCCCTGGCCGTGGGGGCGATCGGGTGGGCCGGTGGCGCCTGGTACCAGGGCCACGACTCCCTGCACCTTCCCCGGCACCGGCTCGTCGAGCTCGGCGGGGCGCTCCTCGCGAGCGGCCTGGCGGTGCTCTCCGCGGTGGCGTTCCTCGAGCTGCCGTGGTGGGCCGTGCCGCTGGCGCTGGTGCTCACCGGCGTCGCGATGGGCCTGGGGGTCACGACGACGACCGTGCTCGCGTTGGAGCTCAGCCCGGTGGAGGAGCACGGGGAGGCCTCGTCGTCCCTCCAGCTCGCCGACGTGCTCGGCAGCGTGCTCGGGATCGCCGCGGCGACCGCGCTCTTCGCGGCCCGGCACGTGCCCGGCCAGGACGATGCGCTCTTCGGCGCGATCTTCCTCGGGCTGGCTGCCGTGGCGGCGGTGGCCGTCCCGACCGGTCAGCGGATCAGGACCTGAGCACCGCACCTCCAGCCCGGTCCCGACGGTGGGAGGTTCGGCCGGTCCGGGGCCGCGACCGCGCGGGTACGACGGGTGCCACGGCGCAGGAGTCGCTGCGATCGCGACGAGTACCGCGCGGTAGGGGGCGTCGTGCCCCGCGGTATCCGTGGGCCAAGCCTGGCCCGCAGCCGCCATGACGTCTCCTACCGTCACCGTGACGGCGGCGCACCACCCGGTCAGCGGATCAGGACGTGACCACCGGGCGCGGTGAGCCGCGTCCACCGGTTGGAGCGGAACACCTGCACGGCCAGGCCCGGGGCCAGGAAGCCCAGGGCGTAGGCGGCGAAAGCGCCACCGGCCCGCACCACCGCGGAGGACTCGGACAGCCCGGCCCCGGCATCGAGCAGGTCGGGGTGCGGCCCGGCCGCGTCGCGCACGTCACGGGCCCAGACCCGATCGCGCACCAGGCCGGCCGCGGCACCGCGCTCGCGCACGGCATCCGACACCTCGGCCAGGCCGTCGCGGGCGACCGCGGCGAGCAGGTCGCCGGGCAGGGCGCCTGCGGGCTCCCACGGCCCACGCGGCGGGGTGACCGCCGACCACGACGCGACGGCCCGGGTCGGAGGCACCGGCAGGTCGGCGCCGAGGCCGCGCGCGGTGCGGTCGGTGACTGCCCCCAGTGGCACGGTGACATCGAGCTCGGCGGGCTCGGCGAGGGCGAAGGTGCGCAGGCCGAGCACGGTGCCCTCGGCGAGGATGCCGACCCCCGCCAGCACCCCGACCCACGCGGCGAGCACCGCACCGGACGCCTGGAGCCGCATCGCCCCCTCGGCGTCGACGGCGCGGGCACGGGTCGCGAACCGCCCGAGGTCGGCGAGTGACTGCGGGTCGGAGAGCCGCAGGACCCCGGTCACCGACCGGCCCAGCGGAAGCGCACCGGGTCGCCGACGTGCGCGGCCAGCTGGGCACGGGCCTCGGGCGAGAGGCGCCGCGGGCGAGCGGACGCGAAGTCGTAGAGAGCCAGGCCTGTCTCCGCGATGGCGTACACCCTCTCCCCCACCGGGTCCGGGTCGCGCACCGTGTAGCCGAGGTCGAACCCCGCGCCGTGCACCCGGGTGACCCACATGTCGACCTCGACCGGGGCGGCCCGGTAGGTGAGCGGCGCGCGGTACTCGATGGCGTGTCGGGTGACGACGATGCCCTCGTCGAGCATCGTCGGCCGGTCGGGGAACCACTCACGGAAGCCGATCACCCGGGCGTCCTCGAGCAGGCGGAGGTACTGCACGTTGTTGACGTGGCCGTAGGCGTCCATGTCGGACCACCGCAGCGGCACCTCGACGCGGTAGGTCTGGGGATCGTCTGGACCGGGCATGCGCACCATCCTCCCAGCCCCGCGCTCCGAGGACGGGCACCGGTGCGCGCGGCATCCTAGGGTGGGCGGATGCCGCTGCTACCCCCGACGACCGCCCACCTCGACCACCTGCTCGCGACCGCACAGCGCGACGGCCGGCTCCCGTCCGTCGCCGCCGGGCTGGTGCGCGGCGGCGAGCTGGTCTGGAGCGGGGCGGCGGGCACGGTCGACGGGCGGGCCGACGGTCGCCGCGCGGACGCCGACACGCAGTACCGGATGGGGTCGATCACCAAGACCCTCGTGGGGGTGTGCGTGCTGCGGCTCCGCGACGCCGGGCGGCTCGAGCTGACCGACCGGTTCGGGGTCCACGTGCCGGGCTCCGCCCTCGACGACGTCACCATCGAGCAGCTGCTCACCCATGCCTCGGGCACCCAGGCCGAGACCCTGGGCCCGTGGTGGGAGCGCACCCCCGGTGGCGACTGGGACGAGCTCGTCGCCTCCCCCGTCGGGCAGCGGTTCCGGGCCGGGCGCCGGTTCCACTACTCCAACGTCGGGTACGCCGCGCTCGGTCGCCTCCTCGAGGTGGCACACGGCCGGAGCTGGTTCGACGTCGTCCGCGACGAGCTGCTCGAGCCGCTCGGAATGACGCGCACCACGACGCGACCGTCGGGGCCATCGGCGCTGGGCCTGGCCGTGCACCCCTTCGCCGACGTGCTGCTCCCGGAGCCGGAGCACGACGGGGGCGCGATGGCCCCGGCCGGCCAGCTCTGGACCACCGTCACCGACCTCGCTCGCTGGGCGACCTTCCTCGGGGGCGCCACGGCCGGGCTGCTGTCGGCCGACACCCTCGCCGAGATGGTCGAGCCGCACCACGTCGTCGACGACCCCGGCCAGCCGTGGGTGGCGGCGCACGGGCTGGGGGTTCAGGTGTGGAACGTCGGAGGTGCCCGGTTCACCGGTCACGGCGGGTCGATGCCGGGCTTCCTCGCCGGCATCAGGGTCAGGCTGGATGCCGGGGCTCCGGGAAGTGACTCGGCATCCGGTTCCGCCGGGGTCGGCGGCTGCGCTGCGCGCCCCGCGGCCGGTGCGGCGGGTGACGGCGTCGTGCTCCTCACGAACACCACGGCGTCCTCGGGGACGCGGTCGCTCCTCGACGAGCTGCTCGACGGGCTGGCCCGGCACGAGCCGGCACCGGTCGAGCCGTGGTCGGCGGGGGGTGACCCCGGCCTGCTCGAGCTGGTCGGCACCTGGCACTGGGGGCCTGCGGTGGTCACCGCGAAGGTCGTCGGCGAGCACCTGGTCCTCGGGGAGCCCGGTGCCGGACGGGGGGCGCGGTTCCGCTCGGTCGGGGCCGACGAGTGGCACGGGATGGACGGCTACTACACGGGCGAGCCACTCCGGGTCGTGCGTCGTGCCGACGGCTCGGTGTCACACCTGGACCTCGCGTCGTTCCGGTTCACCCGCACGCCGTACGACCCGCAGGCCGACGTCCCGGGCGGGGTCGACGAGGTCGGCTGGACCTGACGCCCCGACACGGGAAGTCGGTCAGCGACGCCAGGTGTAGGGCGTGGTCGTGGAGATCCTCAGGAATCCGGACCGCTCGAGGATGGGGCGCGAGAACTCCGTCGAGTCACTGTGCATCAGGGTCTTGCCCAGGCGCAGCGCCGACCTCGCCCGGGCCGCCGTGAGCGCGCGGTAGATCCCACGGCCGCGCCACTGCACGAGGGTCGAGCCGCCCCAGATCCCGGCGACGTCGGTGTTCTGCACGGGCTCGAGCCGACCGGCGCTCACCATCTGCCCGTCGGCCTCGGCGACCCACAGCTCCATGCCGTCGCGCAGCGCGAGCCGGTGCAGCAGGCTCTCGGCGCGCTCGTCGGAGACCGGGTCGCCGAACGCCTCGTCGGCCATGGCGCTCATCGCGCGCACGTCCGCCTCGTCCGTCACCGTGCGCAGGGTGACCCCGGCGGGGAGGTCGACGTCGACCGCGAGGAGCCGCGCCTCGCCCATCATGATCGACTCCTGCTCCTCGGGCACGAAGCCGGCGGCCACGAGGGCCTCGTGCAACCCCGGGGCACGGTCGTGGCCCCGTGTCTTCCACTCCACCCGGGTGACCTCGGGGTCGGCGGAGAAGTGGGCGACGGACGCGGCGACGAGGTCACGGATGCCGTCCGCATCCGCCCCGCCCAGGTCGCGGTAGGTGACGAAGCCGCGGCCGCGCGCGAAGGTCACCAGCCGCAGTGGCCCGAGCTCGGTGACCGTGAGCGCGCTGGGCGTCTCGGCATCCGTGCGCAGCTGCTCGTCGTAGGCGGCAAGGAGGGTGCTGGTGTCGGTCACGGTGCCGGGTCCGGGGCTGACCGGGCGATCTCGCGACGACGCGCCTGCACCAGCTGCTCGACGAGCCGCGGGGAGAGTGGCTCGTCGATCGGGAACTGGACCGACCCCTTGGAGGCCACGAGTCCCTGCAGCTCGTCCGCGAGCTCGGCGGTGACGGACCCGCTCATCGGGAAGTACGAGCAGTGGTTCGTGTAGGAGCCGAATCCCGCCACGCCCCTGCCGCCCTCCTTGAAGCACGGCACCCCGTAGGCGATGCCCTGCTCGGCCTCGGGGAGCAGCCCAGCGAGCTCCGCCCTCAGCTGCTCGAGCGTCGACCTCTGCGGCTCGGGCACGCCCGAGAGGTAGTCGTCCACGTCCTGGACCGACACGTCGGCACCCCTTTCCTCGTCCGTGGGTGCAGTATGCCGGTCACGCTCCGACCCCGCCTCGACTCGCTCGTGCGAGCAGCACCGCCTGGTCGTCGCGCTCCCCGTCCTGCGCCGGACGCTCGAGCCGACGGACCTCGGCCAGGCCCACGGCCGCGAGGTGGGCGGCCACGGCATCCGCGGTGTGGAGGTGCCGCTCGAGCACGACCTCGAGGCCCAGCTTCCGGTAGGACGGAGCAACGTCACGCGTGCCTTGACCGGCCTGCATCCCCACGAGCACGTAGCCACCCGGGCGGAGCACCCGCGCCACCTCGGCGACGATCCTCGCCAGACCGGAGGGCGGTGTGTGGATGACGGAGTACCAGAGCAGTACACCGGCGAACTCGGCGTCGGCACAGGGCAGCTCACTCAAGGAACCGACCTCGAAGCGCAGCTCGGGGTTGGCCCTCCTGGCCATCGCGACCATGCCGGGCGACAGGTCGACCCCTTCGACGAGGCACCCGCGGGCGGCGAGGTAGGCGCTCATCCGGCCCGTGCCGCACCCGGCGTCGAGCACTCGCGGGTCGTCCCCCGCCGCCACCGCGGCCGCGAAGGCATCGACCATCGCCAGGTCGGCAGCGGCCTCGGCCCGGGTGTCGGGCAGGCGCGCGGCGTACGCCTCCGCCACCGTGTCGTAGGCGGCCCGCACGCCGTCGGAGTCGACGGGGTCCACGGGGTCAGTGGTTCTCAGGTCTTGGCGGCGGTGAGGAGGACCACGGCATCGGTGAGGGCGAGGAGGCCGTGCCGCTCCTGCGGGATGACGACGTACCCGCCCGCGTCGAGGTCGACCGAGCGGTCCGACCAGGCGAGGCGCACCCGGCCCTCGACCACCTGCAGGGTCGCCTCCCCGGGGTTCTCGTGGTCCGACAGCGTTGACGCGGCGAGCAGCGCGATGGCGGTCTGCCGCAGCGCGTGACCGCTCCCACCGCACAGGGTGCGCGCGGCCCGGCGCGCCGAGTGGGCCCGGGCCTCGGCGAGCAGCTCGGTGGCGACCTCGGGAAGTGCGATCGTGTCCATCCCCCGATCCTCCCCCACCCGGGCTCGCCTGTGGACGACGCGAGCGAGGGTGTCGGCCGACCGGCATACGGTGGGGTGACCATGACGAACCCGACGGATGCCGTGACCGCTCCTCCCCTGCCCTCCGCCCCGTCCCCGGCGCTGGCCACCGCTGCCCGCACGGCGCTGCGGCGGCTCGTCGGGCGCGACGACGCCGACTTCCGCGACGGCCAGCTCGAGGCGATCTCGGCACTCGTGGCCGACCGCTCGCGGGTGCTCGTGGTGCAGCGGACCGGGTGGGGCAAGTCGGCGGTCTACTTCGTCGCGACGGCGTTGCGCCGGGCCGAGGGCGCCGGGCCGACCGTCATCATCAGCCCGCTCCTCGCGCTGATGCGCGACCAGATCGCGGCGGCCGAGCGGGCCGGCATCCGTGCCGTGACGATGAACTCCGCCAACGCCCAGGACTGGGACGTCGTGCGCGAGGCACTGGCGGCGGATGCGGTCGACGTGCTGCTGGTCAGCCCCGAGCGGCTGAACAACCCGCGCTTCCGGGACGAGCAGCTGCCCGACCTCGCCCGGCGGTGCGGCCTGCTCGTCGTCGACGAGGCGCACTGTGTCAGCGACTGGGGGCACGACTTCCGGCCCGACTACCGCCGCATCCGCGACCTCCTCTCGGGCCTGCCCGCCGACACCCCGGTGCTCGCGACCACCGCCACCGCCAACGCCCGCGTCGTCACCGACGTCGTCGAGCAGCTCGAGGTCGGTGGCCGGGCGGTGCTCACCGTGCGCGGCGGGCTGGCCCGCGACTCGCTGCGCCTCGGTGTGCTGCGCTCGATGTCCCCCGAACAGCGGCTCGGCTGGCTGGTGGCGCACCTCGACGAGCTGCCCGGCAGCGGCATCGTCTACACCCTCACCGTGTCCGCGGCCGAGGACGTCGCCGCCGCGCTGGCCGATGCCGGGCTGACCGTCGCGTCCTACACCGGGCGCACCGACCCCTCCGACCGCGAGCGGCTCGAGGGGGCCCTGCGCCGCAACGAGGTCAAGGCCCTCGTGGCCACCTCGGCACTGGGCATGGGCTTCGACAAGCCCGACCTCGGGTTCGTCGTGCACCTCGGGGCGCCGAGCTCGCCGGTGGCCTACTACCAGCAGGTGGGCCGCGCCGGTCGCGCCACCGAACGGGCCGACGTGCTGCTCCTGCCCGGGCCGGAGGACCGCGACATCTGGCGCTACTTCGCCTCGGTGTCGATGCCCCGCGAGGAGCAGGCCGAGGCGGTGCTGCGCACCCTCGCCGAGGCCGGTAGGGCGTTGTCGACGGCGGCGCTCGAGACTGCCGTCGACGTGCGCCGCACCCGCCTCGAGCTGCTGCTCAAGGTCCTCGACGTCGACGGCGCCGTGCAGCGGGTGTCCGGCGGGTGGGTGTCCACCGGGGTGCCCTGGACGTACGACGCCGAGCGCTACGAGCGAGTGGCGGCGGCCCGGCAGGCCGAGCAGCAGCTCATGGTCGACTACGAGCGATCCGACTCCTGCCGGATGGCCTTCCTGCAGGAGTGCCTGGACGACGGCACCGCCGTGGCGTGCGGGCGGTGCGACGGCTGCGCCGGGCAGTGGTACCCGACCGCGGTGCCCGACCGCGTCGTCGGCGCCGCCCGAGAGCGCCTGGCCCGGGTCGGGGTCGACCTCGACCCGCGGGTGCAGTGGCCCACCGGCATGGACCGGCTCGGGGTGCCGGTCAAGGGCAGGATCTCGCCCGACGAGTCGCTGCTCCCCGGGCGGGCCCTCGCGCGGTTGTCCGACCTGGGCTGGGGCCTGCGGCTGCGCGAGGTGCTGCGTGAGGATGCCGTCGCGCACCCCGACCTGCTGCGCGCCTGCGTGCCGGTGCTCGCCGAGTGGGGGTGGGCCCAGCGGCCGGTCGGCATCGTGGCCGTGCCGTCGCGCTCGCGCCCGTCACTGGTCGGGTCGGTCGCCGCGGGGCTGTCCGAGATGGGTCGGCTGCCGCTGCTCGGGTCGCTCGACCTCGCCCACGGCGGCCCCACGGGTGAGCCCGGCGGCAACAGCGCGTTCCGCCTCGCCGGGGTCTGGGAGCGCATCGTCGTCGGGCCCGATCTCGCCGCCGCGCTCGCCGAGGTCGACGGCCCGGTGCTGCTCGTCGACGACCTCGTCTCGTCACGGTGGACCCTCACGGTCGCCGGCCGCGCCCTACGCCTGGCCGGGGCCGCTGGCGTCCTGCCCTTCGCGCTCGCCGTCGACGGTTAGGGCACTTCCTGATCCCTGCGCCACACCGGCGCCGCGGCCGGAGCCGGCAGCGGGACCATGGTGGTGGAGGCAGTGATGTCCGGGCGAGTGGTCACCTGGTCCGTGGCAGCCACCCTCGTCCTGGGGCTGGCCGCGTGTGGGTCGCCCTCCGCCGACGACACCCCCGCGACGCGGACGTCGGCACCCACGCCGTCCTCGAGCGCGCGCCCCGGTCCGACGTCCCCACCGACTGCCGCACCGACTCCCGCTCCCACGCCCACCCCCACGGCCACACCCCGACCCACGCCCAGCGCTGCCCCCACGCCCACCCGAACGCCGACGGCTCCCCCCGACCCCGACGCGTGCGCGCTCACCGCGCAGTACCGCGGCACCGACCTCGAGGTCGTGTCGACCGCCTCGCGGATCGCGGTGCTGACCTTCGACGGTGGCGCGAGCAGCACGGGGGTGGCGTCGATCCTGTCCACGCTGGCAGGCAGGAACGCCGCCGCGACGTTCTTCCTCACCGGCGACTTCACCCGCGACCACCGGGCCGCCACGACGAGGATCGCCAGCGCTTTCCCGGTGGGCAACCACTCCGACACCCACCCGGACCTCACCACCGCGTCGTCGACCACGGTGGTCGACGAGGTGCGCAAGGGCGCCGTGGCGATCCGCACCGCCACGGGTCACGCACCGGGCCCCTGGTTCCGCTTCCCCTACGGCGCTCGCGACGACCGCACCATCCACCTCGTCAACGACGAGTGCCACGTGGCGGTGCGCTGGACCGTCGACAGCCTCGGGTGGAAGGGCACCAGCGGCGCGATGACGGCCGCCAGGGTCCGCGACCGGGTGCTGGCCGCTGCGCGCCCGGGGATGATCGTGCTCATGCACGTCGGCGCCAACCCCGACGACGGGACCACGCTCGATG
This sequence comes from Ornithinibacter sp., assembly GCA_035633415.1. GTDB lineage: Bacteria > Actinomycetota > Actinomycetes > Actinomycetales > Dermatophilaceae > Fodinibacter. Next base: position 9,312 of record DASQEZ010000325.1, on the reverse strand, counting down.
CCGCGGCACTGCCCGAGATCATCGACGGCCTGCGGGCCAGGGGCTATGCGTTCGTCACCCTTCAGCAGGCTCTGTGACGGTGGGCACGGGCTGCGGCTCCCGGGTCGACGGCCGCTCGACGCGCACGGTCAGCATCGGGAGGAACAGCTGCACGACCGGCCCGATGAGCAGCGCATAGAGCACCGTGCCCACCCCGACGATGCCGCCGAGGGCGAACCCCAGCACGACCACGGTGATCTCGAGCGAGGTGCGGACCAAGCGGATCGAACGACCGGTGCGCCGAGCCAACCCCGTCATCAGGCCGTCGCGGGGGCCCGGGCCGAGCTGGCTGCCGATGTACATCGCGCCGGCGACGCCGTTGCCGACGACGGCCAGCAGCATCACCGCGACCTGCCAGCCGATGCCCTCGATGGGCGGGACGACCGCGAGGGTCGCGTCGATCGCGACCCCGATCACGACGGCGTTGAGCACCGTGCCGAGCCCGGGCCACTGGCGCAGCGGGATCCAGAGCAGCAGGACGACGAACGACACCACGATGCTCATCGCGCCGTAGGACATGGGGACGTGCTGGATCAGGCCGTACTGCAGCACGCCCCACGGCTCGAGCCCGAGGTCGGCCCGCAGCAGCAGCGCCATCGACACCCCGAACAGGACCAGCCCCACCATCAGCTGGGTTCCCCGGTGCACGAGGTGCCCGGCGCGCAGCTGCTCGACGGGGTTCATCGGCACGAGCTCGACGCGGCGGGACGCGCCGCGGCGGAGCACCTGGATCGGGGTCATGGGCTCCATCCTCGCGCAAAGTGGCCTTCACTTCGATGGCCACTTCTGGGAGAGTGGCCATCATGCCTGCGCCGACCGTATCCGCGGCCCGCACCGCTCGCCTCGTCGGTGCGCCGGCACCCGGCCGCCCTGCCTACCGGGCACTGGCCGACGCGCTGCGGCTCGCCGTGGCGGACGGGCGGATCGCACCCGGCAGCCGCCTGCCCAGCGAGCGCGAGCTCACCGCCGCCCTCGACGTCAGCCGCACCACCGTCACCCGCGCCTATGCCGTGCTCCGCGAGAGCGGCTACCTCACCTCCCGGCGTGGCTCCGGCTCGGTCGCGACCCTGCCCTCGGGCAGCCGGCAGCACCGCGCGGGGTCGCTCTTCCCCGCCGACGTCGGCGAGGGCGTCATCGACCTGACCTGCGCGGCGACCCGTGCGCCCTCCGGGGTGCTCGAGGCCTATGAGCGTGCGGTCGGGCAGCTGCCGCGCTACCTCGCCGGCGCCGGCTACCTGACCTTCGGGGTGCCCGAGCTGCGCGAGGTGATCGCGCAGCGCTACACCGCTCGCGGCCTGCCGACCTCCGCCGACGAGGTGCTCGTGACCTCGGGCGCCGTCGCCGGCATCGGCATCGTGCTGCACGCGCTCGTGGGGCACGGAGACCGCGTCGTCGTCGAGACCCCGGGCTACCCGAACACCATCGACGCGGCACGGCGCGGTGGTGCCCGGCTCGTGCCGCTCGCCATGGACCCCGACGGCTGGGACGTCGCCGAGTCCGCCCGCACCGTGCGTGCCGCGGCGGCCACCGCTGCCCTGCTGATCCCCGACTTCCACAACCCGACCGGCGCGCTGATGGGCGACGACGACCGGGCGGTGCTGGCCGGCGCGCTGCGCCGGGCCGGCACCGTGCCGGTCATCGACGAGACGATCGCCGAGCTCGACCTCGAGGGCGGCCCGATGCCGTTGCCGTTCGCCGCACACGACTCCCGGGCGATCACCGTCGGCAGCTCGTCGAAGTCCCACTGGGGCGGCCTGCGCACCGGCTGGGTGCGTGCCCCGCGCACCGCACTCGCCCCACTGGTCGAGTCGCGCGTCACCAGCGACCTGGGGGCCCCCGTGCTCGAGCAGCTGGTGCTCCTCGAGCTGATGCGCGTGGCACCCGGGCTGAGCACGGCCCGTCGCGAGGACCTGTGCCGCTCCCGCGACGCCCTCGTCACCGCCCTGGCCACCCGCCTGCCCGAGCTGCGCTTCCGGGTGCCCCGCGGCGGGCTGTTCCTGTGGTGTGAGCTGCCCGACGGGGTGGATGCGACCGGGGTCGCCGTCGCCGCCGAGGACGAGGGGCTGCTCGTCGCGGCCGGTCCCCGGTTCGCGCTGGTGGGTGGCCTGGAGCGCTGGGTGCGGCTGCCCTACGTGCTGGCGCCCGACACGATGACGGAGGCCGTCGAGCGGTTGGGACGGGCCGTCGAGACCGTGCGGGGCGCCACCGCGCACGGTGCGCCCCGGAGCCGGGCCGGCGCCGCGCGCACGCCCGCCGGGCGACCGCTCGTCGCCTGACTATCGTTGCCCCGGTGACCACCGACCAGCCCGCTCCCCTTCTCGACCTCCTCGCGACCCTCGACCTGGAGGAGCTGGGGTCGGCCCAGATGAGCGTGCAGCCGAGGTCGACCGCCGGTGCCCTGGCGGGTGAGGCCCCGGCGCCGCTGCCCGAGACCTTCGCCGAGGACATCACCCTCTTTCGCGGGCAGAGCCAGAAGCAGCCGCACGGGCGGGTGTTCGGTGGCCAGGTGCTCGCCCAGGGCGTGATCGCCTGCGGCCGCACGGTGCTCTCGATCGAAGGGGGCGGCGACCGTCGGCTGCACTCGATCCACGCCTACTTCATGCGCCCCGGTGACGACACGCAGCCGATCACGTTCAGCGTCGAGCGGATGCGCGACGGCCGGTCGTTCTCGACCCGCCGGGTGCACGCCATCCAGCACGGCAAGCCGATCCTGTCGATGAGCGCGTCGTTCCAGACCCCTGACACCGGAATGGACCACCAGGACCCCATGCCGGACGCCCCCGACCCGATGAGCGTGCCCTCGCTGGCCGACGTCTTCGCCGGCATCGACCACCCCGGCGCCAGGCACATCGCGCAGGAACGGGCCATCGAGCAGCGCCACGTCGAGGGGAACCTCTTCGTCGCGCCCGCCACCGAACAGGTCGCCGGCCAGCGCGTGTGGATGCGCGCGATCGGCGACCTGCCCGACGACCCGCTGGTGCACGAGGCAGTGATGGCCTACGCCTCCGACTACTCGCTGCTCGAGTCGATCCTGCGGCGCCACGGGAAGGGGTGGCGCGCACCGGGCCTGCGGGCGGCGAGTCTCGACCACGCCATGTGGTTCCACCGCCCGGCCCGGGCCGACGAGTGGCTGCTCTACGCGCAGCACTCCCCTTCCGCCCAGGGCGGCCGCGGCCTGGGAATCGGCCGGATGTTCACCGCTGATGGCACCCTGGCCGCGACCGTCGCACAGGAGGGGATGCTGCGCATCCCCGACGCGTGACCCCGACGCTCCCGCTCAGGTGAGGCGGAGCACCGCTGCCGAGCCGGCCGGCATCCGCACGGCACCCTCGCGCACCGTGGTGTCGGCACCGTCCCAGGCGAGGATCAGCTCGGGCTCGCCGGCAGGCAGCGGGACGGTCTGGGGCGTCGCGGCGAGGTTGACGGCGACGACGTAGGGCCGGCCACCGGCGGGGGCGTGGACCATGACCAGCCAGCGGGCGCCCTCGTCGAAGGTGACGTCCACGTCGGCGAACCTGGTCGGCCCCGGGGGGATGAGGTCGCGGCGCAGGGCGGTGCACGCTGCGTACCACTGCAGCGTGCGAGCGTGCTCGCCCGTGCCGGCCTCGGACCAGTCGAGCACCGAGGCGTCGCGGGTGGCCGGGTCCTGGGGGTCTGGCACGGCGTCCGCGGACCAGCCGTGCGCCCCGAACTCGGCCCGCCGGCCGCGCCGCACGGCGTCGGCGAGCACCTCGTCGTCGAAGCTGGTGAAGAACTGCCACGGCGTCGACGCCGCCCACTCCTCGCCCATGAAGATCATCGGCGTGGTGGGGCCGAGCAGGTAGAGCGCGGCGCCGGCGGCCTGCAGGCCCGGCGTGATGGCGGCCGACATGCGGTCACCCGCCATCCGGTTGCCCACCTGGTCGTGGGTCTGCAGGTACCCCAGCAGACGACGGGCGTCGAGGTGCTCGACGTCGACCGGGCTGCCCCACGGCTGCGAGCGGAAGGTCGACATCGTGCCGTCGTGCAGGAACCCGCGGGTGAGCACCTTGGCGAGCACGCCCAGTGGGCCGGCCTCGTCGCGAGCCCCACCGCCGGCGAAGTCGGCGTAGTAACCGTGTGCCTCACCGGTCAGGGCCACGTGCAGCGCGTGGTGCACGTCGTCGTTCCACTGCGCGGTCATGCCCCGTCCGGCGTCCGCTGTCGGAGTGACCATCACGGTGTCGTTGAGGTCGCTCTCGGCGATGAGGTCGAGCGGGCGGCCGAGCTGAGCGGCGAGGGCTGCCACGGCGTCGGACAGCTCGGCGAGGTAGTGCGGCCGGGAGTCGTCCTTGAGCTCGTGCACGGCGTCCAGGCGCAGCGCGTCGACGTGGAAGTCGCGGAACCAGCGCAGGGTGCTCTCGACGAGGAACTGCCGCACCGGACCGCACCCCTCGTGGTCGAGGTTGACGGCCGGCCCCCACGGGGTGTGGTGCGCCTGCGTGAAGTACGGGCCGAAGCGCGCGAGGTAGTTGCCGCTCGCGCCGAGGTGGTTGTGCACCACGTCGAGCGCGACGCCCAGACCGAGGGCGTGGCAGCCCTCCACGAAGCGCTGGAGGGCGGCCGGGCCGCCGTAGCCGTCGTGCACCGCCCAGAGGCCGACCCCGTCGTAGCCCCAGCCCCACCGGCCCGGGAAGGCGGCGACCGGCATCAACTCGACGACGTCGACGCCCAGCTCGACGAGATGGTCGAGGCGGGTCAGTGCGGCGTCGAGGGTGCCTTCAGGGGTGAACGTGCCGATGTGAAGCTCGTAGACAACCGAACCGAGCACGCCTGTGCCGGAACGCGGCCCGCGCCAATCGTCGTCGGACCAGGCGAAGGTTGACGGGTCGAAGACACGGCTCGCCCCGTGCACGCCGTGCGGCTGCCAGGCACTGCGCGGGTCGGGCAGCGCGGGCTCCGCACCGTCGAGCAGGAACGCGTAGTCGAGCACGACCGGCCCGGATGCCGTGCCGTCACCGAGCGCGTCCGGGCCCGGCTCCCAACGCCACCAGCCGTCGCCGGCAGGAGTCATCGCCGCACGCCGCTGCTGTACCCCGAGTGACCTACTGGTCGATGTGGGCACAGGGGTCCACTCGATGTCGACCTGCTCCGCGAGTGGCGCCCAGACCTCGACGACCGACCCTGCTCTCTGAGCGGGCGCCGTCACGACTGCCTCACGAGCAGGGCCACCGGCCGGTGGGCCAGCAGGTCGGCGAGGAGCACCCCCGCGCCGTCGTAGACCGCCTCGTCGTCGGAGAGCACGTCGTGCCAGGTCCCGGCAGGTAGGGCGACCGTCGCGGCGCCGAAGCCCCCGGCCTGCCCGAGCAGCCCGGCAGCGCGGGTGGCCACCGTGACGACCCGCGGGCCGTTCTGGTCTCCACGCGCGAAGGCCAGTGCGTGCTCGCTCGTGGTGGGTAGACCGGAGTACGTCGTCCCCTCCCCCACGAAGGCGTCGGAGAGGTCACGGCGCACCCCCAGCGTGCGGGCGGTCACCCGCAGCTTCTCGTCGTCGAGGTCGAAGGCGGGCTCGTCGGCGAGCACCCGCTCGAGTCGTTCACCGCGGTCGGTCCAGTCGACCGGGCGGCGGTTGTCCGGGTCGACGAGCGAGAGCATGACGATCTCGCAGCCCTGGTAGACGTCGGGAACGCCAGGCATGGTCAGCTGGATCAGCTTCTGCGACAGCACGTTCGCCCGCACGGACGGCTCGTGCGCGGACGTCCACTCATCGAGGTGGCGCTGCACGGCGGGGTCGCGGAACAGCGCCTTGGCGTAGGCGACGACCTCGTCCTCGTAGTCGGTGTCGCCGTCGACCCACGCCGTGTGGACCTTCGCCTCGCGCACGGCCTTGAGGAGGTACTCCTCGAGGCGGGCGCCGGTGATGGGCCAGGTACCGACCAGGGTCTGCCAGATGAAGTACTCGGTGGGCCCGTCGACCCGTGCGGTGCGGTGGGTGCCGGCGAGCTCGCGAGCGGTCTGGAGCCAGGTCGACCAGCCCTCACCGTCCTCGGCGAGCGCCATCAGCCGGGCGCGCACGTCCTCCGACCGCTTGGTGTCGTGGGTCGTGAGGGTGGTCATCGACGTCGGCCAGGCGGTGACCAGCTGCTCGCACCACTCGTGGAAGTCGCCCGCCGAGATCGACAGGTGGTCGGGGTGTCCACCCACCTCGTTGGCCCCGGCGAGGCGGAACCAGCGGTAGTAGGCGGTGTCCTCGATGCCCTTGGCCATGACCGGCCCACAGGTCTGCTGGAAGCGGACCCGGAAGTCGTCTGCCAGGGCCCGGCTGTCGAACTGCGCCTGCGGCAGGTCGCGTCCGAGCACGAGCGCGACGACGACGTCGAGGGCCTCGTGGTCGCTGGGGGCCAGGCGCCCGCGCGCCCGCTCGGCCGCGCCGTCGACGACGGCCGCCTGCTCGGGGTCGACGCCGCGGCCGGGTACGACGTAGGCGCGGTAGCGGTCCATGGCGACCAGGAGCGCCTCGAGTGCCCGGCGCACCGCGGCGAGGTCGACGTCGACCAGGACGTGGCGCACCAGCCGCATCAGCCGGTCGACCTCGGCGGCCTGCACATCGTCGACGACCAGCCGCTTCGCCTCGGCCACCACGTCGTCGAGCGAGACGCGGTCGGGCGCGGCATCCGCCCACAGCCGGTCGAGCGCGTCGGCTCCGGCGGAGGACGTGAGCACCTGCTGCACCCGCAGCAGGGCGTCGTAGCCGGTGGTGCCCGCGCAGCGCCAGGTGTCGGGCAGCCGCTCCTCGCCCTCGAGGATCTTCTCGACCACGACCCAGGAGTCGCCGGTGGCGTCGGCCAGCCGCTCCAGGTAGCCACCGGGATCGGCCAGGCCGTCGGGGTGGTCGATGCGGAAGCCGTCGACCTCCCCGTGGCCGTGCAGGGAGAGCAGCAGGGCGTGCGTGGCCATGAACACGACGGGGTCCTCGACGCGCACCGCGACCAGTGAGGTGACGTCGAAGAAGCGCCGGTAGTTCAGGGCCTCGCCGGCCTCGCGCCAGCTCGACAGCCGGTAGGCCTGGGCGTCGACGAGCTCGGTCATCGGAAGCGTCTCGGTGCCGGGAGCGACCGGGAACTCGTCACCGTAGTGCCGCAGCACCCACTCGTGCCCGGTCGGGCCACCGTCGTCGGCGAGCGTCACGTCGCCGCGTTCGAGGGCCTGTTCGACCGTGCCGCCGAGCACCGGCATCAGGATGCGCTGCTCCTCGGCCACCCAGTCGACGTCGAACCACCCGGCATACGGCGAGCGTCGTCCGTCTCGCAGGAGCGACCAGAACGGCGCGTTGAGGTGGGTCGGCTCCGGCACCGTCATGTGGTTGGGCACGACGTCGACGATGATGCCGAGCCCCACCTCGCGGCAGGCCGTCACGAGCCGCTGGAAGCCCTCGCGGCCACCGGCCTCCTCGGAGATCCGGGTGTGGTCGAGCACGTCGTAGCCGTGCATCGAGCCCGGAGCCGCCTGCAGCACCGGCGACAGGTAGAGGTGCGAGACGCCGAGCGAGGCGAGGTAGGCGGTGTGCTCGGCCGCCGCGTCGAACCCGAACCCCCCGTGGACCTGCAGGCGATAGGTCGCCGTGGGGACCACGCGGCCGGGATCGGGGCGGTGGGCGGTGGGCATCGTCACGTCCGGTGGGTCGTGGCGGCTCCGGAGGGCTGGGGCGGCGTCTCGCGCGGGCTGCGCAGGACGATCAACGAGCGCGGTTGCACCTTCAGCTCGGTGCCGGCCTCGTGCCAGGCGGTGTCGACGACGTCGGCCCCCGTGTCGATCTCGGCGACCCAGCGCTCGCCCCACTCCGTCCCGGGAAGGATGAAGGCGTCCTCCTGGTGGTCGGCGTTGAAGATGACGAGGAAGTCGTCGTCGAGGACGCGCCGGCCGCGGGAGTCGGGGCTGGGGATGGCCTGCCCGTTGAGGAAGACCATCACGGTCTTGGCCTCGTCGTCGGACCACGCCGACTCGCCCATCGGCTCGCCCGAGGGCTGGAACCAGGCGATGTCGCCGAGCTCGGACTGACCGCCGTGGTCGGCGCTGCCGGCGAAGAAGCGGCGCCGCCGGAACACGGCGTGCTCACGGCGCAGCGCGGAGACCGCGGCGGTGAAGGCGTAGAGCCGCCTCTGGTCGTCGTCGAGGTCCCAGTCGACCCAGGCCAGCTCGTTGTCCTGGCAGTAGACGTTGTTGTTGCCCTGCTGGGTGCGCCCGATCTCGTCGCCGTGGGCGATCATGGGCACGCCCTGGCTGAGCAGGAGGGTGGCGAGGAAGTTGCGCTGCTGGCGCAGCCGGAGCGCGCTGACCTCGGGGTCGTCGGTCGGGCCCTCCTCGCCGCAGTTCCAGGACCGGTTGTGGCTCTCGCCGTCGCGGCCGTCCTCACCGTTGGCCTCGTTGCGCTTGTCGTTGTACGACACCAGGTCGCGTAGCGTGAAACCGTCGTGGGCCGTGACGAAGTTGATCGACGCGAACGGCTTGCGGCTGCTGTGCTCGTAGAGGTCGCTGGACCCCGTGAGCCGGGAGGCGAACTCGCCGAGCGTGCTGGGCTCCCCGCGCCAGAAGTCGCGCACGGTGTCGCGGTACTTGCCGTTCCACTCGGTCCACAGCGGCGGGAAGTTGCCCACCTGGTAGCCGCCGTCGCCGAGGTCCCACGGCTCGGCGATCAGCTTGACCTGGGAGATCACCGGATCCTGCTGGATGATGTCGAAGAACGCCGAGAGCCGGTCCACCTCGTGGAACTGGCGCGCCAGGGTTGCCGCCAGGTCGAAGCGGAACCCGTCGACATGCATCTCCTCGACCCAGTAGCGCAACGAGTCCATGATCAGCTGAAGGACGTGCGGGTGGCGCATCAGCAGACTGTTCCCGGTGCCCGTGGTGTCGTAGTACTTCGACTTGTCCTGGTCGACGAGGCGGTAGTACGCGGCATTGTCGATGCCGCGGAAGGCGATGGTCGGGCCCTTCTCGTTGCCCTCGGCGGTGTGGTTGTAGACCACGTCCAGGATGACCTCGATGTTGGCCTCGTGCAGCGCCTTCACCATGGACTTGAACTCATTGACCTGCTGACCGCGCGAACCCGTTGCGGCGTAGCCTGCATGCGGAGCCAGGAACCCGATCGTGTTGTAGCCCCAGTAGTTCGTCAGGCCCTGGTCCACGAGCGTGGAGTCCTGGACGAACTGGTGGACCGGCATCAACTCGATGGCCGTGACGCCGAGACCGACGAGGTGCTCGATGATCGCCTCGTGACCGATCCCGGCATACGTCCCGCGAATGCTGTCGGGCACATCG
>DASQEZ010000324.1:0-2187 GCA_035633415.1 Ornithinibacter sp. | reverse complement strand
CATCTACTGCTACAACATCGTCAAGCCGAAGAACGTCATGCCGGTGCACGGGGAGTGGCGCCACCTCGTGGCCAACGCCGAGCTGGCCGTCGCCACCGGCGTCCCACGGGACCAGGTGGTCGTCGTGGAGGACGGCGTGGCCGTCGACCTCGTCGACGGCAGGGCCCGGGTCTCGGGAGCCGTGCCGTGCGGCTACGTCTACGTCGACGGCTCCTCGGTGGGCGAAGCCGACGAGACGCTGCTCAAGGACCGCCGAATCCTTCGTGACGAGGGGTTCATCTCGGTCATCGTCGTCATCGACTCGATGACCGGCAAGGTGATCGCGGGCCCGGAGATCACCGCGCGTGGTTTCGTCGAGGACGACGTCGTCTTCGACGACGTGATGCCGCAGCTGATCGCGGCGCTCGACGAGGCCACCGCCAACGGGGTCACCGACACCTATGGCCTCCAGCAGGTCATCCGACGCTCGGTGGGCGGCTGGGTGGGGCGCAAGATCCGTCGCCGGCCGATGATCATCCCCATGGTCATCGAGGCCTGACCCGCCCGGTTCGGATTCCGTCGCGGCCCGCGGGCCCGCGTCGGGGGCGGGTGCTGCACACCCTCCCGGCGGCACCTTCCGTCACATCCGTCACGCGGCACCTGTGCGTGGGCAGTGCAATCCGTGTGTGTGACACCGAAAGTTGACGGATTCCACTCGAGACACGCCGAGAAATCGAGCGGAAAGGCAGTGCAAAAAAGGTAAAGGCAAGGTAAAGTTCCGGTCAGGAAAGGCCCAAGAAGGGCAGATCCTAGAAGTCCAAGGACTTCGACCTCGGTCGGAGAACAACCGCCGACGTCGATGGTCGTGCCCGCCTTGCAGGGGGGCGGGTACGACCGGACCCGCACCGGGACCGATGCCACCACATCGGTCCCGGTGCGGATCGCGTTCGGGGGTGTTTCCGGGCCCCCGGCTGCGAATGTCACCGCCGTGCCGCGTGTGACACGTGAGTCCCGTGTGACTCTCGCGTAGCCTGCGACCATGGCGACTCGTACGTCCTCCTCGGCGCGCGGCCGGACCTCCTCGACGCGGCCCGCGACCCGTCGGCCCGCAGCGCGCCCGCGCAAAGGCTCGACCAAGGCCCGCTCCGGAGGCCTTCCGCTACCGCTGCGCGCGGTCCAGAGCACCTGGATGGGCCTGGCGCACGCCACCGGCGCGGTCGCGCGCAAGGTCGGCGACACCGGCCGCGACCTCGAGCCCGAGCACCGCCGCGACGGCGTGGGCCTGCTGCTGATCGCCCTTGCCGTCGTCGTCGCCGCCCGCGAGTGGTGGGGGATGCCCGGCGCCGTCGGAACCATCGTGCACGCCGTCGTCGCCGGCACCCTCGGCAAGATCGGCTACGCCGTGCCGCTCGTGCTGCTCGCGTTCGGCATCCGGATGCTGCGGGCCCCCCAGGAGGACGCCGCCACCTCCCGCGCGGCCGTCGGCACGACGGCCCTCGCCTTCGCCGCCTGCGGGCTGGCCCACGTCGCCGCCGGGATCCCGACCCCGCCCGAGGGCGCCGAGGGCATGCGCGCCGCCGGCGGCATCATCGGCTTCCTCGCCTCGAGCCCGCTCGAGGCCGCGGTCTCGGTCTACGGCACCGTGCCCCTGCTGCTCCTGCTCGGCCTGTTCGGCCTGCTCGTCATCACCGCGACGCCGCTGCACCAGGTGCCCGACCGGCTGCGCGCCACCGTCAACCGGCTCACCGGACACCAGCCTGCGGCCGACGCGACCCCGGACCCCGCTGCCGGACGCCGCCGGGGTCGCCGTGGCGCGGCAGCCGACGTCGACGGTCCCCGGGTGGGCGACGAGGCGTTCGAGCAGGCCGCCGTCGTCGACCCGGTGACCGGCAAGCGCCTGCGCCCCGGCCAGAAGCGCCCGAGCGCCCCCGCCCCGGATGCCGGTGCCGCCGCCTCCCCGACCCCGGCCGCCCGCGGTCCGGTCGCGGACAAGGCGCCGCTCGAGGCCCCGCCGACCGCCGCCATCCCGCAGCGCGTCGAGCAGCTCTCGCTGGCCGGCGACATCACGTACACGCTGCCCGACGCCGCGATCCTCGAGCCGGGCAGCCCGCACCGCGCCCGCAGCGCCGCCAACGACCGGGTCGTCGAGTCGCTGACCACGGTGCTCGACCAGTTCGAGATCGACGCCCAGGTCACCGGGTTCAGCCG
>DASQEZ010000323.1:0-29521 GCA_035633415.1 Ornithinibacter sp. | reverse complement strand
GTTCCCCGCATCCGCGGGCGGGCGGACGTTCAGGCGGTCTCGAGCCGGGCCTTGAGGGTGGCGAGCTCGTCGGCCAGCTGGGTGGGGAGCTTGTCGCCGAACTTGGCGAACCACTCCTCGATGAGCGGCAGCTCCTTGTCGCGCCACTCGTCGACGTTCACGGCGAGGGCCTTGGCGACCTGCTCCTCGGACATGTCCAGGCCGGTGGTGTCGATCGCCCCGGGAGCGGGGACGAGGCCGACCGGGGTCTCGACCGCCTCGGCGGTGCCGTCGAGGCGCTCGACGACCCACTTGAGCACGCGGGCGTTGTCGCCGAAGCCGGGCCACAGGTAGGAGCCGTCCTCGTCGTCCTTGCGGAACCAGTTGACCTGGAAGATCTTCGGCAGCTTGGACTCGTCGTGGGCCTTGCCGATCTCGAGCCAGTGGTTCACGTAGTCGCCGGCGTTGTAGCCGATGAAGGGAAGCATCGCCATCGGGTCGCGGCGGACGACGCCGACGGCGCCGGTGGCTGCGGCGGTGGTCTCTGACGAGAGCGTCGCGCCCACGAAGACACCGTGGGCCCAGTCGCGCGACTCGTAGACGAGGGGCACTGTGGTCCTGCGGCGGCCGCCGAAGAGGATCGCGTCGATCGGCACCCCGTTGGGCTCGTCGTACTCGGGCGCCATCATCGGGCACTGCTTGGCCGGGGTGCAGAAGCGGCTGTTCGGGTGGCTGGAGACGACGCCGGACTCGGGGGTCCAGTCGTTGCCCTTCCAGTCGATGAGGTGGGCCGGCTTCTCGGGCGTCATGTCCTCCCACCACACGTCACCGTCGTCGGTGAGGGCGACGTTGGTGAAGATCGAGTTGCCCTTCTCCACCGTGCGCATGGCGTTGGGGTTGGAGTGGTCGCCGGTGCCGGGGGCGACGCCGAACAGGCCGAACTCGGGGTTGACGGCGTACAGGCGACCGTCCTTGCCGAAGCGCAGCCAGGCGATGTCGTCGCCGACCATCTCAGCGGTCCAGCCCTCGAGCGTCGGCTCGATCATCGCGAGGTTGGTCTTGCCGCACGCGCTCGGGAAGGCGCCGGCGATGTAGTGCATCGAGCCCGTGGGGGAGGTGAGCTTGAGGATGAGCATGTGCTCGGCCATCCAGCCCTCGTCGCGCGCCATCGCCGAGGCGATGCGCAGCGCATAGCACTTCTTGCCGAGCAGGGCGTTGCCGCCGTAGCCCGAGCCGTAGGACCAGATCTCGCGGGTCTCGGGGAAGTGGGCGATGTACTTGGTGTCGCTGCACGGCCACGCGACGTCGGCCTTGCCGTCGGTGAGCGGGAACCCGACCGAGTGCAGGCCCTTGACGAAGCCGGCGTCCTGCTCCTCGATGGCGCGCAGCACCGGGATCCCGATGCGGGCCATGATCTTCATCGACACGACGACGTAGGCCGAGTCGGTGATCTCGACGCCGTACATCGGCACGTCGGCCTCGATGTGACCCATGACGAACGGGATGACGTACATCGTGCGGCCGGCCATGCACCCCTTGTAGAGGTCGGTCATGATCGCCTTCATCTCGGCCGGCGACTTCCAGTTGTTCGTGAAGCCGGCGTCCTCCTCCTTCTCGGAGCAGATGAAGGTGCGGTCCTCGACACGGGCGACGTCGCTCGGGTCGGAGGCGGCGTGGAAGGAGTTCGGCTTCTTGTCAGGGTTGAGCCGGGTGAAGGTGCCACCCTCGACGAGCCGCGTGGTGAGCTGGTCCCACTCCGCGTCGGAGCCGTCGACCCAGTGGATCGCGTCCGGGGTGGTGATCGCGGCGACTTCGTCGACCCAGGCCTGTAGGCCTGCGTGACTGGTGCCTGTCCTGTGCTCCGCCTGGGTGGTCATGGTGGTCCTTCCGCCGGGGTCTGGCTCAACTGGTCGGCCGCCGCCGCGCGAGCTTCACGAGACCGCTGGTGGCGGTGGCCCGGCGCCCGCCGCCGGGAGCCTCGTGTCCACGGTAGGCCCGGCTACCAAGGGGTAGCCACCGCGGAAGCGCTTGCGCGTTATGAGGCTCCTCACAAGGGGTGAGCAAGGATGGAACTTCTTGCAGGATGACTGAAAGGGCGGGGCATCGCAATGCACGCCGTCTGAGTCGGATGCCGTGCGGGCGCCTCGGGTGAGGCGCCCGTCTGCGATTTCTCGCCTCGCTGGGGGCTCCGGTAGTCTGCTCTCTCGTTGCGCCGCGAGCGTGACGGGCGCCCGTAGCTCAACGGATAGAGCATCTGACTACGGATCAGAAGGTTGGGGGTTCGAATCCCTCCGGGCGCGCTCTGTGTTGAGACAGAGGATGAAGGCCCTGACCTGCGGATGCGCGGTCGGGGCCTTCGCTCCGTCCGGCATCCGGTGGCCTGGGGGGTGGGCGTGCCGCTCAGGGCGATCATGCTGCTGCGACGGCAGGACGGGTTCTCGGGGTGAAGGTCCACCCGATCACCGACAGCGGAGGCATCGGCGCGATCACAGCGGCTGCTCGGTGACGCGGTCGGGTCGAGTGAACCTGACAACAGGCAGTCGCCCACCGCAGGTGGCGGTGCCACGCTCAGGGGGAGCCAACGCCCTGCCGACTGCCTGTTCGTGGGAGCGGTTGCTCACCCATGGAGTGCCGAGCGCGCGGTGGGCCGCGCCCCGGGCACCCCCCAACACAGGAGCCCCGGGGGCTGGGGGTCGACAGGGGCGGCGGGTGGACGCCGGGTGGGGTGCTGGAGCGCGTCGTCGAGGCCATGACCCATGCGCAGATCACCGAGGAGATCGGACGGAGCCAGCCCGAGGTGTCCTGGTCCCGGAGGGCTCGCTTCGCCCTGCGCTGCGTGACCGGGCTCTCGACGCGGCGGTGGCAGTGTGCGGCGCCAGCAGTCGAAGCACGTGCTGCGAGAGCGCTGGCCCATCTCGAGGTCGTGGCCGACTACGGCTCCGGCGACCTGTCCGACCAGACGACAGACGTGATCTGCTACCTCCCTGGTCGAGCCGGCCACCGTGCGCAGCACCGTCGACCGAGACCTGCCGGTGAGACAGAGGATGAAGGCCCTGACCTGCGGATGCGCGGACCTGCGGATGCGTGTCCGGGCCTTCGCTCCGCCCGGCATCAGGTGGGTATGACACCACCACGGCACGGAGCCGTCGTTGCTCCGTCTTCAATTGCGCTGTGTGAGAGCGATGTTCGGCAGTGAACGGGAATCCGTGCATCGCCGAAAGCCTGCCGTACGACAGTGGCCATGGCATGTCCTCGCGGGCCTGCTTCGGTGTGAGGCACGTCATCACGGGAGTGTCCCCGTTCGCCGGACGCGGCCGAGAGCGGGCTGCAACTATTTTCCTGCGGCGGGCCGGCCGGCTCGCCACGACTGACGCACACAGGGGGTTCCGCTTCAGGGGGGCCTGGCGGGAAATGCGGCAAGGGGCGGTCGCACTTTCCAGAGTTAGAGACAACCATGCCTGAGAACCTGAAGAACCTCGGACGGCGGCGCGTGATGCGCCTCGGCGGCAGCACCGCCCTCCTGGCCACGGCCGCTGGCCTCGCCTCCGCGGGGGGCGCCGCTGCTGCGACGACCGCTGAGGAAATCCTGCTCGACTCCTTCACCGGGACCGACGACGAGAAGCTGACCGCGGCCATCGCCGTCCAGCAGGCCTCCAGCCCCCGGCGGGCCATCCGCCTCGCCGGCCGCAGCCACACCTTCACCAAGACCCGCACGACCTACAGCGGCATGCGGATCCTCGGCCCGAACACCGGGTGGAACAACCCGGAGATCAGCGGCACCGGCGGCTGCCTGCCCCAGTGCTCGGTGACGCTGAACTGTGGCACCGGCGCCACGTCCTGGCTGGTCGGGGCGGCAACGACCTACGACGTCGAGGTCAGCGGGATCTGCTTCAAGAGCAGCAACGGTGTCACGCAGTTCTACCACCACCCGTACGGCTCCGGAACCGCCTACGCCGGGCACTTCGACAGCCTGACCTTCTACGGCTTCAAGCACGTGTTCGGCATGCCGGGCAACGCCATGGCCATGACCCTGTGCTCGCTCTCGGGCACCTGGACCTGCGTCGCCGTGAAGGGGACGCAGTTCAGCATCCGCGGCTCCGACAACTACCTGTGGGTGGACGGCAAGATCAACTACGGGTGGCCCGGCGCGAACGCGGGTCAGTACCTCGTGCGGTTCGAGAACTGCTCCAAGACCTCGGTGGCGAACATGTACCTCCCCGCCCGCGGGGGTTCCAGGTGCGTGCTGGTCGAGGGCAACGCCCAGTACGGCCAGGGTGGGCTCATCATCCGGGACTGCGTGTTCGAGGGCCAGAACTCCGGTGACCCGGCGATGGGTGCCCTGGTCGTCGTCAAGTCCGGTGGCGTGACGTTCCGCGACCTGAGCCTCAACTTCGGGATGTACCGCCCGGCCGACTTCAAGGACCAGGCCGACAACGCCCTGATCATGGTGAGCGGCGCCACGAGCCGCGTCCTCATCGACAGCGTCTACACCTGCCGGGCGAACTCGGTGGCCGAGACGGTGCCGATCGTGCGGACGACCGGTGGCACGACCTGCGTCGAGCACGTCTTCGGCATGGGTGGCACGGGCAACGCCTGGGCCGGGCTGCCGCGCGTTCAGAGCGCGGGCGGCACGCTGCTCAACGACGCGACCACCACGCTGGTCAAGGTCTGACCGAGGCGCCGGAACGAGGCCTGCAGCTCGGGTGAGGGCGGCGTGCAGCCGTCATCACCCGAGCTCGGTCGCACGGCGACTGAGCCGACGGTGTGGTCGGAGGGGGCCACCCCGCCCGGCTAGGCGCCGTACAGCTGAGTGCCGGCGCGAACGGCGACGTAGCCCGCGACGAGGACCAGCAGCACCGCGAAGGCGCGCGTGAGGGTGGCTCCGGAGACCTTCTCGGAGAATCGTTTCCCGATCAGGGACCCGACGATGGCTGCGGCTGTGAACGGAATCACGACGTCCCACGGGACGGCGCCGTGCCCGAGGCGCTCGACGAACGCCGCGAGGCTGGTGATCGAGATGATGACCAGGGACGTGCCGACGGCAGTGGGCATCCCGAAGCCCATGGCCAGCACGAGGGCGGGCACGATGAGGAAGCCGCCCCCGACGCCGAGGAAGCCGGTCAGGAAGCCGACCCCGAGGGCCACCACGACGACCCGAGCCACGTGAGCCGTTCGGGTGGGGGTGGTCTGCGAGGGCGCTTCCCCGGGTTGTCGGGATCGCCGGTACATGGCGGCCGCGGCGAGGAGCATCAGTGCGGCGAACGCCAGCAGCAGCACCTGCGGGTCGACCGCCCGGTTGAGCAGGGAGCCGCCGATCGAGGCGGGGACGCCCAGGGCCCCGAAGACGAGCGCTGCCCTCCAGTCGACGCGTCCGGCACGGGCGTGGCTGATGGCGGCCGTGATGGCGGTGACTCCGACGATGACCAGCGACGCGGTCGTGGCCCGCTGAGCGTCGAGCTGGAGCGCGTAGACGAGCACCGGGACGGCAAGGATGGAGCCGCCGCCGCCGAGGGCGCCGAGGGACAGGCCGATGAGCGCACCGGCGACGATGGCGATGAGGACCACGACGCGTCAGCCGATCGTCTGATCGACGGTGTCGTCCGTGAGGTGGACCCAGGTCACGGGATCACACCTCTCGGACGACACCTCGGTGGTCGCGACCTCGTTCAGGACGCTCGGGGGTGTGCCAGGTCCCAGGCGCCGTAGCCGCCCAGGATGTCCGACACGTCGGCGAAGCCCTTGGCGCGCAGCAGGCTCGCCGCGACGCTGCTGCGCCATCCACCGGCGCAGTAGAGGAGGACCGGCTTGTCGGCCTCGAGCTCACTCGCCCGCGTGGCCAGCTCGGCCAGCGGGATGTGACGTGCCCCGGGGACCATCCCGCCGACGACCTCACCGGCGTTGCGGATGTCGACCACCTGGACGTCGGGACTGGCCACCGCATCGTCCGCGGCGGGCGCACTGAGGCGACTTGCTCGCTCGACGTCGCCCTGGTGCGAGAGGAAGTAGGCCTCGGGGTCCGGCAGGTAGCCCAGGACGTTGTCGAAGCCGATGCGCGCGAACCGGGTCGCGACCTCCTGCTCGGTGCCCTCCGGCGCGATGATGACGACGGGCTGGTCGGGGGTGAACACCATCCCCACCGTCTCGGCCATGCGGCCGTCTGCGGGCACGTTGACCGACCCGCGCAGGTGGCCGGCGGCGAACTCCTGGACGTCGCGTGCGTCATGGAGCGCGGCCCCGGAGGTCAGGGCCTGCTCGACCTGGTCGTCGGTCAGCGCGGGCACCGTCGCGTCGGTGTCACGCAGGTCGCGGTCCTGCTTGTTCAGGGTCGCGTTGTACAGGAAGTAACCGGGGGCGGCGGGCTGGCCCTCGGTGACCACGGCGAGGAACTGGTCCTCCGACATGGGCTGGCAGGCGTAGTTGAAGGCCCGCTGGTTGCCGATCGTCGACTGCCGCTCGGTGGACAGGTTCTTGCCGCAGGCCGAACCCGCACCGTGGGCGGGGAAGACGCGCACCTCGTCCGGGAGGCCCATCAGCTTGTGCTGCACCGAGTCGTAGAGCATCCGGCCGAGCTCGTCCGCGGTCACCCCGATCGAGGCCAGCAGGTCGGGACGGCCGACGTCGCCGATGAAGAGGGCGTCGCCGGTGAGCACGCCGTAGGCCGTCTCGTCGTCGGGGCGCTCGAAGACCAGGATGCTGACCGACTCGGGAGTGTGCCCGGGGGTCGCCATGACCTCGAGGGTCACTTCGCCGAGGCTGATCCGCTCGCGGTCGGCGAGGTGACGGATGGGGAAGGCAGCGGACGCAGCGGCTCCGTAGCCGATCCACGCGCCGGTCTCCCGGGCCAGCTCGAGGTGGCCGGAGACGAAGTCGGCGTGGAAGTGGGTGTTGATCACGCCGACGATGGTCAGGCCCTTGGCCCTCGCGTCGTCGAGGTACTCGCCGACGTCGCGGCGCGGGTCCACCACGACCGCCTGGCCGGTCGACTCGTCGCCGATGAGGTAGGACGCCTGGGACAGGCAGTCGAGGTAGTACTGGGTGAAGATCATTGGTTTTCCTCCAAGGTCGGTCGGACAACACTATACCCCGGGGGGTATAGTGTTGAACATGGTCCGACTTGTTGACATTCCCACCCTTCTCGCCAGGCACGCCGACGGTGCGTTCGTCCTCGACGTGCGTGAGCCGGCCGAGTACGTCGGCGGCCACGTCCCCGGTGCCGTGCTCGCCCCGATGAGCCGGATCACCTCGGCCCTCGGCCCGGTGCCACGCGACCGCGTCGTGCACGTCATCTGCCAGAGCGGCAACCGCAGCCGGTCCATGGCCGACCTGCTGACCTCGCTCGGCTACGACGCAGTCTCCGTCGAGGGCGGAACGGCCGCCTGGGTGGCGGCCGGCGGCCCGGTCATCCGTGGCCCGCTGGCTGCGTGAGGTGGTGACTCCATGACGAAGCGACCTGCGCGACCGGCTCCCGCGTCCCCGACGACCGCGGCGTCCCCTGTGGCGACCCCGAGCGTGGCTGCACGCCCGAGCACGGAGCTCGACCCGGGCGAGATGCAGGCCGTCCTCAAGCGGCTCAAGCGCGCACAGGGTCAGCTCGGCGGCATCGTCAAGATGATCGAGGAGGGGCGCGACTGTCAGGACATCGTCATGCAGCTGTCCGCAGTGTCCAAGGCGGTGGACCGGGCCGGGTTCGCCGTCATCGCGCTCGGTCTGCGTCAGTGCATCATCGACCCGAGATCGGAGCAGGTCGACGTCGACGCCATGGAGAAGCTCTTCCTGTCGCTGGCCTGAGGGTCGTGCTCCGGCCGCTAGGGAATCGCCGGCACGTGAGAGCCCTCACGTCCGGCTGCCGGGCGACGTGAGGAGGAGGACGATTCAAGTGTGGCTGAATCAAGATCCGTTGAACTGACCAGCGTGCGCCGGGCCGGCCGCGTCGAGGAGTCCCTGACCCTCCTGTCGGCCGTTGCCGACCCGGTCCGGTGGACCGTGCTGAGCACTCTGGCCAACCAGGGGACGAGCTGCGTGTGCGACCTGCAGGAGCGGGTCCCCGTTGCGGCCAACCTGTTGAGCTACCACCTCAAGGTGCTCCGGGATGCCGGGCTGGTCACCACGAGCAAGCGAGGGAGGTGGATCGACTACTCGTTGGCCGAGGACGCATCGAGGCGCCTCACCGAGGCACTTCCGCTCGCCGACCTGGCCGCGCTGACATGAGCATCACGACCCACCTGCCTGCCACGCGAACCGGACGCGGCGCGACCCTCGCGGGCATCGCGGGCCTGTGGGTCCTGGCCTACTGGGTCAACGGGTGGCTCTGGGACACCGTGTTCCACGACGTGCTGGGCATGCCCCCCGACGCGCGGCTGACCGAGACGCTGCACTTCTTCTTCTACGACACCGTCAAGATCGGTCTGCTGCTGTCCGGGATCATCTTCGTGATCACGATCCTGCGCTCCTACATGAGCATCGAGCGCACCCGGGCACTGCTGGGCGGGCGGCACGAAGGTGTCGGCAACGCCATGGCCGCGGGACTGGGAGTGGTCACCCCGTTCTGCTCGTGCAGCGCCGTGCCGGCGTTCATCGGGTTCGTGGCCGCCGGGGTCCCCCTGGGGGTGACGCTGAGCTTCCTGATCGCCAGCCCCCTGGTGAACGAGATCGCCATCGGCCTGCTGCTGACCCTCTTCGGCTGGCAGGTCACGCTGGCCTACGTCGTCGCCGGCGTGTCCATCGCGATCGTCGCCGGCTGGGTGCTCGGGCGGCTGAGGCTCGAGCGGTTCGTCGAGCCCTTCGTCTTCGAGACCACGCTCGGTGGGCAGGTCATCGACTCCACCGCCGGGCTGACCTTCACCCAGCGGGTCCAGATGGGCACCGAGGAGGTCGGGACCATCCTGCGCAAGATCTGGCCCTACCTCCTCGTGGGTATCGGGCTCGGTGCCGTCATCCACGGGTGGGCACCCGAGGACTTCTTCACCCGGTACGCGGGATCGGACAACGCCTTCGGCGTGCTGGTCGCCGTCCTGATCGGGATCCCGCTCTACTCCAACGCCGCCGGCATCCTGCCGCTCGTCGAGGCGCTCCACGACAAGGGCCTGCCGATGGGCACCCTGCTCGCCTTCATGATGGCCGTGGTCGCGCTCTCCCTGCCCGAGATGATCCTCCTGCGCCGAGTCCTCAAGCCCCAGCTGCTCGTCATCTACGTCGCCGTGGTCGGCACCTCGATCGTCGCCGTGGGGTACCTGTTCAACATCCTGCTCGCCTGAGCACCCAACGAAAGGAAGCCCGATGATCATCAAGATCCTCGGCCCCGGCTGCAGCAACTGCGCCAACCTGGAACGCGCCACCAGGGCCGCCATCGCCGAGCTCGGACTGGACGCCACCGTGGAGAAGGTCGAGGACTACCCGACCATCATGGGCTACGGAATCATGTCCACCCCCGGGCTGGTGGTCGACGAGAAGGTGGTCGTGTCGGGCCGCGTGCCCAGGACCGCGGAGATCAAGATGCTGCTGACCGGCGCCATGTCGGCGTGAGCCGCGCCACGATGTATCCCTTCGGGCAGCTCGGGCGTCCAAGGGGGTGAACGGCCCCGCTCGGGGCCGACCCACCGAAGGAGAACCCCCATGAACGCCAACGTCGGCTCCACCGACAAGGTCATCCGCCTCGTCCTGGCGCTCGCGGCCGTCGTCGTCGCATTCGTCACCGGCATCAGCAGCGCGCTCGGCATCGTGCTGCTCGTCGTCGGCGTGGTGCTCGCCGTGACGGCGTTCACCGGCTTCTGCCCGATCTACCGGGTGCTCGGGATGAGCACCCGCCCCGACCGCTCCTGAGCCTCCGGCCTAGATTCGGCACATGCCCCTGGATCCCGACGTCCTCGCGGCGGAGCTGCCCGGCCTGACCCGGTACGCCGTGTACCTCACCCGGAACGTGGTCGACGCCGAGGACCTCGTGCAGGACACCCTCGAGCGCGCCATCGCCCGCGGTGACACGTTCCGCGGCGACAGCTCGCCGACCACGTGGCTGCACCGGGTCATGCACCGGAGGTTCCTCGACACCCGTCGACGCCGCACCCCGGAGCCGACTCCCGACGACGAGCTGATGGCCCGGGTCGAGGCGGCGTGGCGCGACGACGCCTACACCGTCGACCCGGAGGTGGTGCTCGGCCGGGCCGAGGTGCAGGGCGAGCTGCGCGACGCACTGGTCCACCTGCCCGTCATCCTGCGCTCGGCCGTGGTGCTGCACGACATGCAGGGCCTGACCTCGGTGGAGGTCGCGACGGTCCAGGGAATCGGGGTCCCCGCCGCGAAACAGCGGCTGCGTCGCGGTCGCGCGCTGCTCGTCAGCCTGCTCGCCGACGACGACGACCGTCGCCGGGCCATGAAGGGAGTGCCCATGCGTTGCTGGGAGGCGCGTTCGCTCGTGGGGGACTACCTCGACGACGAGCTCGGTGCGCGCGAACGCGTGCTGCTCGAGGGGCACCTCGCCTCGTGCCCGACGTGCCCGGGGCTGTACTCGAGCATCGTCGGGGTGTCGGCCGCGGTCGGCCGGCTGCGCGACCCCGACTCGGTCGTGCCCGCGGACATCGCGCACCGCCTCACCGGCGGCGCCGCCGGGGAGTAGCTGCGGGCGCCGACCGGCGGGCGCCGACCCGCCTCGCCCCGGCGAGCAGGCGGGTCAGCCCGTGACGACCTCGCCGCCGGCCTCCTGCCAGGCGCCGATGCCGCCCCCGAGGTGGTAGGCGGCGGTGAAGCCCTGGTCCGCCATCGCAGCCAGGGCCACGCCCGATCGGTTGCCGGAGCGGCAGTACACGGCGTACGGCGCGCTCGGGTCGAGGGCCGCGATCCGAGCACCGAAGTCGGAGGAGGACACGTCGAGGTTGACGGCGCCCGGCAGGTGCCCCTGGGCGTACTCCTGCGGCGTGCGCACGTCCACGATGGTCGTGCCGGAGCGCTTGAGTGCGGCCGCGAAGTCGGTGGCACCCAGCTCTGCACCGCTGGCCGGGGCCGCCGAGGCGGTGGGCCCGGCGGAGACGGCGACGGTGCCGTCGGCGGAGCCGGAGCAGCCCGAGGTGACGAGTGTGGCGGCGAGGACGGCGGCGAGGACGAGGACGGTGGTGGGGCGGCGGGTCACTGCGGATCTCCTGGCGGTCTGGTTGTCGGAACTGGTGTGCGGAGGTACTCATGGTCACCGAGCAGCTCGAGCCGGCGCCACAGCACGCTGCCGGGAACGGCCTGACTGGTGTGGCAGGCGATGGCCATCCGCTGGCGCCTGCGGTCGACGGCCACCTCGAGGAGGTCGTCGGCGGGGTGGCCGACGAAGGCGGCACCGTACTCGGCGTTCAGCGCGTCCGCGACTGCTTGCGGCAGGGCCCACCCGAGCACCGGCAGCTCCCAGCGTGCGGCCGCGTCGATGGCAGCGAGCGAGGCGGCCTCGTGATCCGGGTGGCCGGTGACTCCCGAGACGGGGTCGAAGACGAGGATGCCGTCCGGCCGGGTCGACTCGACCTGGCGGTCGACCTCCGCAGCCAGGACGGCCGGGTCCATCGCGGCCAGTGCCCCGTCGGGGTGGGTGAGGGCGGTGGTGGCAACCAGGCCGATGACCTCACCCGCTGCCGCCAGCTCGGCGGCGCGCACGGCAGCGAGCTCCTCGCCCCCGCCTCCGGCGCCGAGGGTCGAGGCCTCACCACGCGTGAGGCAGAGCATGGTGACCTGCGCCCCGTGCTGCACGAGGCGGTCGAGGAGGGCGCCGAGCGCGAACGACTCGTCGTCGGGGTGCGCGACGACGACGAGCACCCGCTTCCAGTCGGGTGGCCAGGTCCGGGCGGTCATGGAACTCACTCCGGCACGCAGATCTGGCGGCGGCCGGCGGCCCGCACGGTGAGGGCCGCCACCACGAGCACCAGCACGGTGGTGCCGCCCAGCATCAGCACGGCGATGACGTCGTAGGTCACCTGGGGGCGGGCGCCGGCCATGGAGACCGCCGCCGCCGACGCGGCCGCCAGGGGGAACGTGTAGGCCCAGGCCGGAAGGGCGAACGGGACCGTGCGCAGCCTGGGCGCCTGGGCGAGCAGGAGCACGACGAAGACCATGGCGGCGGAGTAGAGGACGCGCACGGCAGGGCCGTCGGCGACACCGGTGAGTGCCTGCCACGACAGCATCGCCACTGCCGGCGGCGCGATGAAGATCGCGATCGTCGGCAGGAGCTTCGCGGGAAGCGGGGGGTCGTGGAGCAGCACGCGGTGCAGCAGCAGCGGTAGCAGGCCCACCCAGAACACGATGCCGACGCCGAAGGCGAACCACGCGAGCTCCACGGACCCGAGCCGGGCCGCCGCCAGAGGCGTGACGACGTTGCCGACGACGGGGATGAACCACGCGGGGGTGACCGCCCCCGGCCCGATGTCGGGGCGCGAGAACCACGCGGTCAGCACGGCCACGGTCGCGGCGAGGTGACCGATGGCGCCCACCCACCACACGGCGGAGGCGAGCGCCGGGGCGACGTCCTGGCCCGCGGTGGCGAGCACGAGGACGGAGATCGTGAGAGTGGGGGCGAACGTCATCCGCACGGGGTGACGCAGCTCGGCGCGCGCAGCGGCGGGGTGTCGCACCCACTTGACGACGTAGAGGGTGCCGACGACCAGGAAGACCAGCACCCCCACGGCCAGGAACGTGAGCGCCGGCCACTGCGGCAGGTCCCACACCGTCGCGGCGCGACGCCAGGCGAGCGAGAGCCCGCCCAGGCCCATCACCGAGGCGAACAGGGTCACCGGGAGGTGGGCGAGGGAACCGGCTGGCTGGCCCGGCGCCGTCGGGCTCTCCGCGGGCGGGATCGGGGCGATCACGGTGTGCGTCATGCGGGCTCCTCTCTCAGTCCACCCCACTATACCCCCTGGGGTATCTATCGCATCGACACCGGGTGGGTGCGGGGCGGCGTCGGTCGCCCTGCGCGGTGAGCACGCCCACCATCCCGGCGTGGGTGTACGCCACCACCGGTTGCTCGCTCCTCACCGATGCGCACACCCACGCGGCGGTCATGGCCGACACGTCGACGACCCTGCCGATCCGGAAGAGCGAGGTCGTCTCCTCGACGGCCGGGTCCTCGCCGGCGCGCAGGACCGTCTGCACGCCGGGGGACAGGGCCAGGGCGCTGATGACGACCGCCACGTTGTCGAGGTCGTCGGACCCGAGGGCGGCCAGGGCTCGTGCGCGGGTCACGCCCACGCGGTGCAGCACGGCCGGGTCGGCAGCGTCCCCGATGACGACCGGGAGTCGGCTCGTGCGTGCCTGCGGAAGGTTCTGGGCCCCGGCGCTGCGCTCGACGACCACGCACGGGACCAGGAGCTCGCGCAGCAGCTGTCCGACGCGCAGGCCGACCTGACCGAGGCCGGCCACCACCACGTGGTGGCTGCGGGGAATGCTGCGGGGGCCGACGAACGAGGCCGTTCGCGCGCTGACGATCCACTCCACCAGGCCCGCCACCAGGGCACCGGTGAAGCCGATGCCGGTGAGCATGAGCAGGGCGGAGACGACGAGGTACCACCCCGGCGCGCCGTGTGCGGATGCGTCTGCCGGCCCGACCGTCGCCACCAGTCGGGTCGAGGCGTAGAGGGCGTCGAGCAGGCCCTCGTGGAGCACCAGCACGGCGAGCGCCCACTCGATCGCGATGATCGCGGTCAGCCCCAGCAGGCCGGCGACGAGGAGGCCCTCGGCTCCGCCGTACCTATGTGGCGCCCATCGGGCCAGCCGGTCGGCCGGCCGGGGGCGATCCGGGTGCCACGGCGACTCGACGGCGACTCCGTCCCGGTCGACCACGGCGCTCCCGGGGGTCCCGCCTCCGAGGACGGCCAGCGCGGTCGGGTGGATGCACGCGGCCACGACCGCGGGGGCCGCGACGTCGGCCGGGGAGGTGACGGTGCAGTTCGGCACCACCGAGGCCAGCTGCTGCCCGATGGTGCGGTCGAAGACGGTCACCACCATCGGAACGGCCGGCTGGAGGTTCTCGGCCAGCAGCGCGTAGCGCAGCGCGACCACGTCGCCGCGCACGATGACGGCGACGCCGGCGACGGTGTCGGCGAAGGCTGCGCGCAACGACTCCTCGTCGGGGGCGAGGAGGTGGATGGTCTCGGCACCCTCCTCGGTGAGCAGGGTGCACAGCAGTCGGGTCGCCTCGAGGTCCCCGATGACGACGACGCGCGGGGGGCTGGTCATCTGGGCTCTCGATCCTGGGGCGACGAGCGGGCCGGCTCAGTGCGACGCTATACCCGCAGGGGTATCTGTGGCTGTGATCACTCGCACACCGACGACATACCCCTGTGGGTATAGCGTCATGGGGACCACCCACGTCGAAGGAGACGCCATGGCAGACGTCGTGATCCTCGGGGCAGGCGTTGCCGGGCACACCGCTGCGCTCCACCTGAGCCGCCTGCTCCCCAAGGGGAACACCGTGACCGTCGTGTCACCCAACTCGCGCTGGAACTGGATCCCGAGCAACATCTGGGTCGGCGTCGGCAAGATGGGCAAGGAGGACGTCGTCTTCCCGCTGGCCCCGGTCTACGCCAAGAAGGGCATCGCCTTCCGCCAGGCCAAGGCCGTCGCGATCCGCCCGGACGGAGACGCCGAGAGCGAGCGCGGTGCGGTCGACATCGTCCACACCGGCCCGGAGCGCGCCGGCGAGGAGGAGCGGATCCGCTACGACTACCTCATCAACGCCACCGGTCCGCAGCTGAAGTTCGCGATGACGCCCGGCCTCGGCCCCGATGGCGGCCACACCGTCTCGGTGTGCACCGCGGACCACGCGATCGAGGCTGCTGCGCGTCTGCGCGACACCATCGACCGGCTCAGGGCCGGCGAGCCCCAGACCCTCGTCGTCGGCATGGGCCACGGAACCTGCACCTGCGAGGGCGCGGCGTTCGAGTACGTCTTCAACGTCGACCACGAGCTGCGGGAGGCCGGCGTCAGGGACCTGGCCCGACTGGTGTACCTCACCAACGAGGCGCAGCTCGGGGACTTCGGGGTCGACGGGATGACCTTCGCCGAGCACGGCTTCCAGACCACCTCCGAGCTGTGGACCGCCAGCCTCTACCGCGAACGCGGGGTGGAGGCCGTCCTCGGCGCCCACGTGCACCGGGTCGAGCCCGGCGTCGTCCACTACGAGACGCTCGACGGCGAGATGCACGAGCTCGCCTTCGACTTCGGGATGCTGCTGCCGCCCTTCGGCGGAGTGCCGCTCCAGGCCTTCGACCGCGAGGGAACCGACATCACCTCGGAGCTGTTCGCCCCCAGTGGGTTCATGAAGGTCGACGCCGACTACGTCCCCAAACCCTACGAGGAGTGGCGTGGCGAGGACTGGCCGAAGACCTACCAGGCAGTCGGCCACCAGAACGTCTTCGCCGTGGGTATCGCCTTCGCGCCCCCCCACCAGATCTCGCGACCGCGCAAGAGCACCAACGGCACGCTCATCGCCCCCTCTCCGCCGCGCACCGGGATGCCGTCGGGCGTCATGGGCAAGACGGCGGCACTGACCATCGCCGACCGCATCAAGCACGGCGCCGACCGCCCGGCCCACGAGGCCTCGATGGCCGACATGGGTGCGGCCTGCGTCGCGTCCGCTGGAGCCGGCATGCGCCGTGGTTCAGCGGCTGCGATGACGATGATGCCGGTCGTCCCGGACTACTCGCGCTACGCCACCGGCCGCGACCTCGCGGACACCCGGGGCGAGATCGGGCTCAGCGGGCACTGGGCCAAGCTGATGCTCCATCACCTGTTCATCTACAAGGCCAAGGGTCGCCTCGGCTGGCAGCTCATCCCGGAGTGATGACGATGACCGACATGACCACCCCCTCCGCCGACCTCTCCCAGGCTCCGCTGCCGACCGAGAAGACGCTGCGGATGCGCCGCAACCTGCCGTACCAGACCGTCCGGTTCGCGGTCTTCAACCTGCGGATCGTCCGGATGGTGCTCAAGGGCCATCACTGACCCGACCCGGCGTGGCTCGCGTGCCTTCACGAAGGCTTCACACTGTCGGCAGGAGTCGCTTCATCCGGACCGGGTTGCATCGGTCGTGGAGACCAGACCACGAACCGACACCACGCAGGAGCACACCATGAGCACGACGATCCGGTTGACAGCGGCAACGGTGGGCGTTGCGGCCCTTCTCGCCGGAGGCGTGGCCGCGAGCCAGGCGTCCACGACGAGCGCCCCGGCGGCGGCCGACAGCGAGGTGGCCAGCGCCCTGGCCTTCTCCCGCGAGGAGGAGCGGATGGCGCGGGACCTGTATGCCGCGCTCGCCGACACCTACGACGGTGCCCGCCCGTTCAGCATGATCACCAACAGTGAGGACCGGCACTTCGACGCCGTGGGCACCCTCCTCGAGCGCTACGACGTCACCGACCCGGCGGCCGGCAAGGCAGCCGGGACCTACGCCATCGCGGCGATCCAGGACCTCTACGACGGCTGGCTGGCCGAGGGGAGGACGTCGCTCGAGGACGCCTACCGGGTGGGTGTGGAGCTCGAGCAGCGCGACATCGCCGACCTGGAGAAGAGCATCGCGGCGGACCTACCGGCGGACGTCGACACCGTGCTCGGCCAGCTGCTCAAGGGCTCGCGGAACCACCTGGCGGCCTACCAGCGGGCCGTCGCGGGTGACCTCGGCACGGGCCCGGGGATGATGCAGGGCCGCTCCGGCGACGGCACCGCCCCCGGCCGAGGCGCCGGGATGAACGGCAACCGAGGTGGCAACGGCAACGGCATCCGTGGTGGCAACGGCGGTGGGACGGGTGGGGACTGCCCCTACGTCGACGAGGACGCCAGCTGAGCCCCGTGCGCCAGGGGTAGCCGGGCCGTGAAGGTCGCACCGCGACCACGGCCCGGCGA
Source organism: Ornithinibacter sp. (assembly GCA_035633415.1). Taxonomy (GTDB): domain Bacteria; phylum Actinomycetota; class Actinomycetes; order Actinomycetales; family Dermatophilaceae; genus Fodinibacter. The sequence goes on along the minus strand of DASQEZ010000323.1, from coordinate 12,685 downwards.
CCGCGCGTCCAGGGTGCCACCGTGCGCCCCGAGAATCCCGCGGGCGATGGTCAGGCCGATGCCCGACCCGGTGTCGGCGCCACCTCGGCGTCGGTCGGGCACCCGGTAGAACCGCTCGAAGACCCGCTCGAGGTCCTCGGGTGCCAGCCCTTCGCCGGAGTCGGTCACCGCCACTGCCGCCATGGACCCGTCGACGAGGACCTCGACGTCGACGCGCCCACCGGAGGCCGTTGCGCGCAGGGCGTTGCCCAGGAGGTTGGTCACCACCTGCGCGAACCGGTCGGCGTCGACCGCCACGGGTACCTGGGTGCTCGGGACGAGCAGCTCCAGGGCGACACCGGCGTCATCCGTCTGCGGGCGCAGGCGCTCGACGGCGGAGGTGACCACGGCGCGCAGGTCCGTGGGCACGAGCACGAGCCCGATCCGACCCTCCTCGGTGCGTGAGAGGGCCGACAGGTCGTCGGCGAGTCGACGCAGGCGGCGCACCTCGTCGCTCACCAGGCCGAGACGCTCCGGGTCGGTGGGCAGGACGCCGTCGATCATCCCCTCGACCGACCCCTCGATGACGGTGAGTGGGGTGCGCATCTCGTGGGCGAGCTCGCCGAGCAGCCGCACCCGCCGCGACTCGGTCTCGGCCAGCGTGCGCCCGAGCGTGTTCACGTCGTCGGCGAGGAGCGCGAGCTCGTGCTCGTGGGGTCGGGCCACGTGCACGTCGTAGTGGCCGGCGGCGATCTCGCGCGTCGTGTCGCCCAGCCGCCGCAGGGGCAGCACGAGCCGGTGGGCGGCGACGATCCCGAACACGGTGGCGGCGGCCACCCCGACCAGGACCCCCACGAGCAGCGCCTGCGTGACCGCGTCCGCCACCTGGCCGCGCAGCGAGCCGCCCCGGCCCTGCCCCATCATCGAGCCGTCGGTACCCATCATCCGGTCGAACAGCTGCGGGGTGAGGACGCGGACGACGAGGAAGGTGGCGAGCCCGCCGAGCACCGCGACGAGCACGTGGGACAGGACGAGCCGGGTGGCGAGTCGGTTCACGGCGGGTCCTTGACGGGCGGCAGGAGGAACTTGTAGCCGACTCCTCGCACGGTGCCGATGACCCGGGGATCGCCGGCGTCATCGGCCAGGGCGCGCCGGACGCTGCGGACGTGCACGTCGACGACCCGCTCGTCGCCGTAGAAGTCGTACCCCCAGACCTCCTCGAGGAGCTGGGCCCGCGAGAAGACCCTTCCGGGCGAGGAGGCCAGGGCCCGCAGCAGGTCGAACTCGAGGGTCGAGAGCCGCACCTCGGTACCGTCGACGACGAGCTCACGGCGGCGCTCGTCCAGGCTCAGGCCCTCGAACCGCAGCACGTGGTCGTCGACGGCGCCGTCGGGTCCCCGCCGGGCCGACCGGCGCAGCACCGTGCCCACGCGGGCGACGACCTCACGGGGGGAGAACGGCTTCGTCACGTAGTCGTCGGCCCCCGTGCGGAGCCCGACGAGGGTGTCCACCTCGTCGGCACGGGCCGTCACCAGGACGACGTAGACATCGGAGGAGCGACGGATGGTGCGCAGCACCTCGAGGCCGTCGAGGTCGGGGAGGCCGATGTCGAGGAGGACGAGATCGGGCGCCGTCCCGTCCGTCGCCAGGGTTCGTCGCAGCGCCTCGGCGCCGGTCCCGGCCTCGGCGACGAGGAAGCCGTCGTGCTCGAGGTAGGCACGCAGCACTCCACGGATCTCCGGCTCGTCGTCGACGACGAGCACGCGTCGGGCCACGGGGCGACCTCCTCGTCGGGTGCGACCCCAGCGTAGGAGGACGACCTGTGGGCCGGCCGGCTGACACCCGTTGTCGTCGAGATCCGGCACCGAATGGGTGGTTATGCGGTGGTAGGCCCCAAAATGGAGGGCGAGCGGCACCAGCGCCTCGCCGACCACCGCGCCGCACGTCCCTGAACGTGCGGCTCGTACGGCCCTCGACCGATGCGCGTGCCCGACCCGTCGCCCAATGAACTCGACCAACGGAGCAACCGTGAACCTTCCGCAGAGCATCGACCCGGCAGCCCCGGCGTCCCACCCCGTGTCCGTGGCGGGACGCGCCCGATGAGCCGGCGGGGGCCGCGCCGCAAGAGCGGTGACGCGCTGCCGGCGTTGGCGCGCAACGGGTTGCGGATCGTGCCGCTGGGCGGTCTGGGCGAGATCGGTCGCAACATGACCGTCTTCGAGCACGCGGGCCGGCTGCTGGTGGTCGACTGCGGCGTGCTGTTCCCGGACGAGCACCAGCCGGGCGTGGACGTGATCATCCCCGACTTCACCTGGATCCGGGACCGGCTCGACACAATCGACGCGATCGTGCTCACCCACGGCCACGAGGACCACATCGGCGGCGTGCCGTACCTGCTGCGCGAGCGCCCCGACATCCCCGTGGTCGGGTCCCGCCTGACGCTGGCCCTGTTGGAGGCCAAGCTGGTCGAGCACCGCATCACCCCGCGCACGGTCGAGGTCGCCGAGGGCGACCGCCGCTCGTTCGGTTCGTTCGACTGCGAGTTCGTCGCGGTCAACCACTCCATCCCCGACGGGCTGGCCGTGGCCATCCGCACCCCGGCCGGGCTGGTGCTGCACACCGGTGACTTCAAGATGGACCAGTTCCCCCTCGACGGGCGGGTGACCGACCTGCGCGCCTTCGCCCGGATGGGGGAGGAGGGTGTGGACCTGTTCCTGGTCGACTCCACCAACGCCGAGGTCCCCGGCTTCACCGTCTCCGAGGAGGAGCTCGCCCCGGCGATCGACACCGTGTTCCGCACCACCACCGGCCGGGTGATCGTCTCCAGCTTCGCCAGCCACGTGCACCGCATCCAGCAGATCCTCGATGCCGCCGCGCGGCACGGGCGCAAGGTCGCGTTCGTGGGGCGCTCGATGGTGCGCAACATGGGCATCGCCCGCGAGCTGGGGTACCTGACCTTCCCCGAGGGGCTGGTGGTCAAGGACCTCAAGGCCCTGGAGCGGTTGCGCCCCGAGCAGATGACGATCATCGCCACCGGGTCCCAGGGCGAGCCGATGGCCGCGTTGGCCCGGATGGCCAACCGAGACCACCCCGTCAGCATCACCGCCGGTGACACGGTGCTCATGGCCAGCTCGCTGATCCCGGGCAACGAGAACGCCATCTACCGGGTGATCAACGAGCTCACCCGGTGGGGCGCCAACGTCGTGCACAAGGGCAACGCCAAGGTGCACGTCTCCGGCCACGCCAGCGCCGGCGAGCTCGCGTACTGCTTCAACATCATCCGGCCCGCCAACGTGCTGCCCGTGCACGGCGAGTGGCGGCACCTGCGGGCCAACGCCGACATCGCGATCCGCACCGGAATCGAGCGCGACCGGGTGCTCATCGCCCAGGACGGCAGCGTGATCGACCTCGTCGACGGGCGCGCCACCATCACCGGCACCGTGCCGGCCGGGCTGGTCTACGTCGACGCGATGACGGTCGGTGGCGCCACCGAGGAGACCCTGCACGTACGACGCACCCTGGCCGAGGAGGGCGTGGTCACCATCGTGTGCATCATCGACCCCGACACCGGCAAGCTCACCGAGGACCCCGACTACCTCGCCCACGGCTTCCCGCCCGAGGTGATGGACTTCTCCGCGGCCACTCCCGCGATCCAGGCCGCTCTGACCAAGGCCACCCGCGACGGCATCGAGGACCTCGACCAGATCGAGGACCTCGTCCGTCGCGCCGCGTCCACCTGGGCCCACCGCACCCACCGACGCAGCCCGCTGATCATCCCCGTGATCGTCGACGCCTGAGCCGGCTCAGTGGTGGCGGTGCCGCCGGTCGTCCTCTGCCAGGTCGGCCGGCGGCTCCGAGGCGGAACGGTTCTCGTACAGGGAGGCGTTCAGCGTGGCTGCACCGATCGTGAGGCGGCCCAGGACGTACAGCCAGAACAGCACGGTGGCGGCGATGCCGAGCAGGCCGTAGAGCTGGGTCGCGTTCGCCAGCTTCGGGGCCAGGAAGAAGGTGGCGAACAGGTAGAAGGCCTGTGCCCCGATGGCGACCAGGACCGCTCCCGGCACGAGGTCGATCCATCCGGTTCCCCGGCGCGGTAGCCAGCTCGACACCACGAGCCACATCGCGAACGGGATGGCCGTCGACACGATGTCGGAGACCAGCCCGACGAGGTGGCCCTCGGCGTGGACCCGCGCGGCCAGCGACATCGCGGCCACGAAGAGGATCGTGGTGCCGGTGAAGGTCAGCGACATCGCCCACTGCCGGCGCGCTCGTGGCGCCGGCACGCCCCACACCGCGGCGTGCACGAGGACGAGCGCCTTGGCCCCCAGGTAACCGGTCCACAGGACCAGCCACACCCCGACCACGGTGACCAACCACCGGGCGTCGTCCGAGCCGCGAAGGAACTCCTTGACGATGCTGCTCGCCGCCGGGCCGACGCCGAGGTCGCGCAGCGCCTCGTCGACCCACTCGCCGCGCGCGATCCCGAAGGCGCCGGTGGCCAGCACCGAGACCGACAGCAGCCAGAAGAACAGCCGGTACGCGACGCCCCCGGCGAGCACCCCGGCCGCCACCCGCTTGTCGCGGTCGGCGAGCCGGAAGCCGACGTCGACCGACCGGTGGGTCTGTCGAGCGTCGACGCTCCACGCCGATGCGCGCTGTGCCCGAACCCGCGACCAGTCGACCGCCCGTGAAGTCGCACCTCGCCGCTGCTCCGGGGAGGGCTCCTGGCCCGGCGCTTCCACGGTCTCATTCAACCGCAGCGCCGGGCTGGTGTTACCGGCCTTCGGCGACGTCCCGGATGGTGGCGAGGCGCGATCCCACGTGGGTCAGGTTCGGGCGAGCAGCCCCAGGGCCCGCTCGACGACCATTGCCGTGGCCGCCTCGTCGTAGGAGGGGAGCGAGGAGTCGGTGAACAGGTGGGCGTCGCCGGGGTAGACGAACAGCTCGCCGTCGTCGACCGACGCCACCAGCTCGCGCGCGGCGTCGACGTCGCCCTCGAGCCCGAAGAACGGGTCGTGCTCCATGCCGTGCACCTGCACGGGGACGCCCACGGGCCAGCCGCTGCCGAACTCGGATGCCGGCACGCACGCCTCCAGCAGCACGGCACCGAGCGCGCCGGGCCGGGTCTGCGCGAGCCGCTGTGCGGTCATGACTCCGAGCGAGACGCCCACGTAGACGAGCGCGTCGGGCAGGTCGGCGACCAGCGCGTCGGCCCACGCGTCGACGGCACCCTCGCCCCGGGCGCGCACCGCGGCGAAACCGTCGTCGATCGAGGCGAAGGTCGCCCCGGTGAAGAAGTCGGGGGTGTGCACGACATGGCCCCCGGCCCGCAGCTCGTCGGCCAGCCGCCGGACCCCCTCGGTGAGCCCCTGCACGTGGTGGAACAGCACGACCTCGGTCATCTCGTCTCCAATCGCTCGGTCACCGGGCTGACCGCCGACTGTAGGTGGCCGCACCCACAACGGCCACCGGCAGGGCTGCCGGCGCGGCTAGAGTGCCGAGCAGGGCTGACGCGCGAGGTCGACGACTCCTTGCCGGCCCTGAGCAGGTCGACAGGCGGGCCCGCGAGGGTCCCGGACGGGCATCGTCATGAGCCAGGCGCATTCCGCAGAACCGAGTACACGAGCCCGGACACCGGGTCCGGGTGAGGCGACGGCATCCGCACCGACACCCGGTGAGGACCCGGCGCGCACCCTGCTCAGCGTCGGGGTCATGGGCCGGTCGCAGAAGGAGAACGAGCACCGGCTCGCCCTGCACCCGCGCCACCTGGACCGGATCCCCGAGGACCTGCGCAGCCGTCTCTACCTCGAGACCGGCTACGGCGCCCGGTTCGGCGTCAGCGACGGAGAGCTGGGCGAGCTGGTCGCGGGCGTGCGGGCCCACCGCGAGCTGGTCGACGAGTGCGACGTCATCCTCCAGCCCAAGCCCCTGCACGACGACGTCGCCGAGCTGCGCGAGGGGCAGGTGCTGTGGGGGTGGCCGCACTGCGTTCAGGACCACGCGCTGACCCAGGTGGCCGTCGACGGCCGGCTCACCCTGATCGCGTTCGAGGCGATGAACCACTGGAAACCCGACGGCTCGTTCAACCTCCACGTGTTCCACAAGAACAACGAGCTCGCGGGCTACTCCTCGGTGCTCCACGCGATGCAGCTCTCCGGCACGAGCGGTGACTACGGACCCCGGCTGCGCGCCGTCGTCATCGGTTTCGGCGCCACGGCACGCGGGGCGGTCACGGCACTCGCCGCGCTCGGCGTGAACGACGTCGACATCCTCACCCATCGGCAGGTCGCCGCCGTGGCCTCGCCGATCCACTCCGCCCGCATCCTGCACTTCGACCCGGACGACACCGCAGGCCGGGTGAGCCACGCGGTCACCCCCGAGGGCCGGGTGCCGCTCGCGGAGTTCCTCGGCGAGCACGACATCATCGTCAACTGCGTGCTGCAGGACACCGACGCCCCGCTCGTCTTCATGACCGACGACGACCTGTCCGCGCTCTCACCGGGCACCGTGGTCGTCGACGTGTCCTGCGACGAGGGGATGGGCTTCAGCTGGGCCCGGCCGACCACCTTCGCCGAGCCGACCTTCGTGGTGGGTCACAACGTGCTCTACTACGCCGTCGACCACAGCCCGTCCTACCTGTGGGGCTCGGCCACCTGGGAGATCAGCGAGGCGCTGCTGCCGTTCCTGCGCACGGTCATGGAGGGCCCGGCCGCGTGGGACCTCGACATGACCGTGCGCCGGGCCATCGAGATCCGTGACGGCGTCATCCAGAACGAGGCGATCCTGTCCTTCCAGGGTCGTGCCCCTGGGCACCCGCACCTGTTCCTGCACGGCTGAGCGCGCCGGGCCCGTCCCCCTTCGCGCGGCGAGTGCGGAAGTGGCTGCCCTGGCGACCACTTCCGCACTCGCCGCGAAGGAACCGCATTGATCAACTTGACGGTTGATCAACGGGATGATTGAATAGCGGCATGGCGGACGACAGCACGTCGGTGGACCTGGGCTTCGCGGCCCTTGCCGACCCCGTCCGTCGGGCGATCATCGCTCGCCTGAGCCGGGGCCCGGCCACGGTGAACGAGATCGCCGAGCCGTTCGAGATCTCCCTCCAGGCGGTCTCGAAGCACATCCAGGTCCTCGAGCACGCGGGCCTGGTCACCCGGACCCGGGAGGCCCAACGCCGCCCGGTCCACCTCAACCCCGACGCACTCGAGGCGCTGACCGCGTGGATCGACGGCTACCGCCTGAGCCACGAGCGGCGGTTCCGCCGGCTCGACGCCGTCCTCGGGGCGCCACCTGCACCGACCACCGATCAGGAGTGACCATGAGCAACAGCCTGCACCTCGACATCCCGGCCGGAGTGCCGTGGATCGACTTCACCCGGGAGTTCGACGCCCCTGTGGCGGCGGTCTTCGAGGCCCACCGTGACCCCGAGAAGGTCAAGCAGTGGCTCGGCCCGCACGGCTACGACATGGCCATCGACGAGTGGGACTTCACCACCGGCGGCAGCTACCGCTACGAGCACCGCACCGAGCACGGCAACTTCGGGTTCCGGGGGGTCTTCCACACCGTTCGTGACAACGAGTTCGCCCTCCAGACCTTCGAGTTCGACGGCGCCCCCGACGAGGTCGCCCTGGAGTTCATGTGGTTCGAGGACCTCGGCGACGGGCGCACCCGGTTGCGGGGCCGCAGCATCGGCCGCACCGTCGAGGGTCGCGACGCCATGGTCGAGTCAGGGATGGAGACGGGCATGTCCGAGGGCTACGACCGCCTCGAGGCGCTCGTCGCGCAGTCGGGCTGAGCACCCCCGGGCGGTCAGGGGGCCGGATCAGCCGATGATCCGGCCCTCGTTGCCCTCCGCCGCGCGCAACCGCTGCTGGAGCCGGTCGCGCACCTCGTCGGGGGTGTAGTTCCGCCGTTCCCGCTCGTTGCGGGCGACGAGGGCCCCGGTCGCGACGACTCCGACGAGCCCCGCCAGTCCGACGAGCTTCCACACACGGTTCGATGCGGCCATGCCACCACCCTACCGACGGACCGGCCGGTCAGGACCCCGAGAACAACCGTCGCTGTGACGCCCGCCAGCCGTCGGCGACGTAGTAGCGGTCGGTCCACGAGCCGGTCTCGTCGAGATACCTGCTCCACTGCGACACACCGGTGTTGACCTCACGGTCCTGCGCCATGGCGCGGAACGCGAAGTGCATGAACAGCCGGTGGTACTCGGTGAGGTAGATGTCCGCGACCCGGCGCACGGCCCGCTTGGACGCCGACCGGGTGCGCCCGGCCCGGATGACGAGCGTGTTCTCCTCGTTGGTCGTCGTGGACGCGTCGGAGTAGTTCGCCGAGCCGGTGAGGATGGTGGGGTCGGGGCCGAGCGGGTCGACGAGCACGATCTTGGTGTGGATGTAGCGGACGTGGTTGTTGAACCCCGTCAGCCGCTCGGTCGCCCACTGCTGCAGGGGGTCGCCGAAGAGGTGGCTTCCGGTCGAGATGCGCACGTGGTCGTCGGTGCGCGGGATCGCCTGCTGCGGTGGCGGCACCTTCTCGAGCAGGACCGTGCGGGTCACCGGCGACCGGTCGACCCGGAGGCGGTCGCGGAAGACCGCGTTCAGTCCGAACGCACCGGTGACGTGGGCCGAGCTCACGGCGGCGTCGAAGACGGCGGCGTACCAGTCGAGCAGCGAGGTGCCGGACAGCGGCGAGAAGACCGGGCCGACACCGCCTGGCACGGGCACGGTGCGGGCGGGCGCGGGGTCGCCGGCGTGCGCGGCACGGAGGTCGGCAGTCGGCATCCCACCCTCGAGGCGCTCCCACTCCGCGGCGAACCGGGCGGCGACCGCTCGGTCGCGCACCACGTGGCCGACGTTGGAGTGGCCGTAGACGGCGCCCAGGGTGAGGTTGGTCGAGCCGGTCCACACGGCCTCGGGCACCCCACGGTGGGAGAGCAGGAGGAACTTGTGGTGGTGCAGGGCGCTCTTGACCGGGGCCTCCCGCCAGGTGACGAGGTCGTCGATCCCGCTGTCACGCACGGCCTGGCGGGCCATCTCGGCGGTGCGGTCGGCGTCGTCCGGCCCGGTGTCACCAGGAGCGTCACGGTCGCGCCCGTGCACCACCAGCCGGATGTCGACGCCACGGTCGCGTGCGTCGGCGAAGGCCTGCAGGCCCCGCCCCCAGGTGAGCTCGTACAGGGCCCCCCGCACCGACCAGTCGCCGTCGAGGGCCTCCCCGACGAACGCCAACAGCGCCTCGCCCAGCCCTCGCGAGAGCCAGACCATCGCCGGGTGGGTCTCGTCCGGCGTCGACGTGGGCACCCAGCCGGCGAACTGTCGGGAGAAGGCCTGCGAGCCGGCGACGCCACGGTTGAACCAGACCCCGTGCTCGCCGTCGTCCTCGACCTCGGTGCGCACCGCGAGCGACACGGTCGCCGTGGGCACGGGTGCCGCAGCCGACCCGCCCAGTGCCGACACGGCGTACGTGTAGTCGTGTCCGGGCTTCGCGGAGTAGTCACCCCACTGGAAGCCCTGCACCGGGTGCGCGTTCGTCGGCCAGTCCGAGCCGGGCGGCGGGTCGGGCACCACGCTCTCGAAGGTCTTCATCCCGCGCAGCCAGCGGGCCTCGCCCTCGGTGTGGTCGGTGCGGTGGATCGCGAAGCCGAGGCAACCGGCCGGGGCGTCGAGGTCGAACCCGAGCAGCACGGAGTGGGTGCCGGCCACGGCCTGCACGGTGAGTCCCCGCTTCCTGCGCCTCCTGCGCACCCGATCACCGTATGCCGTGGCGCACCCGCGTGGATAGGGTGCGGCCCACGGCGGCCCGGGTCGGCCAGACTGGGGCCATGGCTCGCACCGGCACGGTCTCCTTCGACGAGGCCATCGACGTGACCCGCACCGGCGACCTGTGGATCTTCCGCGGGGGCACCGTCGCGGACCGGCTCATCCAGACGGCGAGCAACTCGCCGGTCAACCACGTCGGCATGGCCGTGGTGCTCGACGACCTCCCGCCGCTGATGTGGCACGCCGAGCTGGGGCGGTCGATGCGCGACCACTGGACGGGTGACCACCACCGCGGGGTGCAGCTGCACGACCTGCGTGAGGCGGTGACGACCTGGCAGGGGCGGTACGGGCAGCGCGCCTGGTTGCGCCAGCTCAGCCCCGACGTGGGGCGCGAGCAGGAGGAGGCGCTGCTGCGCACCATCGCGCGGCTCGACGGGGTGTCCTTCCCGAGCACCATGGGACTGGCGTGGCGCTGGCTGCGCGGTCGCGACGGCTATCTGTCGCGGCGCGAGGCCGAGCGCAAGGGGCTGCGGCCCGAGGACGCGTACTGCGCCGAGGTGGTCGCCGTGACCCTCGAGGAGATGGGTGTGCTGCGCGACGACGCGCCGACGAACTGGTACGACCCGGGCCGGTTCTGGAGCGGGGACACCCTGCCTTTGCGGCCGGGGTGGTCCTACGGCGTCGAGGTCGAGGTCGAGCGGGCGTCCCGCTGACGCCGCACCCACGGCAGCCCGACGGCGACGACGCCGGCGGCGAGCACCGCCATCGCGGCGAAGGCACCCCACACGAAGGACCACAGGGTGATGGCGACGCCCTCCCACAGGAGGTTCGCGTAGACGAGGTCGGGGCGCGAGCGGCCCGCGAGCCACGCGCCGCCGACGAAGGCCAGGGACGTGAGGACCATCAGGCCCACGGTGATGCCGGCGGATCGCGCCACCGTGGCGGCTCCGGGCGCGCCCGTCGGGGCGTCCTCGTCGGTGTCCACCCGGTGGGCGAACGCCTCGAAGACGTCAGCCACGGGGCGGGTCGAGCGTCGACGCATGGTCGAGAGCATACGTTTCCTCGCCGCGGGAGGGGGGCCAACCGTGGCGACGGTGTCCCGTCGGGCCACCACCGGCGCTGCTGTCGTACGCCGACGTGGGCCGGCCAAGGAGTTCGACGCCCTGTGCACCGGCACCGCGCGGTTCAACTCGTTCTGTGGCGAGGGCATCCGGCCGTCATCCCAGCGACCAGCCGAGCCAGGCGGCGCCGAGGCCCAGGGTCAGGGAGAGCGCGACGTTGGTGACCGCGTGCGGGTAGCGGTCGTCGCTCATCGCGTCCCAGACCTCGAGGGCCAGGGTCGAGAACGTGGTCAGGGCCCCACAGAAGCCGATGCCGACCAGGGCCAGTGGGGCGGTGCCTGCGCCGGCCCCGACGACGACCCCCAGCACGAACGACCCGACGACGTTGACGACCAGCGTGCCGGCGGCCGGGGTGCCGCCGAGGCGCTCGCGCACGCCGTGGTTGACGAGGTAGCGCAGGGGGGCACCGACCGCGGCGCCGAGCGCGACGAGGAGTGCGTCGACAGGGGTCATGGGCCCGGCCAGACCCGTTGTCCGAGGAAGGACCCGGCGGCGACCGCCAGCGTGCCGACGAGGAAGGTCGCAGCGACGTAGACCAGGGCCGCCTGGACGTGGTCGGCCGCGCCGAGCTGCACGACGTCGACCGCCAGCGCGGAGAAGGTGGTCCACCCGCCGAGCACGCCGACCCCGACGAACGGCCTCGCCAGCCGGTGCACACCGGGACGGTCGACGAGGTAGGCGACGAGCAGGCCCATCGCGAAGGCACCGCTGACGTTGACGACGAGGGTGGCCCAGGGGAAGGCGCCGGCCTCGTGCGGGAGCGCGGCCCCCACGGCGTACCGCCCGAGCGAGCCGATGACGCCGCCGAGCGCGACGGTGGCCAGGACCGCGAGGTCCACAGGGGCGCCGCGGTCGGGCACGCGTCAGGCCCGCAGCGTCTCGAGGTAGTCGGCGATGCGGCCGATGGCCTCGGTGAGCACCTCGACGTCGGGCAGGGTCACGAGGCGGAAGTGGTCGGGCTCGAACCAGTTGAAGCCCGTGCCGTGCGTCACGAGGATCTTCTTGGCGCGCAACAGGTCGATGACGAAGTCCTCGTCACTCTCGATGCGGTACACCTCGGGGTCGAGACGCGGGAAGCAGTAGAGGGCCCCGCGAGGCTCGACGCACGAGACGCCCGGGATGTCGTTGAGCAGCTTCGCGGCGAGCTTGCTCTGCTCGTGGAACCGGCCGCCGGGGACGATCAGCTCGGTGACCGACTGGTAGCCGCCCAGCGCCGTCTGGATCGCGTGCTGCGCAGGCACGTTCGCGCACATCCGCATGTTCGACAGCAGGGTGAGGCCCTCGAGGAAGTCCTCCGCCAGGTGCTTCGGCCCGGACACCATCACCCAGCCGGCGCGGTAGCCGCACACCCGGTAGGCCTTGGAGAGCCCGCTGAAGGTGAGGCACAGGACGTCGTCCTCGGCGTACGTCGCGACGTGGTGGTGCACGGCGTCGTCGAAGAGGATCTTCTCGTAGATCTCGTCGGCCATGAGCACCAGGTGGTGGCGCCGGGCGATGTCGACGAGGGCCTTGACGGTCTCCTGCGAGTACACCGCGCCGGTGGGGTTGTTCGGGTTGATGATGACGAGGGCGTGGGTGTTCTCGGTGATCTTGGCCTCGATGTCCTCGAGGTCGGGGTCCCAGCCGTTCTCCTCGTCGCACCGGTAGTGCACGGGCGTGCCACCCGAGAGCGACACCGCGCCGGTCCACAACGGGTAGTCGGGGGCCGGGACCAGCACCTCGTTGCCGTCGTCGACGAAGGCCTGGAGCACCATGGTGATCAGCTCGGTGACCGACTGGTAGCCGCCCAGCGCCGTCTGGATCGCGTGCTGCGCAGGCACGTTC
>DASQEZ010000322.1:0-19757 GCA_035633415.1 Ornithinibacter sp. | reverse complement strand
TGGTCGCGGTCCCGACGATCCTCCACGAGCCGGTCGGCCTGGCCCTGGCCGAAGCCGGCGTGCACACGATGATCGAGAAGCCGCTGGCCCAGGACGTACCGTCGGCCACTCGGCTCGCGGAAGCGTTCGAGGCCAGGGGGCTGGTGTCCGCGGTCGGGCACATCGAGCGCTACAACCCCTCCCTGCAGCAGGCCCGTTCGCGCATCGAGGCCGGCGAGCTCGGCGACGTCTACCAGGTCGTGACGCGGCGGCAGGGGCCGTTCCCGGCCCGGATCGCCGATGTGGGAGTGGTCAAGGACCTGGGCACCCACGACATCGACCTCACGGCCTGGGTCACCCAGCAGCACTTCACGGCGGTCTCCGCCCGCACCGCGCACCGCTCCGGGCGCGAGCACGAGGACATGGTGGCGATCGTCGGGCAGCTCTCGGGCGGGACGATCACCAACCACCTGGTCAACTGGCTGTCCCCCTTCAAGGAGCGGGTGACGATCATCACCGGCAGCAAGGGCGCCTTCGTGGCGGACACCCTCACCGCCGACCTCACCTTCCACGCGAACGGCGAGATCGAACAGGCCTGGGACGGTATCTCCAAGTTCCGCGGCGTCTCCGAGGGCGACGTGGTGCGCTTCGCCATCCCGAAGCCGGAGCCGCTGAGGGTCGAGCACGAGCAGTTCCGTGACGCCGTCCGCGGCATGGACGCCGACATCGTGACGATGGTGCAGGGGCTCCGCACGGTCCGCGTCGCCGAGGCATGCATCGAATCCGCGCTCACGGGCCGCACCGTCGACCTCCCGGGTTGATGAGGAGGAGCTCCCGGTCGCACGGCGGGGTGGTCCCGCCGGTGGCCTGGGCGGGTCCGGATGCCGGCGGTCGTCGTGACTGATGTGACGCCGGTGACGGCGGTGGCGCGAAGCCGGTCCGGTGCCTCGGTGACGCAGCCACGCGGTGTGGACCGGACGAGGTTTCGAGCCGACATCGAAGGACTGCGTGCCGTCGCCGTGGTCAGCGTCATGCTCTGGCATGCCGGCGTCCCCTTCCTGCGGGGCGGCTTCGTCGGCGTCGACGTGTTCTTCGTGATCTCAGGGTACTTGATGACCGGCCTGCTCACCCGCGAGCTCAGCGCGCGTGGACACATCTCGTTCGTCGGCTTCTATGCCCGCCGAGCCAAGCGGCTCCTGCCCGCCGCGGCCGTCACGCTGGTCGGGGTGGCGATCGCCACCGTGCTGTTCCTGCCGAAGATCAGGGCCGGCGACACCGGCCGCGACATCGTGGCGAGCGCGCTCTACGTCATCAACTGGCGCCTGGCCGACTCCTCGGTCGACTACCTCGCCGCCGACAACTCGCCCAGCCCGGTGCTGCACTTCTGGTCGCTCGCGGTCGAGGAGCAGTTCTACATCGTCTGGCCCTTGCTGCTCGCGCTGATCGGCGTTCTCGCACGTCGCCGGATCTCGAAGGTGGCTCCGGTCGCGTGGGGGCTGACGGCGCTCATCCTCGTCTCCTTCCTCTGGTCCGTCTACTACACCGCGGCCGAGCCCGAGAAGGCCTACTTCGTGACGACCACGCGTCTGTGGGAGCTCGCGGTCGGGGGCCTGGTCGCCGTGGCCGGGCACGGCCTGGCGAGAGTCGTCCCGCCAGCGCTTGCCGTCGTCGTCGGCTGGCTGGGCCTCGCCGTCGTGGTGGCGACCATCGTGGTGCTGCCCGAGTCGATGCCGTTCCCCGGCAGTGTCGCTGCCCTTCCGGTGCTGGGCACCGCCGCCGTGATCGCCGTCGGGCCGATCGCGGGTCGACGGGGGCCCGTGGCGGTGCTGCGTCCGGTCCCGATGCAGCTCATCGGCAAGCTGTCCTACTCCCTCTACCTCTGGCACTGGCCGGTCCTGGTCGTCGCGTCGGCGCTCCTGCTCGACCGCCCCGGGCACCTCGACCCCGTTCTGGGCGTGGCGGTGGTGACCCTGTCCGTCATCCCCGCCTGGCTCTCCTTCCGCCTCGTCGAGGAGCCCGTGCGGCAGTACCGGGGGAGTCCCGACACGGTGCGGATCTGGTCCCTGAAGGTCGGTGCCCTGTGCACCGCCGTCTCCCTGCTCGCGGGTGGCGGTGTCGTGGCGCTCTCGACGGTGTGGCAGCGCGCCGCCGTCGTCAGCCCCGCGAGCGTCACCGGGGCCGAGGCGCTCGCGCCCGACCCCAGGGGATCCGCCGCTGGTCAGCCGGTCGACGACCCCGGGGCGTTCACGCCGTCGGCAGCCACGGTTCGCGATGACGTCCCGAGCTCCTACGCCGACGGCTGCCACGTCCAGGACAACCCCTCACCGGTGGCCGTCGGGTGCACCTACGGCGATCCGGCCGGCAGCTTCACGGTGGCGGTCGTCGGCGACTCCCACGCGGCACAGTGGGTGCCGACCCTCCAGGCCGTTGCCGAGCGGCGTGGGTGGAGGCTGCTCGTCTACACCAAGTCGAGCTGCCCGCTCGCCGACGTCACGGTCGCGCAGGGCAAGGACCAACGGCCGTACGCCGGTTGCGACGGATGGAACGAGGACGTCCTGGCTGAGCTGGCCCGCGAGCGACCCGACGTCGTGATCACGTCGGCGACGTCGTACCCGGTCAACGAGGGGGAGGGTGTGCTCGGCGAGGAGGAGAGCCGGGCCCGCCTGGTCGAGGGTCTGCGGGCCTCGTGGGACGAGCTCGTCGAGCTCGGGTCCGTCGTGGTCCCCGTGGCCGACACGCCCCGGCCGGGCTTCGACATGGCCGAGTGCGTCTCGGCCAACGAGGGGAACCTCACCACGTGCGCGCCGGCTCGATCCGATGCGCTCGGGGCTGCGGGGCCGGAGGTGTCGGCGGCGGCCCAGGGGCAGCCAGGGGTGCACCTGGTCGACCTCAACGACTTCATCTGCCCGGACACGCGGTGCGCGCCGGTCATCGGGCAGGTCCTCGTGTACCGCGACGAGCACCACATCACCGCCACGTATGCGCGCAGCCTCGCGAACGCCATGGAGTCACGGCTCGACACCATCGTCGACGGCGCGCCCTGAGCCGGCGCCGCGAACTGGGTAGGGTGACCGGGATGTCTCGCACCGTGCGCCTGGTCACTCGTCTGTTCGCCCCGGAGGTGGGGGCCGCGGCCTTCCGGCAGCGGGCCCTGGCCGAGTCCTTCGCCGACCTGGGGTACGACGTCGACGTGGTGACGACCACGCCGCCGGAGTCGGTCCGTGCGGTGGGTCCTCTCGACGACGGCCCCCTCCGGGTGTCGCGCTGGCCGGTTCTGCGGGATGCGAACGGCAACGTCCGGGGGTACCTGCACTACCTCACGTTCGACGTGCCTGCGCTGTTCCGCCTCCTCGCCCGCCGCCCGCCGATCCTCCTCGTCGCCGAGCCCCCGCCCACGACAGGCGTGGTCGTCCGGGTGGTGGCTGCGCTCCAGCGCCGGCCCTACGTGTACTACGCCGCCGACATCTGGTCGGACGGCGCCGCGAGCGCGGGAGCGCCCCGTGTCGTCGTGGCCGTGCTCCGACGTGTGGAGACGTGGGTCGTGCGCCGGGCAGCGCTCGTCCTCTCCGTGTCCGAGGGGGTGACTGAGCGACTCGAGCTGTTGGGCGTCCCACGTGAGCGGGTCTTCCTCGTCGGCAACGGAGTCGACACGGAGGTCTTCCGCCCCGAGGGCCCGCGGGCGGCCGTCGAGGGCCCCTACTTCGCCTACGCCGGAACCATGTCGGAGTGGCAGGGTGCCGACGTCTTCGTCGAGGCGCTGGCCAGGGTCCGGTCGGATCACCCACGAGCGCGGATCGTCTTCATGGGGCAGGGGAGCGAGCAGTCCGCGTTGCGCGAGCTGGCCTCGGTGCGGGTGCCGGGGGCCGTGGAGTTCCGCGGAGTCGTCCCGCCGGCGGAGGCCGCCTCGATCATGCGGGGCGCCGCGGCCGGTCTGGTCTCGATCAAGCCGGGACTCGGCTACGACTTCGCCAAGCCGACCAAGATCTATGCGGCCACCGGGTGCGGTACCCCCGTGGTGTTCGCGGGCGTCGGCGCGGGTCGGGAGCTGGTGGTGGGCCACGGGCTGGGCTGGGCCCCGGGGTACGACGTCGAGGCGGTGGCCGAGGCCATGTGCCGAGCGCTCGACCAGCCGGATCCCGGGGACGCCTCGGTGCGCCTGTCGGCCTGGACCGAGGAGCACGCCTCGCTCCGCGCGGCGGCGCGTGCTGCTGCGGTGGCGGCCCTCGAGGCAACCGGCAGCACGTGACCGCACCACGCGAGCCCGGCCCACCGCGCAGCGGCTCGACGGGGCCCCTGCCTCAGCCGGGGTCGTTCGCCTCGCCCTGACCGCCCATCCGGCGAAGGCTCGCCCAGGGGACCAGACCGAGGTCACGGTGGCACATGCCCCACCAGACGACGCAGAAGCCCAGAGCCGCGATCGGCTCCCACCACATGGGGGCGTCGAGGGCCCGCAGAGCGAGGATGGTCGCCAGCACCAGGCCGACCGCGAGCGGCATCCGAAGAACCACCCAGGTCCAGCGGTGACGGCCGATCCTCCACTCGGCGAGCAGGGGCGTGGTGCCGCTGACCACCGACCCGGCGAGGAACCCGATGGCGACGCCCTCGGCGGTGATCCCCGGGGTGAGCGACCACCAGACCACGGCGCCGGTGCACAAGCCCGCGAAGCTGGCGCCGGTCGTGATCACCATGTGCTGCCGTGAGCGGGTGATGAGGGCGTTGACGCTCGGGACCGCCACGGTGGTGAGCATGATCGCCAGGAGGAGGGTCGGCAGGATCGGCGACTCGGCGTCGAATCCCGGCCCCCAGAGGACCCTCATCACCAGGGCGGAGCAGATGGCGAGCGACCCGAGGACGGTGACCATGATGACCATCAGGACGCGAGCCGCTCGGTCGGTCTGGTCGCGGAAGAGGTCCCGGTCACCGCGGGCCCACGCCTGGGCCAGGGAGGGGAACAGCGCCAGGCTCAGCGAGACGGCCAGCAAGGAGGCAGGGGTGGCCGTCGCCATGGCAGCGGCGAACTGGCCGGCGCCCTCGGCGCCCGTCCCGTTGGCGACGATCATGGAGATCTGCAGGAAGCCCGCGCTCGCCAGCGTCCCGGCGACTCCGAGGGCGATGACCTCGTCGAGCTCGCGGCGCAGCGCGGGGGCCAGGGGTGCGGGCCGGGACCCGACCCGTGGCCAGCCGGCGACGGTGTAGGCGGCGTAGGAGAGTGACAGCGGGAGCAGGAGGGCGGCGCCCCGGGCGCCCGCGGTGAGGGCGACCAGCAGCACGACGATGCCGCCGACCGCGCTGATGACGTCCCAGGCCGTGGCCCGCCGCACCTGGCCCGTGCCGAACTGGACGCCGCGGGTGAAGCTGTACCCGGAGTACGCGGCGGTGAAGATCCCCACCCACAGCGCGTCGACCCACGTGCCGTCGTCGTACCGGACCCAGAAGACCACCCCGACGACCGCGAGCAGGCCGGCGAGGACGGAGCCTCGCCGCCGTAGATGCGCCGCAACGGCAAGCAGCTCGTCATGGTCCTCGGTGGCGCGGGCGCGGGCGAGGTACTTCGAGGCCGCGCTGCCCACGGACGTCGGGCCCATCAGCGCGAGGAGCGTCGCCGTGGACATGGCGGTCTGCACGGTTCCCAGCACGGCTCGGCCGGCGAGCCGGCCCACGAGCCAGCTCGTCGTGAACCGCAGCAGGCCCTGGGAGAGCAGTCCCACCATGCTGAGGAGGCTGTCCCTGGTCAGCGACCGCGACGGCATCGGGTTCTCGAGGTGAAGTGGGCTCAGGAGATCTCGCCACCACCCTCGATCGGGTCGGGATCGCATGGGTCGGCCGGGTCAGCCGACGAGCAGGCGGCGGACGATTGCGTGCGAGGTGGCGAGGTCTGTCTCGTCACTCAGCCGGCGTGCGTTCCGGTGGGCGGACTCCTTGCCCCGCCGTACTCGCTCCGGCGTCAGATCGCGCAGCGCCGCGACGAGCGCCTCCTTCGAGTAGTCCTGCGTGACGACCCCGAGGTCGTTCTCTCGAACGAAGCGCGCCATCTCGGGGGACGGGCTCACCGCGAACGCGAGTCGCGCCTGCAGGAAGTCGAAGAGCTTGTTCGGAAGGCAGTTGGCCATGTTGAAGTTCTCCGGCGGCAGCGAGAAGACGCCGACGTCGTACTGGTTGAGTGTTCTGGGGAGCTCGGCCGGCGCCACCGGTGGGTGGATGGTGACGCGTCCGCCGGTGCCGGCGAGCTCCTCCAGGGAGCGCAGATGGGCGCCGCCGTCGTTCGCGGGAACGAGGTAGAGGTCGAGTGTCATGTTCTCGAGGGCCAGCGTGGCCTCGACCAGCATCGCGAGGTTGCGGTTGGGCTCGGCACCCCCGCTGTGCGCCAGCCGGATCGAGCCGTCGTCGGCGAGCGGGGTCGGCTGCAGATCCTCCCAGGGCCTCGCGTTGCGCACCAGCTCGGCTGAGGTGCCGTAGACCCGGTCGTACTCGGCCACGAGGCTGTCGGCCACGGTGGTGACTGCCGCGCATCGGGGGAGGTACTCACGGCACATGTGGTCCATCAGGGGGGCCACCATGTGACGCCACACGAAGTACTGGTCGCGCTGGCCCCGAGCCCATTCGTGCATGTCGCCCCAGACCGGCGCGCCACCGGCGAGCCGGAAGGCGAGGGCCAGGGCTCGTGCGTCGTTCGCCACGACGAGGTCGAACTGCTGCCCGTGAAGGGCGTCGAGGGCGAAGACGACGGCGGGGGCGTCGAGCTCGGCACTGGCCAGTCGGTGGGTCGCGAGCTTGAGAACCCCGCGCGGTGTCTGAGGCAGGGTCGGGGCACCGTCAGGGACTGCGACGTGGTTCGCCGCACCGTGCGGGAGGGGACCGAAGCCCACCGTGGTGACCTCACCGTGCTCGCGGAGGACACCGATCTGGCGCAGGACCCGGGCGTCGCGTGCGATCGGGGAGAGCGAGATGCACAGGATTCGGGGTCGCGGCACGCGCCGATCCTACGCGAGCGGTCAGGCGAGTCCGGCCGCGGAGATGGCGTCCACTGCCCGTACGGCGGCGTGCCCGTCGCCGTACGGCCGCGCGGTGGTGGGAGCAGGGGCCTCGCGTCGCACCGCTGCCCGCAGATCCGACACGGTGCCCGCGAGGACGTTCCATCCCAGGTCGACGGTCTCGGTCCACTCCGTCTCCGTGCGTACCGTCGTGCACGGCACCCGCAGGAGGAAGGCCTCCTTCTGCAGGCCGCCGGAGTCGGTGATCACGCCCGCGCTGGACATGGTGGCGCGGACCAGCTCCGGGTAGGGCAGCGGATCGGCCGCGACGAGCGCCCCCTGGGTCAGGTCGATCCCCTGCTCGGCGGCCCGCGCCCGCAGCCGCGGGTGGGCGAGGAGGAGTACGGGGGCATCCAGGGCCGCCATCTCTGCGACGATGGACCGCAGTCGGACGGGGTCGTCGGTGTTCTCGGCGCGGTGCAGCGTGGCGACGTAGTAGCGCTCGGCACCCACCACGGGCTGGGGGAGGGGCGCCCGTGAGTTCGCCACCGAGTCACGGACCGAGAGCAGGACATCGGTCATGACGTCGCCCACCAGCACGCTGCTGCCTGACAGGCCTTCGTCGGCCAGATGCGACATCGCCACGGCTGTCGGCGCCAGGCACAGGTCGGCCGCATGGTCGGTCAGCCCCCGGTTGTGCTCCTCCGGCATTCGCCGGTTGAACGAGCGCAGCCCTGCCTCCAGGTGCGCGAGGGGGATGTGCATCTTCACGGCCGACAACGCGCCGGCCACAGTCGAATTGGTGTCGCCATAGACGATCACCCAGTCCGGCTGGTGGTCCTCCAGGACCTGGTCCATGGCGGCGAGCATGGCTCCGGTCTGCCGGCCGTGGGTGTTCGAGCCGATCGCCAGGTGCACGTCCGGGTCGGGGATGCGAAGGTCACTGAAGAAGATGTCCGACATGTTGGCGTCGTAGTGCTGGCCGGTGTGGACGATGACGTGCTGGTGACCCGCGGCCTCGACGGCGGCTGCCACCGGGGCGAGCTTCACGAACTGGGGGCGGGCTCCGACGACGCTGAGGATCTTCACGAGGGCGACTGTATCGAGCGTCGCCACGAGTGCCGTCCAGACCGGCTCGGGCCGCTGCGACGACGGAACCGGGTCGGGACCAGAGGGGCCCGACCCGGTTCCGTGCGTCTGCGGCTGTCAGCCGGTGATGGTGAACGGGTTCCAGCCGGTACCGGCCTGGTAGACGTTCGTGCTCTTGACCACGCCGTTGCCGACACTGTCGTAGTCGAGGAGGACGCCGTCGGGGGTGCGGGCGAACAGGGCGTTGACGCCACCCCAGATCTCCGGTGCCGCGAACCCGGTCCGCGCGTTCCACCCCGTGCCGAGGTACTTGCGGGCGCCGAACCCACCCTTGCCGTTGCCCGGGTAGAGATAGAGGTAACCCGTGGTGCGCACGCGAGCCAGCAGGTCGGGGTTGCCGTCGTAGTTCCAGTCGCCGGGCCCGACGATCGCGTTGAAGATGCTCCACCCGGAGCCGATCTGCACCCGCGTGGACAGCCCACCACTGCCGTTGCCGGGGTACATCCAGAGTCGCCCTCCGGTGTCACGCGCGACGAGGTCGGCCTTGGTGTCTCCGTTGAAGTCCCCGGTGGAGAGGATCGCGTAGGACGACCACCCGGTGCCCAGCTTCGTGCGTCCTCCCAGCCCGAAGGATCCCTTGCCGGGGTAGAACCACAGGTTGCCGGAGGTGTCGACGGCGGCGATGTCTCCCTGGCCGTCGCTGTTGAGGTCGCCGATGGCGATGAATTGCCTCATGATCCCCCAGCCGGTGCCCATCTGCTGGCGTGTGTCGAAGAAGCGGTCGGTGGAGGCGGACAGCGGGTACGCGTACAGAACACCGGTGCTGGAACGGGCGAGGATGTCGCCGTTCGAGGCCCCGCCGAAGTCGGACGTGCCGGGGGACACCGGCGTGCGCAGGTCGAACCCCTGGAAGCCGACGGCCGTGTTCGACCGGGGGAGCCCGATGCCGGTGACCTCGGTCAGGCCGGTGTCGGGGTCGACCGCCGAGACCGACCAGACCCGGCTACCCGGGTTCTCGGTGTCGGGCTCGTCCAGGTAGACCAGCACCCCGCCCGTGTCGGGGTCGGTGACGGGCCAGCGGGCCGTGCTGTCGGCCCAGGTCTGGATGCGGTGCAGGCTTCCATCGGCCAGGCGCTCGTCGAGCGTGGCCGAGGTGTCGCTGCGGGTGGTGAAGAGGATCGAACCGTCGGCCCGCCCCATCGGGTCCAGGGCGCCCTCGGTGCCGAGGATCGGCGTGCGCGCCCCGGTCGTCGCGTTCACCAGGGTCATGAGGCCGCCGGGGGCGAGGTTGGCCGCGACGATCGTCGTGCTCGCGAGGGCGCCGGGGGTGTCCACCCAGTCGGCGGTCACCAGGCCGGACGAGCCCGGCACCAGGGTGAGCGGGTGCGTCGTGGTGTTGACGGGGACGGTGTAGAGCCCGTTCGACACGTCGAGCCCGGGAAGGGCGAGGGCCTCGGCCACGATGCGCTGACCGTCCGGGGAGAAGGCGGGCTCGTCGAGCATGGTGCCGCTCGGGGAGGCGACCGACCACTGCACGACACCGGTCGAGGCCTTGCGCACGGTGATGGTCCACACGTCGGCGACCTTCTCGACGGCTGCCACCAGCCGGCCGTTCGGCGAGAACGCCGGGCGGAAGGCCTCGGCGGTGTACGACGGGAAGGCGGGCCCGTAGGTGTCCTGCTCCCAGACCTGGTCGGTACCGGCGAAGAAGATGTCGGGGTAGCCGACTCCGTCGAGCGTGCTCATGCTCCAGTAGTCCACCTCGGGGGTGCGGCAGGAGAGCGTCGACCCGTCAACGGTGGCGCGCACGGTGTACGCGACCTGCCCGAGCGTGTTCTGCCCGGTGTCCTCTAACGACGTGCTGGTGCCGGGCAGGGTGGCGATCGTCGTGGCCGAGGCCCCGGCGCGCTCGCGCAGGACCGTGAACGACGTCGCTCCGGGCAGGGCCGCCCACGAGACGTGGCCGTGGTCCTGGGTCTGGGTGACGAGCAGCTCCAGGCCGGCGCAGTCGGCGGCAGCGGCGGCGGCTGCGGCCCGCTGGGGGCTGGCCGCGACCTCGCCCTCCGTCCGGCTCGGCGACTGTGGGGCCTTGGTCTGCTCCCTCACCGCCGGTCCGTCCTTCTGCACGGCGAGCGGGCTCGCGGCGCTCGAACCCTCGCGGGTCTGCTGCGCGAAGCCGCTGAGGATCTCGGCCCGGGGGTCGTCGGTGGAGGCCCCGAGGGCCGGTGTGGTGCCCACGACGCCGGCGACGAGCGCCCCGGTCACGGTGGCGACGAGCACGGCGCGGCTGCGGCCGGTCGTTGGGAGCAGGGTCATGGGTGGGTCCCCCCAGGTGAGAAATGGTGGTGCGTGCCGAGGGCACTGTAGAAGGCCGCGGGCCGTCGGCGCAGGGCGTTGCGGAAACCCGCAACGGGGCTCGCGGACCCCGTGACCTACCGGCGAGTAACCTGTGTGCATGACCGGCAACCCCGACTTCGACACCTATCGGCTCTCCGAGGACCACGTTGCGATCCGCGAGGCGGTTCGCGCGGTGGCCGAGGACAAGATCGCGCCCTACGCCGCGGCGGTCGACGAGGAGGCCCGCTATCCGCAGGAGGCGCACGACGCCCTCGTGGCGAGCGACTTCTTCGCCCCGCACGTGCCCGAGCAGTACGGCGGGGTGGGAGCCGACGCCCTGGCGACCTGCATCGTCATCGAGGAGCTCGCCCGGGTGTGCGCGAGCAGCTCGCTGATCCCGGCGGTCAACAAGCTCGGCTCGATGCCGCTCATCGTCGCTGCGAACGACGACGTCAAGACCCGGTACCTCACCCCGCTGGCCGCGGGGGAGACCACGTTCTCCTACGGACTGTCCGAGCGTGAGGCCGGCTCCGACACCGCGGCGATGACGTGCCGTGCGGTGCGTGACGGCGACGACTGGGTCCTCACCGGCCAGAAGTCGTGGATCACCAACGCCGGCATCTCCGAGTTCTACACGGTGCTCGCGGTCACCGACCCCGACGGCCAGCGCGGCAACAACATCACCGCGTTCGTCGTGGAGAAGAGCGACGAGGGCTTCACCTTCGGCGAGAAGGAGCGCAAGCTCGGCATCAAGGGCAGCCCCACCCGTGAGCTCATCTTCCAGCGCACCCGCATCCCCGGCGACCGCGTCGTCGGGGAGGTCGGCGCCGGGCTGAAGATCGCCCTCGCGACCCTCGACCACACCAGGGTCACCATCGGCGCGCAGGCCATCGGCATCGCGCAGGGCGCCCTCGACCAGGCACTGGCCTACGTCAAGGAGCGACGCCAGTTCGGCAAGGCGGTCGCCGACTTCCAGGGCGTGCAGTTCATGCTCGCCGACATGGCGATGGAGCTCGAGGCCGCCCGCCAGCTGGTCTACGTCGCCGCCGCCAAGTCCGAGCGCGGTGACCCCGACCTGCCGTTCTTCGGCGCGGCCGCGAAGTGCTTCGCCTCCGACGTCGCGATGAAGGTGACGACGGATGCCGTGCAGCTGCTCGGCGGCGCGGGCTACACGCGCGACTTCCCGCTGGAGCGGATGATGCGCGACGCGAAGATCACCCAGATCTACGAGGGCACCAACCAGGTGCAGCGCATCGTCATGGCCCGTCAGCTGCTCCGCGGCTGACGGCGCGCACCCCACCGCGGGTGCAGGCGCCGGTCAGCTGCAGATGTCGGTGTCGGCCTTACGGGTCTGGATCGACTCGGTGGGGTTCGGCGTGGCCGTGACGGGCTGCTCGGGCAGCGGGTCGGAGCCCAGGCGGTTGGGCACCTCCACGACGTCCGGTGCGCCCGGGCCGAGCGTGACCCGGACCGTGCCGCCGAGGCCTGCGGTCTTCTCCACCTGCGCGCCGGGGAACGCCGCCGCCACCGTGCGCGCGTCCTCCTCGTGGTCGCCGGAGTACTCGACGAGGGCCGGCGAGGTGGAGGCGGTGGCCGTGGCCGAGCCGGTCGTCACGGGGGTGAAGCCCTGCACCTTCAGGGCCTGCGCCGCCTGCCGGGCGAGGCCGGACAATCCTGCGGCGTTCACGACCACGACCGGGATGTCGTCGGGGGAGACGGTGAGCGGCGTGGTCGGCGAGGGGGTCGCCGTGGGCTTCTTCTCGGCACCGACCGGCCGGTCCTCGCGCAGGGCCGACCAGATCTGCTCGGCCGAGGACGTCCACTGCACCCGGTTCGGGTCGGGGCCGTAGGTCTCGTTCGGCACCGTGACGAACTGGATCTGATCCAGGCCGATGCCCCTGACGCTGGACGCCAGGTCGCGCATGGTGCCGACCCCGAAGTCCGGGTCGGTGGTCAGTGAACGGGTGGCGGCGTCGAGGAAGCCGTACAGCTTGGCGGGCTGCAGGAGCAGCTTGCTGGAGGTCGCCTGCTGTGCCACCGATGACAGGAAGGCCTGCTGGCGGTCGATGCGCTGCAGGTCGGACCCGTCGCCGACCGACTTGCGCACCCGCACGTACTGCAGGGCCTGGCGCCCGTCGAGCGTGTGCCGCCCGGCGGAGAGCTGCAGTTGGGTGTTCGAGTCGTCGATGGCGGTGGAGGTGCAGACCTCCACGCCGCCGAGGGCATCGACCATCTGCTTGAAGCCGCGGAAGTCGACGACCGCGTAGTGGTCGATGAACACCCCGGTGTTGCCCTCGAGGGTGCGGATCAGGCAGCCGGTGCCGCCGAGCGAGAAGTTCTGGTTCCACTGCCGCATGCGCCACTCGTCCTTGGGCGCGGTCGACGAGCAGTCCGGCGGGGCCGGGGTCATCGAGTCGCGGGGAATCGACACCACCGTGGCGGAGGACCGGTCGGCGGACAGGTGCACCAGCAGGTTGGTGTCGGAGTGAGCGCCGCCGCGCGTGCCGTCGCGGTCGGCGTAGGCGTCGTTGCCCTCACCCTCACGCGTGTCGGACCCGATCAGCAGGATGTTCACGGCCTCGGTCGCCTCGGGCGCCTGGGTCGGGCGGTCGGTACCGATCGCCGTCGAGACGTCGACTTTGGTGACGTTCGAGGTGAGCCGCCACGCCGCGAACGCGGTGCCGCCGAGCGCCACGACGAGGGTCGTCACCACGCCCACGACGGCCCAGGTTCGCCACGTGCGGCGGGGGCGGTGGTGGATGTCGCGGCGGCGCAGCCCCTGCGCCTGCTCGGGTCCCTCGCCGGAGGGGTCGGCGCCGGGCGTGAGCCGGTCGTCGGCGCCGCTCACACACCCTCCTGCGTCGTCGTGGGCATCGTCGTGATCGTCATGGTGCTGCCATCGTCTGCGTGGTCTCGGGCGCCGCCAGGCGGCGACCGCAGCCCTCGATTCTACCGGGCGAGGCTGGGTGGTCCGTCCAGCCCGGCGTGCTGCGGCCGGTTCAACGGCCGCTCGGGACCCCGTCGGTGCCCGCCGGTGCCTCCTCGATCGGGTCCCCGTCGCGCAGCATCGTGAAGAGCGCGTCGGCCCGGTCGTCGTCCCACAGCACCGAGCTGCCGGCGGCCGTCGTGGCGTTGGTCGTCGACAGCGGCACGACGAGGCTGAGCGCCTGGTCGGACGACGCCTTCCTCATCGTGGACAGCACCCGGTAGGCGTCGACGAGCGAGGTGTCCTCGCCGACGATGACACCTGACGCGGCGGTGTGCGTGAAGCCCCACCAGCGCCAGGGAATGAGCACGGTGGCGGGGGTGGCCGCCTTCTTCATGATCGCGCCGAGGAACTGCCGCTGCCGCTCGGCCCGCCCGAGGTCACCCTTGGGGTCGGAGTAGCGCGCCCGCACGTAGCCCAGGGCGTTCTTGCCGTCCAGGGTCTGGCAGCCCTTCTTCAGGTCGATGTGCGCCTTCGCGTCCTTGATGTCGCGCTTGACGCAGACCTCGACCCCACCGAGGCTGTCGACGACCCCGGCGAACCCGCCGAACCCGATCTCGACGTAGCCGTCGATGGGCAGGCCGGTCGCCTGCTCGAGGGTCTGCGCGAGCAGCTTCGGTCCGCCGATGGCGAAGGCGGCGTTGACCTTGTTCTTCCCGTGCCCGGGGATCGGCAGGTAGCTGTCGCGGGGGATCGAGACGAGTACCGGCTTCCCGGAGCCGCTCGGGGTGTGGACGAGGATGATCGAGTCGGTGCGCCGCCCTGCCGCGTCACCCCCGACGCCGAGGGCCTTGCGCTCCGCCGCGGTCAGGCCGGCGCGGCTGTCGGAGCCGACCAGCAGGTAGGTGTGGCCGTCGGCGTCCGCGGGGCGCTCACCGGTGGGGGTGGTGTCCTCGCGGGTGACCTGCGACCAGGCGTGCACGGGCGTGACGACGATGAACGCGGCCCAGGCCAGCAGGGCCACGACGACGACCGAGACGATCCGCTTGGCGCGGCCCGGCCGCGCCGGCCGGGGCCCGCGCGGAGTGCCGGGTGGGCCGGGGGGCGGGCCTCCGCCCGGGCGCACCGGGCGCACCGGGCGCCCGTACTCGTCGAACGCACCGGGGTCGCCGACCGGTGGAGCGCTCGCCCACGGCGCCGGCGGCGGGGATGCCGAACGCGCGGCTCCGGTGGCAGCAGCACCTCCCGCGGCCGTGCTCGACGCGGCCCTCGACGGGGTGGCGCCCCGGCCTGCACGACGGCGCGACCCGCGGCGGGTGTCGACGACGTAGACGTCGTCGTCGGCAGCCGGTTCGGGGCGGCTCCCCTGGGGGATCGGCCGGGCGTGGTCGTCGGTCATGGGTGGTCGAGGGCTCTCTGCAGGGTCGGGGGACCGCCCCAGTCTGCCAACAGAGTCTGGGATCTTCGTCCAGCCCGATCTGGCGCAACCCCGGCGCGCCTCGGCCGAGACCCGGCCGACCACCCCGATACTCAGCAGCCATGGGACCTCAGCGCGGCTCTGCGGTGCTCGAGCGCCAGAAGACGGAGGCGCCGATCCGGGTCGACACCCGCACCCCGGGGGACGCGCGGCGGAACCGACGCCGCGCGGTGACCCTCCTCGGCCTCAGCGTCGTCGTGCCCGGCTCCGCCCAGCTGGCGGCCGGGAACCGGCAGCTCGGCCGGTTCGCCCTGCGGGTCTGGCTGGGGTTGCTCGTCGCGGCGGTGCTCGTCGGGCTGCTCGCCCTGGGAAGCCGCACGGCCGCCCTGACCGTGCTCACCCACCGTTGGACCCTCCTCGTGCTGCAGGTGGTGCTCCTGGGGTTCGCCGCCCTGTGGGCGGTCGTGCTCGTCGACGCCTGGCGGCTCGGGCAGCCCGACCGGCTGCCGCGCCGGGACCGCCGCTGGCTGCTCGTCGCCCTGCTCGCCCTGCTGCTGGTGCTGCCCGGCGGTGCGGCCTACGCCGGGGTGAACGTCGGGGCCGCGCGCGCCGCGATGACCTCGGTGTTCACCAGCGGAGAGGCCGCCGGCGCCGTCGACGGCCGCTACAACATCCTCCTGCTCGGGGGCGACAGCGGTGCGGGGCGCACCGGGCTGCGCCCCGACAGCATCCAGCTCGCGAGCGTCGACGCGCAGTCCGGTCGTGCGGTGCTCTTCGGCTTCTCCCGCGAGACCGAGAACATCAGGTTCCGGCCGGGGTCGGTGATGGCCGGCCTGATGCCGGAGGGCTGGACCTGCGGCGACGAGTGCCTGCTCAACGGCCTCTACACGTGGGGGACCGACAACAAGAAGAAGTTTCCGGCGGGCACCAAGGACCCCGGGCTTCTCGCGACCACCGAAGCGGTCGAGGCGCTGACCGGGCTCGACATCCAGTACTTCGTGCTCGTCGACCTCAAGGGCTTCCGCAGCCTGGTCGACGCCGTCGGCGGTCTCGACATCGCCGTGCAGCGCCGCACGCCGATCGGCTCCCAGTACGAGATCAAGGGGTGGATCAAGGCGGGCAACCAGCACCTCGACGGCTACCACGCGCTCTGGTACGCCCGCAGCCGCGCGAACTCGACGAACTACGAGCGGATGGCGCGCCAGCGCTGTGTGGTCACGGCCATGGTCCGCCAGCTCGACCCGCAGACGATCGTGCTCAACTTCTCCGACATCGCGCAGGCGACCAAGGGGGTCTTCCGTACGGACATCCCGCAGGAGGCCCTGGTCAGCCTCGCCTCGCTCGCCGTGAAGACCAAGACCCAGAAGATCACCTCGGTCAACTTCGTCCCGCCGCTGATCAAGCCGTGGAGCTACGACCCGAAGGTCGTGCACGACACGGTGGCGTCGACCATCGCCTCGTCGGAGGCGGCCGACGAGAGGGCCGAGCAGGCCGACGACCAGGCCGCGACCCCGTCGACGACGGCGAAGCCGGGCTCGACCAAGCCCAAGAAGCAGGCGGTCATGGACCGCCCGGGCTCGGATCCGGACGCCAACACCAGCGACCTCGCCAGCGTCTGCTCCGTGGGCTGACCGACGGCGCGATCCCCGGTCACCCGGGATCGGGAGCGACACGATTCCCGGAACCGCGCACCGCTTTGGAATACTGACCCATCATGCGAGACGTCCACGCGGCCCAGGCCGGCCCCCGGCTCAGCGTGGTCGTTCCGATCTACAACGTCGAGGACTACCTCGTCTCGTGCCTGGAGTCGCTCGCGGACCAGACCTTCGACGCCCTCCAGGTCGTGCTCGTCGACGACGGCTCGCCCGACGCCTCGGGTCAGATCGCCGAGGACTTCGCACGTGACCGGGACGGCTGGTCGGTGCTGCACGTCGACAACGGCGGCTTGGGCCGGGCCCGCAACATCGGCCTCGACCACGCCAGCGCCGACTACGTGGCCTTCGTCGACTCCGACGACGTCGTCCCCCGTGACGCCTACGAGCTGATGATGCACGCGATCGAGGCCAGCGGCAGCGACATCGTCAGCGGTGGCGTGCTGCGCTACGACGGCGCGCGCACCCGGCCCTCGGGCCTGCACCGCCGGGCGGTCCCCGAGACCCGCATCCGCACCCACATCCGGGCGATGCCGTCCCTGCTCTACGACACCACCGCGTGGAACAAGGTCTTCCGCCGAGCGTTCCTCCTCGAGCACGGGCTGCGCTTTCCCGAGGGGGTCTACTACGAGGACATCCCGCTCACTGTGCCAGCCCACTACCTGGCGGCCTCGGTCGACCTCGTCGCCGAGCCGGTCTACCTCTGGCGCGAGCGCCAGACCGCCGAGCAGTCGATCACCCAGCGTCGGGCCGAGGTGCGCAACCTCGTCGACCGGATGGCGGCGGTGTCGTCGGTCAACGAGTTCCTCGAGCGCACCGGCGAGGAGGAGGGCAAGCGGCTGCACGACCTCAAGGTGCTCACCCTCGACATGCCGCTGTTCCTCGACGTGCTCCACGAGGGCGACGACGAGTTCGCGCAGACCCTCGTCGACGTCTTCCGCGCCTACCTCGAGGACGTCGACCCGACCGTGGTCGCCAGCCTTCCACCCGGGCGTCGCCTCGCCTTCCACCTCATCTCACGCGGGCTGACCGCCGAGCTCGTCGAGGCGCACCGCCTCCAGCTGCGCACCCCGAAGCCGCGGGTCGTCCGGCACGGGCTGCACCTGTACGCCGACCTGCCGTACTTCGGAGACGAGCGCGTCGGCGTGCCCGACGGCGTCTACGACGTCACCCGCTCGCAGCAGCTGGTCACCGGTATCCGTGACGTGCGCTGGGACGACGGCGACCTGCTGGTCGACGGCCACGCCTACATCGACGGCGTCCCCGACGTCGGGCCCGGCTCGACCATCCACCGGCTGCAGATGCGACTCGTCGGCTCCAAGGCGAAGCGAGCCACGGTCCGTGCCCGCCGGGCGCGGCGCACCGACCTCACCGGTCGGTCCAAGCAGCGCGCCGTGAGCTACGACGGTGCCGGTTTCGTGGCGAAGGTGCCCGCCGCCACCCTCGTGCTCCCCAAGGGCAAGGACGCCGGTGAGTACGAGCTGATCGCGCAGGTCGCCGCGCCGGCCGCGCGCCGCGGGTCGGCTGTGGGCGGGCCGGACTTCTCGCAAGCCATGCACCCGCCGCGCGGCTGGACACCCGATGGAGCCCTGGTCGTGCCGGGCTACCGCGGCCGCAAGCTGCGCATCGCGGTCCGCAAGGTGCTCGCGGTCGTGCGGGACGTCACCGTCGACGACGAGCAGGTGCTCGTCGAGCTCGGCGCCGTCCCGGGGCGGTCCGTACCGGACGGGTGGGTGCAGCTGCGTCGCCTCGACGCGTCGACCGGGGTCACGGCCCGGGTGGAGCAGCACGACGACCGCGCCGTCGCCGTCTTCCCGGCGGGCTCGCTCGAGGTCAGCTCACGCTCGCTGAACGTACGGGCCTGGCGGCTCTGGTTCGTCGCAGCTGCGCCCGACGAGGTGGAGACCGAGGCCGCGGCGACGGTCGACGAGCTCGTCACGGCCGCGGCCATGGCCGAGGCCGAGAAGCCCCGCAGCACCGCGGTGCGTGGGCGGCAGGTGGGGGCGCTCAACCTGGGTGTCGACCCGGGCCCCGGTCGCGCCCAGCTGCACGGCCGCCTCCTCCAGCTGCGCCAGGACGGCTTGCGCGGGGCGATGCTCGTCGACGGCCCGTGCCGCCCCGAGCTCACCGACTTCTCGTTCACCCCTGCGGGTCTGGAGCTCTCCGGTGACCTGGGCGGGGCCGAGCTCGAGCGGCTCGTGCTCATCTCGCCCGCCGACCGGCTCGAGGTGCCCGTGACCGTGAGCGGCGACACGTGGCACGCCTTCCTGCCCGCGACCGGCAACCCGGGCACCGCCTCGCTGCGCTGGCTGCGCCCCGGGCGGTGGCGCGTCGTCGCCGGCGCCCCCGGGGTGGCCGAGCCCGACCTGGCCGTACACGTCTCGGCCCGGGCCGAGGGCCATCTCGGTGACGAGGGCGGCGACCGGGTGCAGGTCCTGCTGCGCGCCGACGCCGACCACGAGCTCGGCATCGTCGCCGACGGTGGTGGCTCCTGGCGTGACCGGGGCAAGTTCAACCAGGACGTCGCGCGAAAGGTGCAGTACCGGGTCGCTCGCCGGCTGCCGCTCACCGACACCGTCTTCTTCGAGGCATGGAAGGGCCGCCAGTACTCCGACAGCCCGCGTGCCATCCACGAGGAGCTGGTGCGCCGCGGCGACCCGCGCCGGATGGTGTGGGCCGTCGAGGACCACGGCGTGGAGACCCCCGACGGCGTCGAGACCGTCGTCACGGGGAGCCGTGCCTACTACCGGGCGCTCGGTCGCGCAGGCTGGGTCGTGAGCAACGACTCGATGCCCAAGCACTACGCCAAGCGCGAGGGGTCGCGCTACGGCCAGACCTGGCACGGCACGCCCCTGAAGCGGATCGGCTTCGACATCGAGAACCTCCAGATGGCGAACAAGGACTACCTCAAGCAGTTCGCCAAGGAGGTTGCCAAGTGGGACGCCCTGGTGTCCCCGAA
Source organism: Ornithinibacter sp. (assembly GCA_035633415.1). Lineage (GTDB taxonomy): Bacteria > Actinomycetota > Actinomycetes > Actinomycetales > Dermatophilaceae > Fodinibacter. Next base: position 427 of record DASQEZ010000322.1, on the reverse strand, counting down.
CGCCTACTCCACCGAGATCTTCCGTCGGGCGTTCCGGTACGACGGCCCGGTGCTCGAGATCGGTTACCCGCGCAACGACGTGTTCCACCGCGCCGCGGAGCGCGCCGCCCGCACCGCTGCGGTGCGCGAACGGCTCGGCATCGAGCCCGGCAAGCGCGTCATCCTGTACGCCCCGACGTGGCGTGACGACCAGTACGACAAGTCGGGGCGCTACCAGTTCGCGATGAAGCTCGACCTCGAGCGGATGTACCGCCGATTCCGTGACGACAGCGTGCTGCTGATCCGCGGGCACCAGCTCGTCGCGGGAAGCGTCGACACCTCGATGTTCGGCGGGTTCGCGCGCAACGTGTCGCACTACCCCGACATCAGCGACCTCTATCTCGTGGCCGACGTCCTGGTCACCGACTACTCGTCGGTGATGTTCGAC
>DASQEZ010000321.1:0-4142 GCA_035633415.1 Ornithinibacter sp. | reverse complement strand
GGCCTCGAGGTCGGCGAACGCCCCGAACCGCAGGCGCCCGATGGGTGGACCACCGTGCGGTTGCGCACCGCTGCGCTGAACCACCACGACGTCTTCTCGCTGCGTGGCATCGGGCTGCCGGCCGATCGGCTGCCGATGGTGCTCGGTTGCGACGGGGCCGGTGTCGACGCCGACGGCAATGACGTGCTCGTGCACGCCGTGGTCGCCTCGTCCGGGTGGACCGGTGACGAGACGCTCGACCCGCGCCGCAGCCTGCTCAGCGAGGTGCACGACGGCACGCTGGCCGAGGTGGTCGCCGTGCCGCGGCACAACGTCGTGCCCAAGCCCGAAGGGCTGTCCTGGGAGCACGCCGCGTGCCTGCCGACGGCGTGGCTGACCGCCTACCGGATGCTGTTCACCAACGCCGGTGTGCAGCCCGGCGGCACGGTCCTGGTCCAGGGCGCCGGCGGCGGGGTCGCGACGGCGCTGGTCCAGCTCGGCGCCGCGGCCGGCATCCGGATGTGGGTCACCAGCCGGGATGCCGCCAAGGGCGAGCACGCGCTCGCGCTGGGCGCGGACCGGGCCTTCGAGAGCGGGGCCCGCCTGCCGGAGCGGGTCGACGCGGTCATGGAGACCGTCGGGGCGGCCACCTGGTCGCACTCGGTCAACAGCCTGCGTCCCGGTGGCACGGTGGTCATCTCGGGGGCCACCTCGGGCGACGCACCCGCGAAGGCCGAGCTGACCAAGATCTTCTTCAAGCAGCTGCGGGTCGTCGGGTCGACGATGGGCACCCGGGACGAGCTGGCCCGGCTGGCCCGCTTCGTCGTCGACGCCGGCATCGAGCCGCAGGTCGACTCGGTGCGGCCGCTCGCCGACGCCCGCGCCGGGTTCGAGCGGATGGTCGAGGGCTCGGTGTCGGGCAAGGTCGTCTTCACGCTCTGAGCAGGCGCGTACCGTGTGGGGATCACCACCACGCTTCCGGCCGTCCGCCCGGCTACCGGGCGGTAACCTGAAGTGGACCCACCCGCCCACCCGAGGAGCTCTCCGTGAGCGCGACGTCTGCCGTGCACACGGTCACCCTGCACGGCCACGCCTTCTCCTACACCGACAACGGCGCTGGGCCGGTGCTCCTGTTCATCCACGGCATCCTGGGGTCGCAACGCCAGTGGGCCCACCTCGTCGACAAGCTCGACGACAACCACCGCCTGATCGTGCCCGACCTGTTCGGCCACGGTGAGTCCGACAAGCCGGTCGGTGACTACTCGCTCGGCGCCCACGCCGCCACCCTGCGCGACCTGCTCGACCGCTTGGGTATCGAGCAGGTCACCCTCGTCGGGCACTCCTTGGGCGGGGGCATCGCCATGGTGTTCTCCTACCTGTTCCCCGAGCGGGTCGAGCGCCTGGTCCTCGTCGCGAGCGGTGGTCTCGGGCGTGAGGTGAGCCCACTGTTGCGGTCGGCGACCCTGCCGGGAGCGGAGTACGTGCTGCCGGTCATCGCGTCGGGGTGGATGCGGGACCGGATCTCTTCTGCCGGAAAGCTGCTCGGCTCCGTCGGCCTTCGGCCGGGGCCGGACGTCCGCGAGGTGTGGGCCGGCTTCACCTCGCTCGGTGACGGCGACACCCGGCGTGCCTTCCTCGCGACGACGCGAGCGGTCATCGACCCGGGCGGCCAGAGCGTCAGCGCCCACGACTACCTGCCGGACTCGACCCCGATCCCCACGCTCGTCGTGTGGGGGACCAAGGACCGGATGATCCCCGCCTGGCACGCCGCCTCGGCCACGACCTCGATCGAGAACTGCCGGGTCGAGCTGTTCCAGGGGGCGGGGCACTTCCCGCACCTCGACGACCCCGACCGGTTCGCCACCCTCGTGCGGGAGTTCGTCGGCCAGCCGACCTGAGCGCCCCTCCCGGCCGCGTCCGGTCAGGAGATCTGCAGCCAGTCGGTCCAGCCGTTGTGCAGCACCAGCCAGGCGATCAGGCCGTAGCCGGCCTGCCCCGGGTGGTTCTCGACCCGGCTCGCGGCGAGGTCGGTTCGCCACTGGTCGTGACCCATGAGGGGGCCGTAGCAGTCGACGAAGGGGATGCCGCGGCGGGCGCACACGTCGGCCTGGGCGTCGACGAGCACCTCGAGCCGCTCGTTGAGCTCGAGGTCGGCCGTGGGCGGCGGACCCACGACGAACGCGCCGACGCCCGAGGTGGCGGCGTCGTCGAGCAGGTTGGCGAGGTTGAGCCGGTGCCGCGCGAGCGTGATGCCGGTGACGACGTCGTTGGTGCCGACCGACAGCACCACGCGGCGCTCGGTGCGCCCGGCCCACCGCAGCGGCACCTCGGTGGCCCAGCGGTGGAGCACGTCGGCGGAGGTGTCGCCACGCACGCCGAGGTTGTAGGCGGTCAGCTCGAGATCGGGGTGCTGGGTGCGCCCGACGACCCGGGTGACCCACCCCTGGCCCTTGGGGTCGCCCACGCCGGCGACGAGTGAGGCGCCGAGGAAGACGAGCGCGAGGTCACGGGGGCCCTCGGGCACCACCTGCGCGTCGAGGCTCGGGCGGAACTCGATCGGCGAGGGGCCGTCGTCGGGCAGCTCGTCAGTCATCTGGTCGTTCACTCGTCCTCGTCGTCCAGGCGGGCCAGCCACGTGGCGAGCCGCTCCACGGGCACCTCGAAGTCGGGGTTGAGGTCGACGAACGTGCGCAGCTGCTCGGCCAGCCAGTCGAAGGTGACCACGTCGTCACCCCGCCGCGCCTGCAGCTCCTCGATGCCGCGGTCCGTGAAGTACACGCTGCGAGGTTACCCGTCCGCGAGGCGCGCGCTCCGCAGACCCGCGGTCACCGGTCGAACGCCTGCGCGACGAGGTCGGCCTGCTCGGCCTGGTGCTTCTTCGTCGAGCCGGTGGCGGGGGAGGCCGAGGCGGCGCGCGAGATGATGCGCAGCGCCCGGTGCTCGCCCTGGTCGGCCAGCGCCTCGGGCAGGTTGAGCGCGAGGAACGGCCAGGCGCCCTGGTTCTTCGGCTCGTCCTGCACGACGACCACCTCGGCGCCGGGGTACTTCGCCAGCTCCTTGGCGAGGTCGGCGGCCGGCAGCGGGTAGTACTGCTCGAGCCGCAGCACGGCCGTCGTGGTGTCGCTGCGCTTGTCGCGCTCGGCGAGGAGGTCGTAGACCACCTTGCCGGCCGCGATGAGCACGCGGGTGACCTCCGTGGTGGTGCCGAGGTCGGGCATGACCGGGCGGAAGGTGCCGGTCGTGAAGTCCTCGGGGGCGCTGCTGGCGGCCTTGAGGCGCAGCATCGACTTCGGGGTGAACACGATCAGCGGGCGGCGGGGCCGTGCGTACGCCTGGCGGCGCAGCAGGTGGAAGTACGACGCCGGGGTCGAGGGGTAGGACACCGTCATGTTGTTCTCGGCGCACATCGCGAGGAAGCGCTCGATGCGGGCGGAGGAGTGGTCCGGGCCCTGGCCCTCGTAGCCGTGGGGGAGGAGGAGCACGACCGAGGAGCGCTGGCCCCACTTCTGCTCCGAGCTGGAGATGAACTCGTCGACGATGGTCTGGGCACCGTTGAAGAAGTCGCCGAACTGGGCCTCCCACAGCACGAGCGCGTCGGGCCGCTCGACGGAGTAGCCGTACTCGAAGCCCATGGCGGCGAACTCGGAGAGCAGGCTGTCGTAGACCCAGAACTTGCCCTGACCCTCACCCAGGTAGAGCAGCGGGGTCCACTCGGCGGCGTTCTGCTTGTCGATGAGCACCGCGTGGCGCTGCACGAACGTGCCACGCCGGCTGTCCTGCCCCGCGAGCCGCACCGGGGTGCCCTCGATGAGCATCGAGCCGAAGGCGATGAGCTCGCCGGTGCCCCAGTCGATGCCGCCCTCGCGGGTGCTGAGGGCACGCTTGTCGAGCATCTGGCGCAGCTTGGGGTGCACCGTGAAGCCGTCGGGCACGTCGACGAACGCGTCGCCGAGTCGGTGCAGCATCTCGGTGCTGATCGCCGTCTCGGTGGAGGAGTGCGTCGTGGCGTCGGCGTAGGGGGCCTGCGCGCGGGGCGGCTCGAGGCCGGTGTGGCCCGCGACGTCGGTGCCGGAGTAGCTGGCGTCGGCGGCCTCCAGCTCGGCCTCCTTCAGGGCGGCCTTGGTCTCGACGAACACCCGCTCGAGCTGCTGCTGGTAGTCGCG
>DASQEZ010000320.1:0-9422 GCA_035633415.1 Ornithinibacter sp. | reverse complement strand
GCGATGGCGTTGACCCCGCCGGGCACGACGTTCACCTTGCCGACCGTGGCGCGACAGCCGTGCTCGTCGGCGGCGCGACGGGCGGCGATCACCATCGCGGCCAGGCCCAGCATGGCGTCCTCGCGCTCGGCGAGGGCCGTGGTGCCTGCGTGGTTGGCCTCGCCGGGCACGTCGACCCGCCAGCGGCCGTGCGGCCAGATGTCGCTACCGACGCCGACCGCATGTCCGAGGTCGACCAGGCGGCGGCCCTGCTCGATGTGCAGCTCGACGAACGCGCCGATCCGGGCGAGGGTCTCGTCGTCCCGGCCGAGGGTGGACGGGTCGCGGCCGGCGCGGCGCATCGCCTCGGCCATCGTGACGCCGTCGCGGTCGGTGAGCCCGCGGGCCCGGTCGGCCCCGAGCACGCCGGTGATGACGCGCGACCCCGCGCAGGCGACGCCGAACCGGGAACCCTCCTCGTCGGCGAAGTTGACGACCCCCACCGGGCGGGTGGGGACGAAGCCGGCCCCCTTGAGCTGGTCGACGGCCGCGAGGGCGCCCACCACACCCAGGGGGCCGTCGAACGCACCGCCGTCGGGCACCGAGTCGAGGTGCGAGCCGATGACGACGCCGGGGTCGCCGGCGGCCACCGCGGCATCCGGGTCGCCCCACCAGGCCCACTGGTTGCCCATCCGGTCGGTCGTGAGGTCGAGCCCTCGCTGGGTGCACTCGCCGGCGAACCACTCGCGCAGGTCGTGGTCCTCGCGGGTCCACGCGAAGCGGTGGTAGCCCCCGGTGTCCTCGTCGAGGCCGAGCCCCTCGAGGTCGTGCCACATCCGCCGGAACCCCGAAGCGGCCCCGCCGTGGAGTGGCGTGGTGGACATGGGTCCATTTGACCCTGCCACCACGGCCACCGGGGTCGCACGTACCGGGTGATTGTCTCGGCGCCCAGACGTCAGGACACCGGCCCTACGCTGGGGCGATGACAGCGGGCGGTGAGGGTCGCGCCACGGGCGCGCTGACGGCATCCGGGATCGCGTTCGCCGTGACCCGGCACGGGCGCGTGGGCTCGCTCGCCGAGGCCGCGGCCGCCCGCGGCGTCGAGCCACGCGACATCGTCAAGACGCTCGTCGTGCGGCGCAGCGATGACGACTTCCTCTTCGTGCTCGTGCCCGGCGACCGCGAGATCTCCTGGCCGAAGCTGCGCGCGCACCTCGGGGTCAACCGGCTGTCGATGCCCGACGCCGCGACCGCGCTCGAGGTCACGGGCTACGAGCGCGGGACGATCACACCCTTCGGCTCGAGCACGGCGTGGCCGGTGGTGGCCGACGTGACGATGGCCGGGCGCACGGTGTCGATGGGGGCCGGGGCGCACGGGGTCGCGGCCACGGTGGCGGCCGACGACGTGGTGGGTGCGCTCGGTGCCGGTGTCGCCGACGTCACCGACCCCGCCTGACCCGCGACTTATTGCGAATCCGCGACAGCCAGGGCGCGCGAAGTAGCGCTCCTCGGTGTCGCGGATTCGCAATAAGTCGCGTTAGCGGGGGGCGGGTCAGGACTCGCGCATCGGGATGCGCACGCCCTGCTCGGCCGCCGTGCGCTCGGCGACGTCGTAGCCGGCGTCGACGTGGCGGATGACGCCCATCGCCGGGTCGTTGGTGAGCACGCGGCGCAGCTTCTCGGCCGCGAGGTCGGTGCCGTCGGCCAGGGAGACCTGGCCCGCGTGCAGCGAGCGGCCGATGCCGACCCCGCCACCGTGGTGGATCGACACCCAGCTGGCGCCCGAGGAGGTGTTGACGAGCGCGTTGAGCAGCGGCCAGTCGGCGATCGCGTCGGACCCGTCGAGCATCGACTCGGTCTCGCGGTAGGGGCTGGCCACCGACCCGGTGTCGAGGTGGTCGCGGCCGATGACGATCGGCGCCTGGACCGCGCCGGTACGCACGAGCTCGTTGAACGCCAGGCCGGCCTTGTCGCGCTCGCCCTGGCCCAGCCAGCAGATCCGGGCCGGCAGCCCCTGGAAGGCGATGCGATCCTGCGCCCCGCGGATCCACTTGTGCAGCTTCTCGTTGTCGGGGAACAGGTCGAGGACCGCACGGTCGGTGGCGGCGATGTCCCTGGGGTCCCCGGAGAGGGCCACCCAGCGGAACGGGCCCTTGCCCTCGCAGAACAGCGGGCGGATGTAGGCCGGCACGAACCCGGGGAAGTCGAACGCCCGCGAGCACCCACCCTGGCGGGCCTCGTCGCGGATCGAGTTGCCGTAGTCGAAGACCTCGGCGTCGGCATCCATGAAGTCGACCATCGCCTGCACGTGCTTGGCCATCGAGGCGCGGGCCCGGTCGGTGAACTCCTCGGGCTTGTTCTCGGCGAGCTCGGCCCACTCCTCGAGGGCGACCCCCTCCGGCAGGTAGGACAGCGGGTCGTGGGCGCTCGTCTGGTCGGTGACGACGTCGATCGGAACGCCCCGGCGGAGCAGCTCGGGGAAGACCTCGGCGGCGTTGCCGACGACCCCGACCGACCAGGCGCGGCGCTCCTCCTTGGCCCGCAGGGCGATCTCGACGGCGGAGTCGAGGCTGTCGGCGACCTCGTCGAGGTAGCGGTGCTCGACCCGGCGGTGCAGCCGGCCCGGGTCGACGTCGACGATGAGGCAGACGCCCTCGTTCATCGTGACCGCCAGGGGCTGGGCGCCGCCCATCCCGCCGCAGCCGCCGGTGAGGGTCAGCGTGCCGGCGAGCGTGCCACCGAAGCGCTTCTCGGCCACGGCGGCGAAGGTCTCGTAGGTGCCCTGCACGATGCCCTGGGTGCCGATGTAGATCCACGAGCCGGCCGTCATCTGGCCGTACATGGTCAGACCTAGGTGCTCGAGCCGGCGGAACTCGGGCCAGGTCGCCCAGTCGCCGACGAGGTTGGAGTTGGCGATGAGCACGCGCGGGGCCCACTCGTGGGTCTGCATGACACCGACCGGGCGGCCCGACTGCACGAGCATCGTCTCGTCGGCCTTGAGCGTGGTGAGGGTGCGCACCATCGCATCGAAGGACTTCCAGTCACGCGCGGCTCGGCCGGTACCGCCGTAGACGACCAGGTCGTCGGGGCGCTCGGCGACCTCGGGGTCGAGGTTGTTCATCAGCATCCGCAGCGGGGCCTCGGTCGACCACTGGCGGGCGGTGAGTGTGGTGCCGCGCGGGCTGCGCACGGGGCGGGCGCCGTCCATCTGTCCTCCTGGGGAGTGTGCTTCCTCATCACTGTGGCGGGTCGTCCGCCCCGGCCCAACCCCCCACGTCGCCTGTCTGTCTGGCATCCGAGACTGGGTACTGAGCGGCAGAATCGGGGCATGACACCACCTGAGGACGCTGCGGCCGAGTGGGACGCGAGGTACGGCGAGAACGCCGAGCGGATCTGGAGTGGCGAGCCGAACCACGGGCTCGTCGTCGAGGCGGGCGGTCTTCCGCCCGGGCGGGCCCTCGACGTCGGGTGCGGGGAGGGGGCCGACTCGGTGTGGCTGGCCGGCAAGGGGTGGCAGGTCGTGGGGCTCGACCCGTCGGGCGTCGCACTCGGACGGGCCCGGGCCGGCGCCGCTGCTGCCGGGGTCGACGTCACGTGGGTGCGCGCCGAGCTGGCGGAGGTCGCCGACGACCTGCCGGCAGGCGCCTTCGACCTCGTGACGGCGTTCTACCCGACCCTCTTCACCGACACCGAACCGCTCGACGCCCTGACCCGCCTCGTGGCGCCGGGCGGATCACTGCTCGTCGCCCACCACGCCGACGTCGACGCCGAGCGGGCGCGGGAGCACGGCTTCGACCCCACCGAGCTCCTCCAGCCTGCCGACGTCGCTGCCGGGGTCGGCGAGGGATGGACGGTCGCCGTCGACGAGCGCCGGCCCCGCGTCATCAACGGCGGTGCGGGTGCGCACCACTCCGACGACCTGGTGGTCCGCGTCGTCCGCACCCCCTGACCCGTCTGGCCCGTCAGACCGGGCGAACGTGGGTGAAGAACGTCGGTATCGCGACGTTCTTCACCCACGTTCGCGGGGGATGACGGGGAGCGTCAGGCGAGCGGGCCGGTCTCGGACTCGGCGGCCCGGCGGACCGTGCCGTCGGTGACCAGCCGGTGGGCGGTGTCGATCTCGGGCGAGAGCCAGCGGTCGCCACCGGGGCGGCTCGCGCCGGCCGCGAGCAGGGCCTCGACGACGGCGGCCGTCGCCGGGGCGGGCGTGAGCGGGGCCCTCAGCTGGATGCCGCGCGCGGCCGTGAGCACCTCGACCGCCAGCACGCGGGAGAGCCCGTCGACGGAACGGCGCAGCTTGCGTGCGGCCGACCAGCCCATCGACACGTGGTCCTCCTGCATCGCCGAGCTCGGGATCGAGTCCACGGATGCCGGGGCCGCCAGCCGCTTCATCTCCGAGACGATCGCGGCCTGGGTGTACTGCGCGATCATGTGGCCGCTGTCGACGCCGGGGTCGTGGGCGAGGAAGGGGGGCAGGCCGTTGCTCCGCGCGACGTCGAGGAACCGGTCGGTGCGGCGCTCGGAGATCGAGGCCACGTCGGCGGCGACGATGGCGAGGAAGTCGAGCACGTAGGCCACCGGCGCCCCGTGGAAGTTGCCGTTGCTCTCGACCCGGCCGTCGGGGGTGACGACGGGGTTGTCGACGGCGGACGCCAGCTCCCAACCGGCGACGCGCTCGGCGTGGTCGAGGGTGTCGCGGGCCCCACCGGCGACCACCGGGGCGCAGCGCAGCGAGTAGGCGTCCTGGACCCGCGTGCACGCGTCGGTGCGGTGCGACTCGCGGATCCCACTGTGCGCCATCACCTTTCGGATGTTCGCGGCCGACACCGCCTGGCCGGGCTGGGGGCGCAGGTCGTGCAGGTCTGCGGCGAACACGTCGTCAGTGCCGAGCAGCCCCTCGACCGACATGGCTGCGGCGACGTCGGCGACCACGAGCAGCTCGCGCAGGTCGTGGGTGGCGAGGCACAGCATCCCGAGCATGCCGTCGGTGCCGTTGATGAGCGCCAGACCCTCCTTCTCCTCCAGCTCGACGGGCCGGATGCCGGCCGCGGCCAGGGCGTCGGCCGCCGGCATCCGCTCGCCGCGGGCGTCGCGGACGTCGCCCTCCCCCGTGAGGGCCAGGGCGCAGTGCGACAGGGGTGCGAGGTCGCCGGAGCAGCCGAGCGAGCCGTACTCGTGGACGACGGGGGCGATGCCGGCGTTCAGCATCTCGACGTAGGTGGCCAGCGTCTCCTCACGGATGCCGGTGCGCCCGGTGGCGAGGGTCGAGATGCGCAGCAGCATCAGTGCCCCCACGACCTCGCGCTCGACCTCGGGGCCCGAGCCCGCGGCGTGCGATCGGACGAGGGAGCGCTGGAGCTGGTGGCGCCGATCGACGGGGATGTGCCGGGTGGCCAGGGCGCCGAAGCCGGTGGAGACGCCGTAGTGGGGTTCGGTGTCGTCGGCGAGGCCGCGGATCACCTCGCGGGTGCGGCGCACCTCGGCCAGGGAGTCCTCGGCGAGGCGCACGGTGGCACCGTGGCGGGCGACGCGCACGACGTCGTCGACGGTGAGCGGGCCGGTGCCGACCGTGACGGGTTCGAGCCCAGGTCGCGCGTCGGAGGCGGGAGTCACGGCGCCCGGGAGCTCCGCACCCCGGTGGGCCGCGGGCATGCCGGGGGTGGTGGCTTCGCTCATGTCGTCCATTGGAGCGCCCTGGGCACCGGCCTGCACAGATGTGGCGACGGCATACCGTCTCGGTGACGAGACGCCAGGCCCAGGTCACCCGCCGTGAGTGCGGAAGTGGTCGCCCTGGCGACCGCTTCCGCACTCGAGCCGGGCCAGGCGGCGCGGGCCGGTTCGGTGGCGGCGACCAGGTCCGCGTAGCGGCCACCCGCGGTGACCAGCTCGTCGTGCGTGCCCGACTCCACGAGCCGCCCACCGTCGAGCACCGCGATCCGGTCGGCGCCGCGCACGGTCGAGAGCCGGTGGGCGATGGTGATGGTGGTGCGCCCTCGGGCCAGCTCGTCCAGGGCCCGCTGCAACGCACGCTCGGTGGCGGTGTCGAGCGCGCTGGTGGCCTCGTCGAGCACGAGCACCGGAGGGTCGCGCAGGATGGTGCGGGCCACCGCCAGCCGCTGCTGCTCGCCCCCCGAGAACCGGTGCCCGCGAGCGCCGACGACGGTCTCGAGGCCGTCGGGCAGCGAGGCCACCAGGTCGGCGACCTGCGCCGCGGCCAAGGCTGACCACAGCTCACCCTCGGTCGCCGCGGGGCGCGCGAGGAGCAGGTTGTCGCGCACCGACGCGTGCACCAGGTAGCTCTCCTGCGACACGACGCCGACCACCGAGGCCAGCACGTCCGGGTCGACGTCCCGCACGTCGACCCCGTCGACGCTCACCCGGCCGGTATCCGGGTCGTGGAGGCGCGCGAGCAGCCCGGCCACCGTCGACTTGCCCGACCCGGTCGGCCCGACCAGCGCGAGCGTCGACCCGGCCGGCACCGAGAGGGTGAGGTCGGCGACGGCATCCCGGTCGGAGCCGGGGTAGCGCAGCGTCACGCCCTCGATGCACACGTCGCCGTGCACGGATGCCGGGTCCAGTGCCGCCGGGTGCGTGGGCGCGGGCACGTCGGGCACGAGGTCGAGGTACTCGAAGACCCGCGAGAACAGGGCCATCGACGCGACCCACTGGGCACCCACGTTGAGCAGTCCCATGAGGGGGCGGAAGATGCCGGCCTGAAGGGTCGTGAAGGCCACGAGCGTGCCGATCGTCATGCCGCCGGCGGTCGCGGGCAGGCCGGCCGCCAGGTAGACGAGCGCCGGGATGACGGCGAAGACGATCTGCATCGTGGCCATCCGCCAGCGGCCGGCCAGCTGCGAGCGCAGCTCGAGGTCGACCAGCTCGTGGGAGGTGGCACCGAACCGCTCGGCGGAGCGTGCCGACGTGCCGAGGGTCTTGGCCAGCCGCACGCCGCTGATCGACAGCCCCTCCTCGATCTGCGAGCTGAGGTCGGCCAGCTGTCGCTGCTGGGCGGCGGTCACCGCGCGCCGGAGCAACGCGACCCTGCGGGTCAGCCAGAGCGCCGGCGGGATGACGAGCAGCGAGAGCAGCGCCAGCCGCCACGACAGCGCCACCATCGCGGCGGCGGTGGCGACGGCGGTCGTGAGGTTGGCGGCGATCGAGGTCGCCGTCGAGGTGACGACGCCCTGCATCCCGTTGACGTCGTTGGTCAGGCGCGACTGCACCTCGCCGGCCCGGGTGCGGGTGAAGAAGCCGAGCGACTGGCGCTGCAGGTGCGTGAAGACCGAGGTGCGCAGCCCGTGCATCACCCGCTGGCCGACCTGCGTGGACAACCAGGTCTGCACCACGCCGAGCAGCTGGGTCACCGTCGCGACCGCGACCATCGCGGCGACGGCGAGCACGAGGAGCCGCACGTCCTGCTGCGGCAGCGCGACGTCGACGACCTCGCGCACGAGGAAGGGCTGGGCCAGTGCGACGACACTGGTCACGACGATGATCCCCACGACGACGGCCACGCGCCCTCGGTGCGGGCGGAACAGGGCGAGCACCCGCGACAGGGGCACCGGCGTCTCGGCGAGCTGCGCGCGGTCGCGCGGGTCGACGCGCATCGCGCCACCGCGCCCGCCGCCACGGCCGCCACCGTGGGATGCCGTGAGGCCGGATGCGCTGGTGAGGGTGTCCGTCATGGGCCCCTCCTCTCGGGTCTCAGTCGATGGTCGCCATCTTTATGAGGTTACCTCACAATGAGCCCAACACACGAACTCGCGCTAGCATTCCCGGGTGAGCACCCAGCGCCGTGACCGACCGAACGAGGCCGACCTCGCCGACCTCGTCATGCGGGTCGCACGAGGGCTGCGCCACCGCGGAGCCGCCGTGACCGCCCCCTGGGACCTCGCGCCGCACCAGGCGAGGGCGCTGCGCGTGGTGGCGCGCCACGAGCAGGTCCGCCCCGGCGAGCTGGCGGGCCACCTCCGCGTCGCGCCGCGCTCGGTCACCGACGTCATCGACGCCCTCGAGCACCGTGGACTCGTCGAGCGCACCCCCGACCCCACCGACCGGCGGGCCACGGTGGTGACGCTCACGGCATCCGGCCGTGGTCTCGTCGACGAGATCGACGCTGCGCGCCGGGCCGACGCCCACACCTACTTCTCGAGGTTGTCCGACCGCGACCAGGCGGCGCTGCGGCGCATCCTCGACCGGCTCGACGACGGGGACGGCTGATGGCCAACGCTCCTGCCGCCGGTCAGGCCCTCGACGTGCTCGCCCTCATCGCCCGTCACGGCGAGCCGGTGCCGGCCGCAGCCATCGCCCGCGACCTCGGCCTGCCCCGATCGAGCGTCTACCACCTGCTCGCGGTGCTCGTCGACCGCGGCTACGTGCGCCACCTGCCCGAGGAGCGGCGCTACGGCCTGGGGCTGACGGCCTACGAGCTCGGGTCGGCCTACCAGCGCCAGGCACCGCTCGAGCGGATGGCCCGCGGCACGATGGACCGCCTCGTGGACGCGACGGGCCACAACGCGCACCTCGCGGTGCTGCACGGGCGCGACGTGCTCTACGTCATCGAGCAGCGCGCACCCGGTCGTCCGCTGCTCGTCACGGACGTGGGGGTACGACTGCCGGCCGTGCTCACGGCATCCGGGCTGGCGATGCTGGCCGCCCTGCCGGCCGCACAGGTGCGCGCCCTCTACCCCGACCGGTCGGCGCTCGTGCAGCGCGACGGGCGCGGGCCGACCTCCACGACCCGGCTGCGTTCGCAGCTGCAGGCCGTGCGGCAGCGTGGCCACGCCGTCGAGGACGGGCTCGTGACACCGGGGCTCGGGTCGGTCGCCGTCGCGGTGCTCGACCACAACGACTACCCCGTGGCGGGGGTGGCGGTGACCTACCCACAGGCAGCCGTCGACGAGGCCGCGGCCGCCGGCCTCGTGACCGCGGTCCACCGGGCCGCCAGCACCTTGAGCGCCCGGCTCGGCCGGCCCGCCACCTGACGGCTCGGCCGCGGCTACCGGGTCCGCAGCTCGCGATGGCGACGGCACGCAATACCGTGGCGGGATGAAGGCCATCACCCTGCCCCGGTTCGGCGGCCCCGAGGCGCTCGTGCCCGGCGAGCTGGAGACCCCCGCCCCCCGCGCCGGCGAGGTCGTCGTCCGAGTTGCCGCCGCGGGCGTCAACCGCGCCGACCTGCTCCAGCGCCAGGGGCACTACCCGCCGCCCGCCGGCGAGTCGGACGTCCCCGGCCTCGAGGTCAGCGGTGTCGTGGAGGCGGTCGGCGAGGGTGTCGACGACTGGGCGGTCGGCGACGAGGTGTGCGCGCTGCTCGCCGGCGGAGGGTACGCCGAGTCGGTGCGGGTGCCCGCCGGGCAGCTCCTCCCGGTGCCGGAGGGTGTCTCGCTGGTCGATGCCGCAGCGCTGCCCGAGGTCGTCTGCACAGTCTGGTCCAACGCCTT
>DASQEZ010000319.1:0-2892 GCA_035633415.1 Ornithinibacter sp. | reverse complement strand
AGGTGCGGGAAGAGCCGGTAGTCCTGGAAGACGAACCCCACGGGGCGGTGCGCGGCCTCGACGAAGGTGCCGCGGTCGGCATCGTCGAGGACGGCACCGTCCAGGCTGATCCGGCCACCGGAGAGCGGAGCGAGCCCGGCGATCGCCCGCAGCAGCGTCGACTTGCCCGAGCCGTTGGGCCCGAGCACGGCCAGCACCTCGCCGGGCGCCGCCGCGACGACCGCACGCAGGGTGAACGAGCCGCGGTCCACCTCGGTCTCCGCGAGGAGGCCACCTCGGATGCTGGGCGCGCTCATGGTGCGCTGCCACCTCGCAGCCACCGGTCGCGAAGGGTCACCAGCACGACGACGCAGACCAGGAGCATCACCAGGCTGAGCAGGATGGCGGCATCCGGGTCGGTCTCCAGCGCGTAGTAGACGGCGATCGGCATGGTCTGGGTGCGCCCGGGGAAGCTGCCGGCGAAGGTGATGGTCGCCCCGAACTCCCCCAGCGCCCGTGCCCAGCACAGCACCGCGCCCGCCATGAGTGACGGTGCGACCAGCGGCAGCGTGACGCGCCGGAAGACCAGCATCCGGCTCGCGCCCAGGGTGGCCGCGGCCTCCTCGTAACCCCGGTCGGCGGACCTCAGCGCTCCTTCGACGGTGACGACGAGGAACGGCATGGCCACGAACGTCTGCGCCATGACGACCGCGGCGGGGCTGAACGGGATGGTGATGCCGAACCACTGGTCGAGGTACTGGCCGATGAACCCGTTGCGACCGAAGGCGAGCAGCAGCGCGACGCCGCCGACCACCGGCGGCAGGACCAGCGGCAGCGTCACCAGGGCGCGCAGCACGCGCAGCCCGGGAAGGTCGGCGCGCGCCAGCACCCAGGCGAGGGGCACGCCCACCACGAGCGAGATGGCCGTGGTGACGGTCGACGTCCACAGCGACAGCTCGAGGGCCTCGGTGACCTGTGACCCGGCCAGGATCTCCCACGCGCTCCCCCAGGGCGCCCGGATCAGCAGCCCCGCCAGGGGGACGACGAGGAACGCGATGCCCACGAGCGCGGGCAGCAGCAGCGGGAACGGTACCGAGCGCGACCCCTGTCCGCCGGCCGCGCGCCGGTCGCGCTCCTTCCGGCTGAGCCTGGTGGATGCCGCCGGCCGCGCGGCTGCCTCGCTCATGATCGCGGGCTCATGGCCGCTGGAAGCCGGCAGCGGTCAGCACGGCCGCGCCCTGCGGTGACAGCACGTAGTCGACGAAGGCCGCCGCCGCCGCGGTGTTGGCGCCACGGGTCAACGCGGCGATCGGGTAGCTCGTCGAGGCGTTGACGTCGTCGGGGATCTCGACCCCCTCGACCTTGCCCCCTGCGGCGAGCACGTCGGTCCGGTAGACCACACCGGCGTCGACCTCACCGAGCTGCACCTTGCTCAGCACCGACGTGACGTCGGGCTCGAGGGTGACCGGTGTGACGGTCACCCCGGCGTTGGCGAAGACCTTCCGGGCGGTCGCCCCGCAGGGCACCTGCGGCTGGCACAGCGCGGTCGTGACCTCCGTGCCGGCCAAGGAGCCCACCCCGGTGACCCCTGCGGGGTTGGTCGGCGGCACCGCGATCGCCATGACGTTGGTGGCGAAGACCCGCGAGTCGGCGGCGGCGCCGGCGGCCACCACGGCATCCATGTTCGTGGCGCTGGCCGAGGCGAAGACGTCGGCGGGTGCGCCGGAGAGAATCTGGTTGACCAGCGCCGAGCTGCCGGCGAAGCCGAAGGTCACCTCGACCCCCGGGTTCGCGGCCTCGAACTGGCGGCCGATCGTGGTGAACGACTGGGTCAGGGACGCGGCCGCCAGCACCGTGATGTCGCCCGTCACCGACTGCGCTGCCGACGCGCCGGCCGACCCGCCGGAGCCGGAGTCGGTGCCGCCCGAGCCGCAGCCGGTCAGGCCGGCACCGACGAGGCCGGCGACCACGCTGGTGATGACGACACGACGCACGAAGGACCTCTTCCTCGGGTGTGGACGGGTGCTGGTCAGCGCAGCCGCGGGATCTCGACGGACACGTTGGTCGCCTTGACGGCGGCAACGGCGAGCACCCCCGGCTCGAGCCCGAGCTCGTCGACCGCCTCTCGGCTGAGCAGGGAGACGAACCGGTGCGGACCGGCCTGGATCTCGACCTGGGCCATCACCGTGTCCTTGACGACCCTGGTGACCAGACCGGTGAACCGGTTGCGCACCGACGCGGCGGCGACGTCGCCGGTCGCGAGGTGCGCCGTGTCGTGGGCGAGCCCCTCGGCGAACCTGGCCAGCACTGCACCGTCGATCGCCACCCGGCCGGACTCGTCGGTCGTCGTCGCGATCCGGCCACCGTCCGCCCATCGGCGAACGGTGTCGGCGCTGACCCCGAGCAGGTCGGCGGCTTCCTTGACTCGGAACACGGGCATCCCAGGACTGTAGCCGCATCTGCGGCTCGCAGGCGCCCGTACTGCCGCATCCGCCGCACCCGGCCTCGACAAGCCCGAGAAGTGCGGTTCGGTCCTCAGCCGGCCGTGAGAACCGGGCGCGGCCGGTCGTCGTCCTCGACGGCGGGCAGCCCGAGCCACAGGCCGCGGTCGCCCACGAGGTGGGTCGCGACGAACTTCTCGAACGGCACCGGCTCACCGATGAGGTAACCCTGGGCGTAGTCGACACCCAGCTCGCGCACCACGCTGAGCGCACCCTCGTCGGTGACGAACTCGGCGACGGTGCGCTTGCCCAGGGCCCGCGCGATGCCGATGACCGAGCGGAGGATGGCCCGGTCGACGGCGGAGTCGTGGGCTCCCTTCACGAACTCGCCATCGATCTTGATCGTGTCGAAGCTGAGGTGCTTGAGGTAGTAGAACGACCCGTAGCCGGCCCCGAAGTCGTCCAGGGCGAA
>DASQEZ010000318.1:0-8381 GCA_035633415.1 Ornithinibacter sp. | reverse complement strand
GACCGTATGCCGTGTCCTCACCCCCTCCACGAACGGCGAGCCCGAATTGCGACAGGGCCGGCGAGAAACCTCGTAGTCGGGTGGTCAGGGTCGGACCGGCGGCTCGCCCGCGGAGACCGGCCACCGCCTGATGGCGAGGATGCCGGTGTCGGCCACCTCGCTCGCGACGTCGGCCAGCTTGCGGTTGGAGTCCTGACTCGCCACCCGGAGCACCGCGAACGCCTGGTCCCGGTCGAGCCGGTGGCGGTGCATGAGGATGCCCATCGCCACCCCGATCTCACGGTTGCTCTCCAGCGCCTTGAGCAGGTTGTCGGCCTTCTCGCGGGCCAGCTGGGCCGTCACCAGCAGCGACCCGTGGGTCGCAAGCACCAGACCGGCGCCCAGGTCCCTGTCGTCGAACGCGCCCACCTGGTGGGAGTACACGTTGAGCGCCGCGATGGTGTCCGCGTCGTCGAGGTTGGCCAGCCGGTAGGCGAGAACGCTGCGCACCCCGACCTCGCTGCTCACTCGCCGGCCCCACTGTGCCCACCGCTCGTCGAGCACGACGTCCTGGGTGATGTAGATGCTGTCGTCGATCACGGCATCCACGCAGGGCCCGCTGCCGATCTCGTACTGGAGTGCGTCGGCTCGCAGGGCGACCTCGTCGGTGCTCGCCTCGGTCCGGAACCGGCCACCGCGCAGCGCCGTCACGCTGACCGCGCTCGCGCTGGGGATCTGCTCGCGCGTCGCGACCACGAGTTCCTCCAGGGGTGGGCGGCCGCCCTCCCCACGGGACCGCCCGGCGACCACCCGCAGTGCCTCGGCGATGGCCAGCAGGTCGGCGGAACCGTTGGCGGGCACGGGTGGCGCAGACGGCGCGCAGCGATCACCGACCGCAGGCGGCGCGGGCATCGGGGAACGGGCGTCCACGGCATCCTCCTCGACGACCCGGGGTTCAGGACCCGGGTCTCGAGGCAATTATGCGGCCCGACGCTCAGCGACCGGGCGGCGGAGGCATCCCGGTTCCGGCGAGGTCGGCGATCTCGTCGCACACCTCGTCCATCGAGTGGTAGACCCGGGTACGGCTGAGCACCGCCGCCCGCCACAGCAGCCGTGACGGCTCGTGCCGTGCGACGAGCAGGGCGAGGATGTCGTCCTGGCTGGTCGGGAAGGCGTGCCGCGCCAACACCACCCGCAGCTCCGCCAGGTCGGCTTCCAGGACGCTGTCAACCGTGTTGTCGATGCTCAAACCGCGATCCTCCCGTTCCTTTGGCGCTGCCCCCGCAGCGTCCCCCGACTGTCCATCCTGTACCCACGGCGGCCACCCGGCAACCGCCGGTTCCGGCGCGCGGCCCCCGAATGGGACCCGGTTCCCGGCTGTGAGCGGTACCGTCCGCCCATGCGCCTTGCTCGCCGCATCGTCGCGGTGCTCCTCGTCGTCGTCGTCGCTCTCGCCGTGGCCGGGTACTTCTACGCCCGTCCGCTCCTGCGAACCGCAACCGGGTACGCCGCCCACAACGCCTGTGCGGTGACCCTCGTCGCAGGCCGCGACGACCCCGACTCCGACCTGCCGGACAACCCGCTCGTGCCGTTCCTCACCGGCTACGTCAACGAGGCAGGTGGCTCGAGCACGTCGCAGATCCTGTTCACGCTGGCCACCCAGAAGGCGTGGTACACCCGCGGGTTCGGCTGCACCCTGGCCAAGCAGCAGCCCAGCCTCGGCGAGGCCACCAAGGTGGTCGCCGACACGAACCCGCTGACCGAGGCCCCGGCGCCCGAACCGAACCCCGAGGTCGACGCGGCCATCGCGAAGGCCTTCGGCGACGACCAGTCCGGCACCCAGGCCGCCGTGCTCGGCACCCGCGGGGTGGTCGTGCTTCGCGACGGCCAGCTGATCGGCGAGCGCTACGCCGAGGGGTTCGACGCGTCGACCCCGCAGCTCGGCTGGTCGATGAGCAAGAGCGTGACGAGCCTGCTCCTGGGCCGGATGGTGCTCCAGCAAAGGATCGCGGTCGACGACAGGGGGTTGCGGCCCGACTGGACCGACGCCCGCGGGAACATCACCGTCGACCAGCTGCTGCGGATGACGAGCGGCCTGACGTGGGACGAGACCTACTCGCTCGGCACGCCGATCACCCAGATGCTCTACGACGAGCCCGACATGGCCGGGTTCGCGGCGAGCCAGCCGCTCGCGCACCAGCCGGGCAGCTACCAGCAGTACTCCAGCGGCTCGACCAACATCCTGTGCTCCGTGCTGACCGACCTGGCCGACGCCCCCGACGCCGACCTGCCCCGCGAGCAGCTCTTCGCTCCGCTCGGTCTGACCTCGGCCACGTGGGAGGCCGATGCCACCGGCACGCCGGTGTGCAGCTCGTACCTCTGGGCCACGCCGCGCGACTGGGCCACCATCGGCGAGTTCGCCCTTCGTGACGGGGTGTGGGCCGGGGAGCGCCTGGTGCCCGAGGGCTGGATGCAGCAGACCACGACCGCCACCACGGTCACGACGACCGAGGAGACGGGGTACGCCGGTGGGTGGTGGGTCAACCGACAGGCCGACGGCACGCTCGTCGACGAGACCCTCCCCGAGGACGCCTACTGGGCCAGCGGCCACGACGGCCAGCGGCTCTACGTCGTGCCGTCCGCCGGGCTGGTCGTCGCCAGGTTGGGCTTCAGCCCCGAGGTCGAGCCGGAGGACCTGCGCACCGCCCAGCTGGTGGCCGACCTCGTGGCACTCGGCGGCGCGCCGGGCTGAGACCGCCGCACGTGACCGTGGATGCCGCCTCAGAGCGAGGCGGTGACCGTGACCTCGGTGGCGTCCGCCACGTCGCCGAAGAACGGGACGCAGGAGACGTCGACCGTGCCGGAGGACCCGGACGGTGCGGTGCACACCGTCTCGACCGTGTTGCCCTCGGCGTCGGGCGCGGACAGCGTGAAGAGCACCGGGAACCCGTCGCCCGACGAGACCACGGCCTTCATGCCGCTGACGTTGACGATCGGCACGCCGCCGACCTGGGCCTCCAGCGCCCAGCCCGACTCGATGGTCGCGCGGGGCACCTCGAAGCCGTCACCGACGGAGAGCACGATGCGCTCGCCGAGGCCCTCGGTGGGGAGGTCCGAGGGGAAGTCGCTCGGCAGGTCGGTGGGGAAGTCCGTCGGGAAGGTCTCGCTGATCGTGTCCGCGGCCCGGCTGAAGGCCCAGATGGCCCCGACGATGCCGACGCCGATGAGGAGCACCGCGACGAGGGCGGCGATGAGGCAGCCCTTGGCCAGGCCGCTGCCCGAGCTCGGCGGCGGGGAGTACGGCTGGCTGCCGGGGGCCCCGTAACCGCTCTGGGGATAGCCCGCCGGGGCGGCACCGGCACCGGCGACGGGATACGAGTGGTCCTGCTGCGCGGGGACCGGCTGGCCGCCGTAACCGGGCGGCGCGGTGTAGCCGGGCTGGTCGGTGTAGGCGGGCTGCGCAGGGTGCGCCTGCTGGTCGGGCGCGGCCGGTGCGGGGATCGCCTGGGTACCGGTGACGTCCAGGGCCTGCGTCTCGTCGACCGACGGCGCCCACGAGGGGGGCGGCGGCGGGGCCGTCGGGTCGCTGGGCAGCGGTGGGCGGAACTCGTCGGTCCAACGGGTGCCGTCCCAGTAGCGCTCCTGCCCGTCCGGCTGCAGGTGCCATCCCGCTGGTGCCGACATGTGGCCCTCCTGAGTGGTCGAGTGCTCGCAGCGTAGCGCCAGCGAGGGCGGCCGATGTCAGGGTTCGAGGACCCGAGCCCGAGCGAGATGACATTGCAATGACGCTGCGCTCGCTCGCGCGGCTGGCACCCTTGCTGCGACCGGGCGTCAGCGGTCCCCGAGCACGGCGCCGATCTGCTCGGCCCTCGCCTCGGACC
This sequence comes from Ornithinibacter sp., assembly GCA_035633415.1. Lineage (GTDB taxonomy): Bacteria > Actinomycetota > Actinomycetes > Actinomycetales > Dermatophilaceae > Fodinibacter. The sequence continues at coordinate 4,521 of DASQEZ010000318.1, read as the reverse complement.
AGTTGGGCGGCTGCGTGACCGCGGCCCAGCCCTCGAGGTTCGCTCGCGCCGAGTACATGTGGCCGTAGCCGGGGGGCACGCTGCCGGCGCCGGGCATGTCGAGCAGCACCTGCCACATCGTGACGAGCGGCACCCACCCCATGGTCGGCGAGACGTCCGGGCCCCGCTGGCCGTCGGCGAGCCACTCCGGCCGGTCGAAGGCCAGGTCGCTGGAGAAGAAGACGACCGGGTCCGAGGCGTGCTGGAGGTAGGCGACCCGGGTGGGGCCCCACGCCCCGGTCACCGGCTCGAGACCATGCTGCTCGTCGGAGAAGCGCACCGTCCGCCCGGCCTCGTACACCGGCAGGGATGCCGCCGAGCCGGCGTCACGGTCGCGCTCCAGGCGGCTGTGCATTTCGTTCACGAAGGGAGGCCCCACCATGAACGCGCCGTCGACCGGCTCGTTGACGATGTTGACCGAGCTGAGCACGCTCTCGACGCCCATCGAGCCGAGCGAGAGGCCGTAGAGGTACAGGGCCGGCCGCTCGCTGGCCGGCAGCGTGGCCCAGTACTTGCTCACCGTCTGGAAGACCGTGCGCGAGGTGTCGACGACGGCCTCCTGGTCGGCCAGCACCGAGATCCAGCTCGGCAGGTAGGAGTACTGCACGCCGGCGATCGCGGTGTCACCGTTCCACAGGTACTCCAGCGGGTCGGTGCCCCGGCTGTCGAGGAAACCCATGCCCGTCGTCGTCGCGACGACGAGGACCTCGCGCTCGAAGGCTCCGGTGCGCTTGAGCTCGGCGAGCACGAGGTCGGCGCGGCCCTGCACCGTGGGTGCGCTCTGCAGCCCGGCGTAGACCCGGACCGGCCGCTTGGCCCCGGGCCCGTTGACGGCCTCGAGCTCTGCCACGCTCGGGCCGCCGCGCACGAAGCCGCGCCCGTAGTAGCCCAGGTCCTCCCACGCCGCGAGCGACTCGGGGGTCCCGGAGCGCTCCACTCCCGTCGAGCGGACGGTGCTGTGGGACCCCGTGGTGTCCTGCGGCGCGAAGATCGCGTTCGCCCCGGCGAAGAAGCCGTTGACGATGACACCGGTCCACACGCCCCAGAAGAGCAGCGCGACCAGGCCGGTGCCGAGCACGATCGACAGGCGGTGCGGCAACCGCCGGCCCAGCCCGGAGACGGCGGTCCGCGCGAGGAGCCGGATGCCGCGCCCGGTGACGAGCAGCAGCGTCGCGACGCAGAAGGTCACGGCCACCACGACGGGCCAGATCAGCGGTGAGGTGGGCTCCATCCCGAACATGGCGCGGATCTCGTTCTGCCAGCCCACGAGTCGCCAGCCGTTCCACACCGCACCCCACGCACCGACCCCGACGAGCACCCACAGCGCCACCGTGCGGGCGCGGCCCCGCAGGCCGGGGATGCCGAGGTAGCGCCACAGCGCCGCCGCACCCGCACCGAGGCCGTAGCCGACCGCGACGGTGACCCCGGACACCAGGCCCTGTAGCCATGCGGCCCGGGGCAGGAGAGAGGGGACGAGGGATGCGGCGAAGAACCACGTGGCCGTGGTGAGCCCGACCCCCGACAGGACCCGGTCGAGCACCCGCTCCGGGCGGCCGAGCGCGGGCACCAAGGGGCTCTGCCGCACGCGCAGGGCGGCGGTCTCGACGAGCGCGGCGGTCACGACGCTCCTTGCGTGGTCCGGATGGTGCCTCGAACAGGGTAGGCGGCGGCGACCCCGGGGCACATGGGGTTCGGCGAATGCCACCCCAGGTTCGGGGTGGCGTCAGGGGTTCCCCGGATGCCGTGGCGCACTTACCGTGGTCGGGTGCCGGTCGGAGCGGGAACAGGGTCGACGCGACGACCCGGTTCGGCTGACCGCGCGCTCGCCCTGGGGTCCCGCCGACCTCGAACGCGTCGTGCGGGAGGGAGCGCCCGGGCCGGTCGTGCTGCGGCACCTCGAGGGCATCGACGCGATCATGGAGAGTCATCTTCGTCACGAGGAGCGCGAGCTCGTTCCGCTCCTCGACGCGATCGACGGCGGCGGACCGGACCTGCCCGAGAGCTTCTGGGGTGGTCGGTGAGAGGCTGCGCGTCAGGAGGTGGTTCACCGTGACTGACCGCAGCGAGCAGGTTGTCGTGACCCGCAACGAGGACGAGCACCGGTGGGAGGCCCGCATCGACGGCGAGCTCGCCGGGATCGCCGAGTACCAGCTGACCGACGAGCTCGTCGTCTTCACCCACACCGAGGTCGAGCCCGCCTTCGAGGGACGCGGTGTCGGTGGCACGCTGGCGCGGCACGCCCTCGACGAGGTCAGGGCCGAGGGCACCCGCAAGGTCATGCCGCTGTGCCCCTTCGTCAAGGCGTGGATCACCCGGCACCCGGACTACCGGCCGCTGGTCTACGGCGCGTAACTCGCTGGCGCCCGGCGCGGCCGCCGGGTGATGATGGACGGACCATGGAGAGCTGAGCCCACGACCTGCTCGCGCCCGAGGCCCCGGCCCGGCGAGCACCTCGCACCCTCGTGGAGCCCCCGTGCCATCACCGACCCCCATCGTCGTCCGCGACCTGTCCGTCTCCTTCGACGGCCGCCCCGTGCTCGACGGCGTCGACCTCACCGTGCCTCCGGGGCACCGGGTCGGCCTCGTCGGCGAGAACGGCTCCGGCAAGTCGACCCTGCTCGCCTGCATCGCGGGTGCCCTGCGGCCCGGCGCCGGGACGACCGACGCCCCTCGCGACCTCGGGTACCTGCCGCAGGACGGCGGCCTCGACCCCCACGCCACCGTCGGGCAGGTGCTCCACGCGGCCCTCGACCCGTTGCACGCGATGACCTTCGAGGTCGAGCGGATGGGTGAGGTGGTGGCTCGGCATCCCGACGACGGTTGTGCCGCAGCTCGATTCGATGCGGCATTGGAGGAGGCGACCGCCCACGCCGCGTGGGACGCCGACCGGCGGACCCAGCTCGCCGCCCAGCGCCTCGGGGTCGAACGGCTCCCCCCGGGAGCGGGTCGTTGCCGAGCTCTCAGGCGGGCAGCGTTCGCGGCTCGCCCTGGCCGCGCTGCTCGTGCGCCGACCGGCGGCGCTGCTCCTCGACGAGCCGACGAACCACCTCGACGACCCGGCTGTGGAGTTCCTCGAGGCGCAGCTGCGCGACCTGACCGGCGCGGTTCTCGTCGCCACGCACGACCGGGTCCTGCTCGACGCGGCGTGCACCGGTGTCGTCGACCTCGACCCCCGGCACCGGGGGGTCGACGGTCGGGGCGGGGGGACGTGGACGGGCTCGTACACGGCCTACCGCGACGCGAGCGCTGCCGCCCGGCGCCGCTGGGAGGAGGCGCACGCCCGGCAGTCGGAGGAGCTCGCCGACCTGCGCGACGCGGCCGGCCGTGGAACCGGTGGCGTCGCCCACGGGCGGGGTGCGCGCGACAACGACAAGTTCGTCCACGCGTTCAAGGGGGCGCGGGTGCAGACCGCGGCGGCCCGGCGGTCGCGCGACGCCGAGCTGCGGATCGAGCGGGTCCAGCGCGACCGGGTACCGCGCCCGCCTGCGCCGCTGCGGTTCTCGGGTGGGCTGGGTCGCCCGGACGCCGGCGGATCCGAGCCGGTCGGCGGCAGCGTCACGGTGCGCGACCTGGTCGTGCCCGGCCGGCTGCGCCTCGGCCGTCTCGACGCCTCCCCCGGTGAGCACCTGCTCGTCACCGGCCGCAACGGGAGCGGGAAGTCGACGCTGCTGCGCGCGCTCGCCGGCCGTCATCCGTCACCTGGCGTCTCGGTCACCGGGTCGGTGGCGCGGCTCGCGCAGGACACGACCTTTCCGGATGCCGACCGCTCGCCCCAGGCGATCGCCGCGGCGGCGCTCGGACTGGCCGAGGAGGACGCGCGGGCCGCGCTGTTGCCGTTGGGACTGTTGCACCCCCGTGACGTCGCGCGGCCGCTGGAGGTGTTGAGCGTCGGCCAGCAGCGCCGCCTCGCGCTGGCGCTCGTGGTGCTCGCCGCCCCGGACGTGCTCCTGCTCGACGAGCCGACCAACCACCTCTCGCTGCGGCTCGTCGATGAGCTCGAGGAGGCGGTCGGTGCGAGCCCCGCGACGGTGGTCGTCGCCAGTCACGACCGCTGGCTACGACGACGGTGGGTGGGGCGCGAGGTTCAGCTGGACAGCTCGACCTGAGACCCCTCTGGTGCCGTGGCCGGCCTGCGTCCGGGTCGAGGACGCAGCCCAGTCCTGTTTGCTCTGGGCTGAAGGTAACCGATTGCAGGGCAGTGTGATTCGCCCCGTCCGGCCAAGGGGTTGTCGGTGGTCGGCGGTAGGTTTGCCTCATCGAGGAACGCAGGGGGTGAGGGTGTTGGGCACGGGTCCGGTGCAGGTGCAGGCGGTGTGTGAGGCGGTGTTGGTCGAGCTGGCGGGGGCGTTCGCGACCGGTGGGGTGGGCGGGTCGCTGGAGCAGTGGGCGGGGGTGGTTTCGTCGTTGCAGGAGGTGATCGACGTGGCGTCGGCGGCGCAGGACGGCGCGATCGTGCGGTTGGCGGCGATCGAGCCCGAGGTC
>DASQEZ010000317.1:0-19582 GCA_035633415.1 Ornithinibacter sp. | reverse complement strand
CTCCCCGTCCTTCCACTCGTTGGACTGCCGGTCGAACGTGCGCGGCGTGGAGGCCACGGTGAAGTTCGCGACGGCGGCCCCCGAGGGGGTGAACCGGAGCTCGGGATCGGCGGTCAGGTTGCCGACGATGGTGATGATGGTTTCGCCTGCCATGGGTCAGCGGGCTCCTTCTGGAGTCGTTCCGACGGGATGCGGTGTGGTGGGACTCGACTCAGGCGCCGGGGCGCATGAGCTTGGTCCGCATGACCGACTCGTTGAGGCCGAGCTGACGGTCCAGCTCCTTGGCCGTGGCCGGCTCGGAGGTGAAGTTGACGACGGCGTAGATGCCCTCGGACTTCTTCTTGATCTCGTAGGCCAGACGACGGCGGCCCCAGATGTCGACGTTGTCGACGGACCCACCATCGGTGGTCACGACCTTGAGGAACCGCTCCAGCGACGGCTGAACCGTCCGGTCGTCGAGCTCCGGGTCGAGGATGACCATGAGTTCGTACTGACGCATGCGTTAACCCGCCTCCTTTGGTCTGTGGCGGTCACGGTCTCTCCGTGACAGGAGGGTATGCATTGCTGCCGACACCGCCCGTGGAGTTTTCCACAGGGCGCGCTGAGGGCAACTTCCACAGGGTACCGGCCGGGACGGCATCCCCCCAACTCGTGCCCACCCACGCCTGCCGGGCGATCCAGCCGACGGCGACCAGCCGCAGCGTGAGCGCCGTGGCGTACCAGCCCGGCGGCAGCCCGTGGGCCGGGTCCGCGAGCGCGTCCAGGTGCCCGAACATCGCGACCGCGTGCACCGCCTCGGCTCCCGCCCACAGCAGGTGGTCGCGCCAGCGGATGCCGGCCAGCGCCACGAACGGCACCAGCCACAGGGCCGACCACGGCTGGAACGCGGCGGCCGTGGACAACGCCACGCACAGGCCGACCAGGGCGACCGCCCCGACGACCGGGCGCGGCCGCCGCCGTGCCATGAGCACGACCAGCCCGACGGTGAGCAGTGCACCGAGCACGACGATCGCCGCGACCGGGCCGTCGTCGATCGGATAGCCGGCCAGCGTGAACAGGTACCACGGAGACCCGGGGCCGGCACCGGCGTCCCGCCAGGCCGCGACCGGCGCGGTGAGCAGCTCGGCGTCGAGCAGGGCCACCGGCACGGCGACCGCCGCGACGGACACCCCGGCGCTGACCAGCAGGCGCCGACGGGCGTCCGGGCCGCCGCGGCCCGGTACGAGCGCCATGGCGAGGAGCACGACCGCCGACAGTGGTCCCGCGAGCAGGGCGAGCCCGGCGAGCACCCCGGCCAGTCGTTCGCGGTCGCGGCTCCACGCCCACACGGCCACCACCGCGAGCGCGAGGGGCAGCAGGTCGGTCGAGCGGTAGACCGTCAGGGCGAGCACCGGTGACAGCGCGAGGGCCACCGGGTCGGCATCCGGGTGCCGGCGCACGGTGCCCACCGCCACCACCAACCCGGCGAGCACGGCCGCGGTGAGCACGACCCACAGGGCGAGGAACCACCGTTGCTGCCCCGACGCGACGCCCGGCGCGATCCTGGCGAGCAGGGAGGAGACCGCACCGGACAGCACCGGCTCGGCGACCCGCAGGCCACCACCGAGGTATGCCGGGAACCCGCCCCCGAGGTCGCCGGTCGGCAGTGCCTCCACCACGGGCGCGGAGCACTGGCGCCACACCGGTACCCGGCCGCGCCAGCCGTCCGCGAGGCAGCCCGCCTGGCGCAGGGCCGCGGCCGAGAGCGGGAGGGCCAGCAGCAGCACGACCGGAGCCAGCCGGGCCAGCGGCCCGCGGGCGGGCGAGCGCAGCCGGCGCCCGGCCGGGCCGCCCATCGGCGTGCTCAGCTCCGGGGGCAGCACCGGGTCGCGCACGTCGTCCACGCGACGCACCCTAGCTCCGGCGGCTGCCGGTCACCCGTTGCCGGGCGGCCCCGGTGGCGAGATGGTCACCGGCGGGCTCGGCGGCCCGTTCGTCTTGGTCGGCTCGGGCGACGGAGGCGCCTGCGTCGTGGGGGGTGCGGTCGTCGGCGGCGCGGTCGTCGAGGGCGGTGCGGTCGTCGACGGCGGGGCCTTGGTGGTGGTGGGCGGCGGCGGGTCGGCATCCTTGTTGACGCCGGCCGGCTTCGGGAAGGGGACCACCTTGGAGCCGTCGAGCGCGGCCTTCATGTACGCGGTCCAGATCCGGGCGGGGTAGGTGCCACCGGTGATGTTGCCGGCGTTGGGGAGGTTCTCCATCGCCAGCTCCTCGCCGCCCTTGCCGGAGCGGTAGAGGCCGACGGCCGTCTCGAGCTGCGGGACGTAGCCGTTGAACCACGCCGAGCGGAAGCTCTCGGAGGTGCCGGTCTTGCCGGCCGCGGGGCGACCGAGGTTCCGGCCGACGTAGCGGGCGGTGCCGCCCTCGACCGGGTAGGTCATCGCGTCGATGACGTCGGACATCAGGTCCTTGTCGAAGACCTGCGCCTTGACGACCTTGACCTTGATGGTGGGCACGCTCTCGTCCTGGAAGCGGATCTCCTTGACGATGTGCGGGTCCGCCCGCACGCCCTCGGCGGCGATCGTCGCGTAGGCGCTGGCCATGTCGAGCACGGTGACGTAGTCGGTGCCGAGCACGTTGGCCATGTTCGGCTCGAGCTCGCTGCGCACCCCGGCGTCCTGGGCCGCCTTCATCGACGCCTCCGGTGTGGCCTCGATGTTCAGCGCCGCGTAGACGGTGTTGACCGAGCTGCCGGTCGCCTTGCGCAGGTCGACCTGCCCGAACGACTCGTTGCCGAAGTTCTTCACCCGGCCGCGGCGGCCGTTGGCGCTCGAGGCACCCGGGTCGGAGAACTCCTCGAAGTACTGCGGGCTGGCTCCGCTGAGCCGCGAGTTCAGGCTGTAGTCACCGGACTGCAGGGCGGCGATCAGGGTGAAGATCTTGAACGTCGAGCCGGACTGCATCTTGTCCTGGGTCGCGGCGTTCTGCTGCCGCTTCATGTAGTCCTCGCCGCCGTAGAGCGCGACGATGGCACCGGTGCCCGGAGTGATCGAGGCCATCCCGACGTGCACCGACGGCGTCTTCTCCGGCCGCTCGTCCTTGACCGCCTTGACCATGTCGGCCTGCTTGCCCCGCTCGATGGTCGAGACGATGCGCAGCCCGCCGCGGTCGATGTCGGACTGCGGGATCTTGTACTTGTCGACGACCTCGTTCTTGACCATCTGGGTGAGGTAGCCGGTGGGACCGCTCTGGGTGCGCGGCTTGTAGGCCCTGATCTCGGGGAAGGTGGCGGCGTCGCGCTCCTCCTGGCTGAGCCAGCCGTTCTCCACCATCGCGTCGAGGATGTAGCCCGAGCGCTCCTTGGCGTTGGCCTCCTGCGTCTCGCCCAGGGCCGGGTCGTACAGCGACGGGCCACGGATGACCGAGGCGAGGAAGGCGCTCTCGGCGGGGGTCAGCTTCGAGACGTCCTTGTTGAAGTACGCCTTGGACGCGGTCTGGATGCCGTACGCGCCGCGGCCGTAGTAGATCGTGTTCAGGTAGTTCTCGAGGATCTCGTCCTTGGACTGCTGCCTGTCGATCTTGACCGCGATGAGGATCTCGCGGGCCTTGCGCGACAGCGTGCGGTCGGCGGTGAGGAAGTAGTTCTTCACGTACTGCTGGGTGATCGTCGACCCACCCTGGGTCGCCTGGCCGCCCTTGACCGCGACCCAGACCGCCCGCGCGATGCCGGTCGGCGAGATCCCGTTGTTCTGGTAGAAGTCCTGGTCCTCCGCCGCGAGCATCGCCTTCTGCATGTGGTCGGGCACCTTCGACAGCGGCACCGACTCGCGGTTGCCCTCGGCGTCGGAGAGCCGGGCCATCTCGGTCTTGCCGTCGGAGTAGTAGACGATCGACGCCTGCGCCGTGGCGAGCTCGTTGGCGTCCGGGATGTCGGTGCGGGCGTAGGCGATGCCGACACCGATGAGCCCGAGGGCGCCGAGCGCGAGCACGGCCCACAGGCCACGCAGCAGCCACTTCCTTCCGCGGGAGCGGCCGGGCTTCGCCGCGGAGGAGCCGTTGCCGGAGCCCCCGGAGCCGCCCGAGCGGCTCGGGGTGGCACGGGTCGCCTGGGCCTTCTTGGCCTCGGCGCGGGTGGCGGGGGTGCGTGGAGTCATGCTGCTTCCGGGGACGGGGACGAGGGGTGTCGGAGGGCGTGCGGCACGGGCGCAGACGCACGAACCCAACGTCCAGTATGGCGCTCTTCCTTGGAGAAACCTGAATCCGGTGTCCTCGCGGGATGCGTCGAGCGGCATCCTCGATGTATCGGGTCGATATATCTGTGTTACGGTCGTTCCCTGACAAACGCCCCGTATGTCAGGTCCGTTCCCGCTCGAAGGAGGCTCTCGTGGTCACCCGCCGCGCACGTCTGCTCGAGTTCGCCGTGCTGGGCCTGCTCCACGAGGGGCCGACCCACGGCTACGACCTGCGCCGACGGCTCAACTCCGCGCTCGGGCCGTTTCGCGCGCTGTCCTACGGCACGCTCTACCCGGCGCTCAAGGGCCTGCTCGGGCGCGGGCTCATCGCCGAGACCTCCGACCCGGCCGGGCCCTCCGGCAAGCGGCCGCGCGTCGTCTACGAGCTCACCGCCGCCGGCAAGGAGCACTTCGCCGACCTGGTCGCCCGCACCGATGCCTCCGCGTGGGACGACGACGGCTTCGACGTGCGCTTCGCCTTCTTCGCCCGCACCGAGCGCGAGGTGCGCATCCGCATCCTCGAGGGCCGCCGGTCACGGGTTCAGGAGGACCTCGAGCGGGTCCGCGACGCCGCCACGCGCAGCCGCGAACGGATCGACGCCTACACCTCGGCCCTCCAGCGCCACGGCGAGGAGACCACCGAACGCGAGGTGCGCTGGCTGAGCGAGCTGATCGACGCCGAGCACCGTCACCCCACCGACCCCGGCCCCCAGCCGTAGGTGCAGCCGGCGCCTCCCGGCGCTGGGGCACGCCCCGTCACACCGTCCATCCCGTCCACCCATCACCACCGACCTCCCAGGAGTAGCACATGGGTTCCATTCGCGTCGCCGTCGTCGGCGTCGGCAACTGTGCGTCGTCCCTCGTCCAGGGCGTGCACTACTACCGGGACGCCGACCCGTCCCAGACCGTCCCCGGCCTGATGCACGTCATGTTCGGCGACTACCACGTCCGCGACGTCGAGTTCGTCGCGGCGTTCGACGTCGACGACAAGAAGGTCGGCAAGGACCTCGCCGAGGCGATCAACGCCTCCGAGAACAACACGATCAAGATCGCCGACGTGCCCACCACGGGCATCACCGTGCAGCGCGGCCACACCCTCGACGGCCTGGGCAAGTACTACCGCCAGACCATCGACGAGTCGGGCGCCGAGCCGGTCGACGTCGTCGCCACGCTCAAGGCCGCCCAGGTCGACGTGCTCGTGTCCTACCTGCCGGTGGGCTCGGAGAAGGCCGACAAGTTCTACGCCCAGTGCGCCATCGACGCCGGCGTCGCCTTCGTCAACGCCCTTCCGGTGTTCATCGCCTCCGACCCCGAGTGGGCGGCGAAGTTCGAGGAGGCCGGCGTGCCGGTCATCGGTGACGACATCAAGAGCCAGGTCGGTGCCACCATCACGCACCGCGTCATGGCCAAGCTGTTCGAGGACCGCGGCGTGCAGCTCGACCGCACCTACCAGCTCAACGTCGGCGGCAACATGGACTTCAAGAACATGCTCGAGCGCGAGCGCCTGGAGTCCAAGAAGATCTCCAAGACCCAGTCGGTCACCTCGAACCTCACCGGTGCGCTGGCCGGCAAGACCGACGACCGCAACGTGCACATCGGCCCGTCCGACTACGTCGCCTGGCTCGACGACCGCAAGTGGGCCTACGTGCGCCTCGAGGGTCGCGCCTTCGGTGACGTGCCGCTCAACCTCGAGTACAAGCTCGAGGTCTGGGACTCGCCCAACTCGGCCGGCATCATCATCGACGCCATCCGCGCGGCGAAGATCGCCAAGGACCGCGGCATCGGTGGCGCCCTGCTCTCGGCGTCGTCCTACCTGATGAAGTCCCCGCCGGAGCAGCGCCCCGACGACCTCGGTCGCGCCAAGCTCGAGGCCTTCATCCGGGGCGAGGAGGAGCGCTGACCGCGCTCTGACCCGTACCCGAGGCGGGCGGCATCCGGCACTTCGGTGTCCAGATGCCGCCCGCCTCGTTGTGTCTTTCGCCGTGAGTGCGGAAGTGGTTGCCATAGCGACCGTTTCCGCACTCGAGGGGAGGAGTCAGGCGGGGGCCGGGCGGGCTTCGGCGCGGGTCACCGCGCGGGACTCGTTGCGATCACAGCGACTCCCCCGGGGTAGCCGGCGCTGTTGCCGTGCCACGTGCCGCTGAGGAACGCCCGGTTCTGGTCTGTCGCTCGAGGTCCAGGCGGCGGTGAGGTCGGCGTCGGGGCGCACGCGACCAGGTCGAGCGGCCGGGGATGCACCGCGCAGGTGCCTCGACGGGGCACCATGGGGTCAGGGCGAAGGAGGTACGTCGTGCGGGTCGTCGTGGCGATCACCCCGCCGGAGCACGTCGTCGACGACGTCGAGGCGGCTCTGGACCGCACGCCGGTGCCGCCCGGAGAGTTCTCCCGGGTTCCCGCGGTGGCGCTGATGATGCCCATGTTCTCTCTGGGCAACGTCACCCGCCCGGAGGTGCGCTCCGTCGCGGACTCCCTCACCGCCGAGCTCGACCGCAGCCGCCCGGCGGCGACGGTGGGCCTGGCCGGGGTGTGGGCGCTGGAGACGGAGGGTGACCCCACCGTCGGGCTGCCCCTCGTCGGGGAGGTCGACCGGGTCGGCGAGCTGGCCAGCAGCCTGTGGAGCCTCGTCGCGCGGCACGGCTACTTCGTGGACCGCCGGCGCTGGGTGGCCCGCCTCACGATCGGATCGGTCACCTCGACCACCTCGCTGCCCTTCCTCGAACGCCTCGTCGCCGACCTCGACCGGTACGCCTCCCCCACGTGGCAGGTGTCGTCGGTCTCGCTCGTGCGGCAGCGCTTCGACACCGCGCAGGCCAGCACGTGGGACGTCCTCGAGCGGGTGCCGACGGTCGTCGACCCGACCTGACGCCGAGCGCCGGGACCCGGCGAGCTCAGGTCCGCAGCAGCCCGGCGCGCGGCGCCGACCAGCCGGTCGGCTCCCGTGCGGATCAGCCCTGCGACTCGGGCTGCTCGGCCCACCAGCCGAGCAGGCGTTCGCGGGCGGCCTCCGGGCCGATCGGGCCCTCGTCCATCCGCACCCCCAGCAGGTACGAGTAGGCGCGACCGAGCACCGGCCCGGGGCGGATGCCGAGAACCTTCGCGATCTCGTTGCCGTCGAGCTCCGGACGCACGGCCTTGAGCTCCTCCAGCTCCAGGAGGGCGTCGATCCGCGCCTCGAGCTCGTCGTACGTCGCGGCGAGCCGGCGGGCCTTGCGCACGTTGCGCGTCGTGCAGTCGGCACGGGTCAGGCGGTGCAGCCGGGCCAGGAGGGGGCCGGCATCGGTGACGTAGCGGCGCACGGCCGAGTCGGTCCACTGGCCCTCGCCGTAGCCGTGGAAGCGCAGGTGCAGCTCGACGAGCCGCGCGACGGCCCTGGTCGTCTCCTTGTCGAAGCGCAACGCCCGCAGGCGGCGGGCGACGAGCTTGGCGCCGACGACCTCGTGGTGGTGGAAGGAGACGCCGCCCCCGGCCTCGAAGCGTCGCGTCCCCGGCTTGCCGACGTCGTGCAGCAGGGCGGCCAGCCGGAGCACGAGGTCGGGCCCCGGCACGGTGTCGGGCGGGCCGCCCGCAGGGCCCTCGAGCGCGATGGCCTGCTCCAGCACCGTCAGCGAGTGCTCGTAGACGTCCTTGTGGCGGTGGTGCTCGTCGACCTCGAGCCGCAGCGCCGGCAGCTCGGGGAGCACGTGGGTCGCCAACCCGCTGGCGGTCAGCAGCTCGAGCCCGGCCCGGGGGTGCGGCGCCAGGAGCAGCTTGACCAGCTCGTCGCGCACCCGCTCCGCCGAGACGATCTCGATCGTCGCCGCCATCTCGCGCATCGCGGTGTACACCTCGGGAGCCGGCACGAACCCGAGCTGGGCCACGAACCGGGCCGCACGCATCATCCGCAGCGGGTCGTCGCCGAACGACACCTCGGGTGGCGACGGGGTCCGCAACAGGCGCTGGTCGAGGTCGACGAGGCCGCCGTGCGGGTCGACGAAGGTGAGGTCGGGAAGCCGCAGCGCCATCGCGTTGACCGTGAAGTCGCGCCGGACCAGGTCGTCGTCCAGGGAGTCACCGAAGGCCACGACCGGCTTGCGGGTCTGCCCGTCGTAGGCGTCGGCGCGGTAGGTCGTCACCTCGACGACCGTGCCGCCCCGCCGGGAGCCGATGGTGCCGAACGCTCGGCCCATGTCCCACGTCGTGCCGCCCCACGCCTTGAGCACCGCTTCGGTGTCGTCCGGGCGGGCGGAGGTCGTGAAGTCCAGGTCGGTCGAGACGCGGCCCAGCAGGGCGTCACGCACCGGGCCGCCGACCAGGGCGAGGTCGTGCCCGGCGGCCGCGAACCGCTCGCCGAGGTCGGTCAGCAGCGGCAGCACCGGAGCCAGGTGCGCGACCGCCTGGCGCAGCAGGGCGGCCGGGGGCTGACGAGTGGACACGAGGACCAAGGGTATGCCGCCCACGCGCCTGCCGTGGCCGGGCCGGTGACCGCGTGGTCCCCGGCCGCCCCGAGTCGCACTCGTTACAGTGACCAGATGAGCCACGCCGCCGCAGACCCGCCCGGGGTGCCTCCCCGGCGGCTCCCGGCCGTGGAGGAGCGCAGCGCCGGTGGCGTGGTCGTCGACGTGCACGAGGGCGAGGCGCGGATCGCGGTCATCGCCCGGCGCAACCGGGCCGGTCGGGTCGAGTGGTGCCTGCCCAAGGGGCACATCGAGGGCGAGGAGACGCTGCCCCAGACCGCGGCGCGCGAGGTGGCCGAGGAGACCGGCATCGAGGGCCGGGTGCTGATCGAGCTCGGCACCATCGACTACTGGTTCGCGGCCGGCGAGCGGCGCATCCACAAGTACGTCCACCACTACCTGCTCGAGGCGGTCGGCGGGCACCTCACCATCGAGAACGACCCCGACCACGAGGCGATCGACGTCGCTTGGCTACCCTTGCGCGACGCCCACCGCCACCTGACCTTCCCGAACGAGCGGCGCATCGCGCGGGTCGCGTGGCAGCGGCTCGCCGGCGACGCCTGAGCCGCTCCCTCCCCCGGAAGCCCCCATCCCGATGACGACCGAGCCCCCCGCCCCCACGCCCGGGGCACCCCAGCCGAGCATCGGCCGGGCCGGGGCGATCATGGCCTCGGGCACCCTGTTCAGCCGGATGCTCGGCCTGGTGCGGGCCGCCCTGCTCACCGGCGTCATCGGCACCACCGGCTACGCGGCCGACGGGTTCATCGCCGCGAACTCCCTGCCGAACACCTTCTACCTGCTCATCGCGGGCGGCGCCGTCAACGCGATCTTCGTGCCGCAGATCGTGCGAGCGAAGTTGCGCCCCGACGGCGACGAGTTCGTCAACCGGATCATCACGATCTCACTCGCAATCCTCGCGGTGGCGACCGTGGTGATGACCCTGATCGCGCCGCTGGCCGTACGGCTCTACTACGACGTCGACAACGAGGAAGCCCTCGGCCTGGCGACGGTCTTCGCGGTCATCTGCATGCCGCAGATCTTCTTCTACGGGCTCTACACGATCCTGGGCCAGGTGCTCAACGCGCACGGGCGCTTCGCCGGCTACATGTGGGCGCCTGCCCTCGCCAACATCGTCGCCATCGCCGGGCTGGTCTGGTTCCAGCGGGCCGGATTCCCCACCTCGGCCGCTCCCGCCGACTGGACCCCACAGATGATCGCCGTCCTGGCCGGGTCCGCGACCCTGTCGATCGTGGTGCAGGCACTCGCACTGGTCGTCCCGCTGCGGCGGATCGGGTTCCGCTACCGCCCAGTCTGGGGCATCCGTGGGCACGGCCTGGCCGAGGTCAGCACGGTCGCGAAGTGGACGTTCGGCTCCATCGTGGTCAGCGCACTCGGCTACGCCGTGACCTCGCGGGTACTGACCCGCGCCACCAAGCTGGGCGAGGGCGCCGGAGACCCGGTGGCCGGCCTCGCCGCCTTCACCCCCGGGTACCTCATCGCCATGCTGCTGCACGGGTTGGTCACCGTCTCGCTCATCACCGCGCTCTACACCCGGCTGTCCGAGGCGGCCAGCCGCGGCGACTCCGCCCAGGTGATGCGCTACCACCACCAGGGGCTGCGGCTGCCGTCGGTGGTTCTCGTGCCCGGGGTCGTGTTCGTCGGGGTGCTCGCCCCCTACGTCGCCGCCACCTTGTTCTTCAAGAACTCCCTCGAGGAGACCCGTGCCATCGCCGTGGTGCTGGCCGGCCTGATCTGGCTGGTCATCCCGATGGCCTGGACGTACCTCAACGACCGGGTCTTCTACGCCCACCAGATGACCTGGATGACGTTCCGCCTGCAGTGCGTCTCGACGAGCCTGGCGACCGTCGGCGCGCTCATCGCCGCGACGATGGCTCCGAGCCTGACGGCGTTCACCCTGAGCGTCGGGCAGGTGCTGGCCTACGTGGTCACCGCGGGCGTCGGCTTCCTCGTGCTGCGGCGCCGGCACGGCCACCTGGGCCTGCGCGGCACCGCCCTGGTCTACGTCAAGCTCGGGGTGCCCGCCGTGCTCACGGCCCTGGCGCTGTCCTGGGGGATCCACACGTTCCTGCCGGACCTCGGCGAGACCCGGGGCGTACGCGGCCTGGTCGAGGGCGGCATCGTGCTGGGCGTGGCGGGCGTCATCCAGCTCGGCGTCACGTGGGGGGTCGCGCACGCCCTCGGGGTCCGCGAGATCGGGGCGGCACTCGAGCCGCTGACGCGCAGGCTCCGCCGTCGCTGACCGCCCAGTGCCTACTATGGGCGCACACCCGTCGGCTACGGGTGGTGGGCGCCGAGTGCGCTCCACGACGAACCAGGGAGAGGAGCAACGGTGAGGGGTGTGGGTCCCGGCACCGTCCTCGGTGGCCGTTACACCGTTCGCCGACGGCTGGAGCAGCTGCACGGCACCGAACGCTGGTCCGCCGACGACACGACCCTGGGTCGCGTCGTCTCGATGCTCTGCATCGCCGGTGACGACCACCGCACACCGGCCATGCTCGATGCCGCCCGCCGCGCGGCATCGGTCACCCACGCCGTGTTCGTGCGCATCCTCGACGTCGGCAGCGACGAGGACGTGGCCTACGTCGTCGAGGAGGACCTCGGCGAGGCCCGCACGCTCGCGGAGCTCGTCAGCGACGGAGGGGTGCCCGGCGACGAGGTGCGCCGCATCACCGGCGAGGTGGCGGCGGCCCTGGAGTCCGCGGGGCAGCGGGGCATGCACCACCTCGACCTCAAGCCCGACGACGTGCTGCGCACCCCCGACGGTGACGTGCGCCTGCGCGGGCTCGAGACCGCCGCCGTGCGCGCCGGTGAGGACGGCGCGGAGGCCGAGGACGCCGCCCGGCGCGATGCCGTCGGTGTCGTCGCCCTCGCGTACGCCGGCCTGACCGGGCTGTGGCCGCTCGGCGCGGGTGGGTCGGGCCTCGCTGCGGCCCCCCGCGTGCCCGGCGGCGTGGCTGCCCCCTCCGAGATCGCCGCCGGTGTTCCGCGCGACCTCGACGCGATCTGCCGCCTCACGCTCAACGACGACCAGGGCCCGACCAGCCCCGGTGACTACGCACGACAGGTCGCACCGTGGCCCTCGCGCCAGGTCGTCGGTCGACCGGTCACCCGTGCGGCTCCCGCGAGCGCTCCGCCCACCTCCCCGGATGCCGGCAGCGCGGGTGCCGCGGCGGCGGCCGGTACCGCGGGGGCGGGCGCCGACCCCTCCGACACGCTCGAGCAGCCCGTGCTGCCCACCGCGACGACCGATGAGACGGCCCACGAGCCCGCGACGTCCGGTCCCGACGCCGGGGACGACGCCACGACGACCCGGCGCCGCAAGCGTCCCCTGGGGCGCCGTGGGGCGGCAGCGCTGGCGGCCAGCGGGGGTGCGGCGGCAGCGACCGGCGCGGCCGCGGCATCCGGCAGCGGACCCGCCGCGGGCGGCACGGCCGCCGACGACGTCTTCGGCCGACCCGAACCGGCCGACCCGGAGGCGGACGAGGAGACGCGCGTCATCGCGCTCCACGACGAGCCGGAGTGGCTGCGCGCCACCCCCAGCGCCCCGGCAGCCGTGGCCGCTGCGCCCGACGACGCCGCGTCGGGCGACGTCGCCGACGACGAAACGTCGTCCGCCGGTGCCGGTGCCGCAGCGGCCGGTGCCGGTGCCGCCGTGGCGGGGGCCCTCGGCACGGCCGGCGAGCGGTTCGGCAGCTTCGCGCGCCGCGCCGTCGACAAGGTGTCCGAGCTGAGCACCGACACCGCACCACGCGGCGACCAGGGCGACCTCGAGGCGCCCGCACCGCTGGTGCCCGCCGAACCGCTCACCAAGGACGAGTCCAAGCTCGCGCTCGGCATCGTCGTCAGCTTCCTCGTGCTCGCCCTCGTCATCGGCATCTACGGCGTCTCGCGGATCGGCTCCGAGAGCGACTCGCTGCTCGGCGGCGACTCCGCCGGGCCGGCCACCCGCACCACGACGGTGGCCCCGTCGACGGCGGCCCCGTCGGCCAGCGGGTCGACCCCGCCCGAGGGAGGCGGCACGGCCGAGCCCCTCGCCATCCTCAAGGTCGAGGCGTACGACCCCGAGGGTGACGGCGAGGAGAACAACAACGCCACCCCCAAGATCTACGACGGCGACAACGGCACCGGGTGGTTCTCCGAGAACTACCGCACCGACTCCTTCGGCGGCCTGAAGAAGGGCCTCGGCGTGATCGTCGACCTGGGCCCGAACAAGAAGCCGCAGACCGTCGAGCTGAACATCCCTCACCCCAGCGACATCGAGGTCTACGTCGGCCCCGACAGCCGGCTCGAGGGCGCCACCAAGATCGGCGAGAAGGCCGAGGCCGACGGCACGGTGAAGTTCGACGTCCCCGCCGACGTCAGCGGTCAGTACATCATCGTGTGGTTCACCAAGCTGTACCCGGACGACAACGACAAGCGGCGGGCCTGGCTCGACGAGGTCGTCGTCACCGGCTGACGCCGGGACGTCCGAGATGCTCGACGACCTCACCTCCCTCAGCGACCGCGAGCTGCTCCAGCGGCACGTCGACGGCGACGGCGGGTCGGCCTTCGGCGAGCTGTTCCGCCGGCACCGCGACCGCATGTACGCCGTGGCGCTGCGCACGACCTCGAACCGCGAGCTGGCGGCCGATGCCGTGCAGGAGGCCTTCATCTCCGCGTTCCGGCGCGCGGACGCCTTCCGTGGCGAGGCCGCCGTGACCACCTGGCTGCACCGCATCGTCGTCAACGCCTGCCTGGACCGGCTGCGCCGCGAGAAGGTGTCGGTGCGGCGGGCCGGGGACCTGGGCGAGCTCGACCTGCCCGACCTGCACGACCACCACGCGTCCGTGGTGGCCCGGCTCGACGTCCGCGAGGCCCTCGCCCGGCTCCCCGAGGGCCAGCGGATGGCGCTGGTGCTCGTCGACATGCACGGTCTGCCGGTCGCCGAGGCGGCCCAGGTGCTCGGGGTGGCCGAGGGCACCGTCAAGTCGCGCTGCTTCCGGGGCCGCGAGGCCCTCGCCGAGATGCTCGGCGGACGTGACGGTGCCCATGGCAGCGAGCGGAACCTCGGCGGCAGCGCGGACCCGTCCGATGGTGCCCGCAGCCCGGACCCCGCGGCCGCACCGACGGAACCGCAGGGGGCCCCATGACGTCCCATCCGCGGCCCGGCTCCTGTGCCCGGTGCCTCTCCATCCCGCCAACACCCCCCGAGGGCACGTCCCGGAGGACCTCGTGAGCCACCCCCACGACGACACCGCACCCGTCGAGCACGACCCGACGGGGATGCGCGCGCTGCTGGCGAGCCTGCCCGACCCCGGGCCGATGCCCGACGACCTGGTCGCGCGGATCAGCGCCGCGCTGGAGGCCGAGGCCGGCCGCGCTGACGGCGTCGACGGACTGTTCGGCCGCGTCGGCGACTCCTCGCACGACCTGCGGGCGGGCGACGCTGACTTGGGTACCGGCGGGCGGGTCGTCCCGCTGCGCCGCCGGGTCCAGCTGCGGCACCTCGGCGTCGCAGCGGCCGTCGTCGGGGTCCTGGGGCTGGGTGGCTACCTCGTCGGGACGCTTCCCGGTGGGGTGACGGCATCGCTGAGCGCCGGTTCTGCCGACTCCGCGGCGTCGGACGACTCCGGCGCCGGGTCCAAGGCGCAGGAGGGTGCGCCCCTGGTGGCCCCCGAGGCCGGGTCCGGCGAGGTCGTCGTCGTGATGTCCGGGGCCGACCACGCCGCGGCCCGGCTCGCCGTGACCGCTCGCGAGCTCGACGACGGCACGCTCGACCCGATCGCCGACCTGACCTCCGACTCCCCCGCCTTCGGCCCGATCGCGACCCCGACCGGGGCGCGTGCCTGCGCCGACGCGCTCGGCATCCCCTCGAACGCCGGCATCCTGGTCGACGTCGCCGAGGTCGACGGCGTCTCGGCGGCCGTCCTGGTCGTGCACGCCGCTGACGGTCGAACTGCCTGGGCGGTCGACCGCTCCTGCGCCACTGGCGTGCCCGGGCTGATCACGGGCCCGGTCCCACTGGACTGAGCCCCCGTGGTCGCCCGGCGAGCGTGCGTGCCGCCTGCTCCGGCGGGGCGTTGCGGCCCGGGGAACACCGCGGCCCTAGGATCGGTTTACCGAAGGCACCGCATCTTGCGGTCGCCACCTGCAACCACCACAAGGGGATGTGTCCTGTGACCTCGGACGTCCGCAACGTCATCATCATCGGCTCCGGCCCGGCCGGGTGGACGGCTGCCGTCTACGCGGCGCGCGCCAACCTCGAGCCGCTGGTCTTCGAGGGTGCGGTCACGGCGGGCGGCGCCCTGATGAACACCACGGAGGTCGAGAACTTCCCCGGCTTCCGCGACGGCATCATGGGGCCCGACCTGATGGAGAACATGCGGGCCCAGGCCGAGCGGTTCGGGGCCGAGATCGTCACCGACGACGTGCAGTCGGTGCGCCTGGAGGACGACGTCAAGGTCGTCACCGACTCCGAGGGCGTCGAGCACCGGACGCGTGCCGTCATCCTCGCCATGGGCTCGGCGTACCGTGAGCTTGGCCTGCCGGACGAGAAGCGGCTGTCCGGGCACGGGGTCTCCTGGTGCGCGACCTGTGACGGGTTCTTCTTCCGCGACCAGGACATCGTCGTGGTCGGCGGCGGCGACTCCGCCGTCGAGGAGGCCACCTTCCTCACCAAGTTCGCCCGCACCGTCACGATCGTGCACCGCCGCGACGAGCTGCGTGCCAGCAAGATCATGGCCGAGCGCGCACATGCCAACCCCAAGATCCGGTTCGCGTGGAACAGCGCCGTCGACGCCATCTCCGGCCAGGACAAGGTCTCGGGCGTCACGCTGCGCGACACGGTCACCGGTGAGACCCGCGAGCTACCCGTCACCGGCCTGTTCGTCGCCATCGGCCACGACCCCCGCAACGAGCTGGTCAAGGGAGTCGTCGAGCTCGACGCCGAGGGCTACGTGCTGGTCGAGGGCCGCTCGACGCGCACCAACGTCCCCGGGGTCTTCGCCTGCGGTGACCTCGTCGACCACACCTACCGCCAGGCGATCACGGCGGCCGGCTCCGGCTGCGCCGCCGCGCTCGACGCCGAGCGGTTCCTCGCCCACTGACCGCCGCTGTCGGCGCAGTCCGGCAGGATCGACCCAGACCCCACCCCACGCCCCTTCGTTGAAAGGATCCCCCATGGGAGCCGTCACCAGTACCTCCGACGCGACCTTCGAGGCCGACGTCCTCAACAGCGACAAGCCCGTGCTCGTCGACTTCTGGGCCGAGTGGTGCGGTCCCTGCCGCGCCGTCGCGCCGATCCTCGACGAGATCGCCCGCGACCACGACGAGGTCACCATCGTCAAGCTCAACACCGACGAGAACCCGGCCATCACGGGCAAGCTCGGCATCACGAGCATCCCGACCATGCACGTCTACCAGAACGGCGAGATCGTCAAGACGATCATCGGTGCGATGCCGAAGCCGAAGCTGCTCCGCGAGCTCGAGCCCTTCCTCGGCTGAGCTGCGCCTCGCCGCGCAAGAGGCGCGGAACCCGTTGTGTTGCAACGGGTTCCGCGCCTCTTGTCATCTGCCGGCGGCTGTTGCCGAGCGGCGGATGCCGTGCCGATGCCCGGCGTCCGGCTGCGGTCAGGCCTCGCGGCCGTCGCGCAGGTGCATGGCGTCGAGGATCCGGTTGAGGTCCTCCACGGACGCGAACTCCACGGTGAGCCTGCCCTTGCGCTGACCGAGCGCGATGCGCACCCGGGTCTCGAGGCGGTCGGACAGGTCCGCGGCCAGCTCGTCGAGCTGGGGACGGCGGGTGCCGGGCCGGGGGGCCCGACGAGTGGCGGGGGTGTCGTCGTCGCCGAGGGTGACCAGCTCCTCGACGGTGCGCACCGAGAGCCCTTCCGCCACGATGCGCTGGGCCATCCGCTCCATCGCCGCGGCGTCCGGCAGGCCGAGCAGCGCCCTGGCGTGCCCCGCGCTGAGCACGCCGGCGGCGACCCGTCGCTGGACGAGCGGAGGCAGCTTGAGCAACCGCAGGGTGTTGGAGATCTGCGGCCGCGACCGGTGGATGCGCCGCCCGAGCTCTTCCTGGGTGCAGCCGAAGTCGTCGAGCAGCTGCTGGTAGGCGGCGGCCTCCTCGAGCGCGTTGAGCTGGCTGCGGTGGAGGTTCTCGAGAAGGGCGTCGCGCAGGAGGTCGTCCTCCTCGGTCACCTTGATGATGGCCGGGACGACGTCCTTGCCGGCGGCGCGGGACGCACGCCAGCGGCGCTCACCCATGATCAGCTCGTACCGCACCTCGCCGTCGCGGGTGCCCTCGGGCACCCGTCGGACGACGACCGGCTGGAGCACGCCGATCTCACGGATCGAGTTGACCAGCTCGGACAGCTCGTCCTCGTCGAACACCGTGCGCGGCTGGCGAGGGTTGGGCCGGATCTGGTCGAGCGGGATCTCGGCGAACTCCGCGCCGGGCACCGGCCGCAGCCGCGACCCGTCGTCGAGGTCGGCGGCAGCGCCGCCCCCGTCGCCACTCTGTGCAGGTGGCTGACCTGCGGATTTCCCGTTTCCGTCGGCGTCGTCGCGGCTCGTCTCCGGGCCGGCCGCGGGGGCCGCGGGGCGGTCCTGGTCACGGAAGAACACGTCGACCGGGCGCTCACTGGCCCCGGCTCCGCTCGGGATGAGGGCGCCCAGGCCACGGCCCAGGGCGCGGCGCTTCTCGCTCATGCGGACTCCTCGGTGGTCTCCGGGGTCGCGGCGCCCCACTCGGCGAGCTCGACGGCAGCCTCGAGGTAGGACAGGGCACCACTGCTGTTGGGGTCGTAGGTCATCACGGTCTGGCCGTGGCTCGGGGCCTCGGAGATCCGCACCGAGCGCGGCACGCTGGCCTTCAGGGTCTGGTCCGGGAAGTGCTCTCGGACCTCGTCGGCCACCTGGGCCGACAGACGGGTACGACCGTCGTACATGGTGAGCAGGATCGTCGACACGTGCAGGCGCGGGTTGAGGTGGTTGCGGATCAGCTCGATGTTCTTCAACAGCTGCGAGAGACCCTCGAGGGCGTAGTACTCGCACTGGATCGGGATGAAGACCTCGGTGGCCGCCACGAAGGCGTTGACGGTGAGCAGCCCCAGGCTCGGGGGGCAGTCGATGAGCACGTAGTCGAGGCGCTCCCCCGCCGCCTCGCGTTCGTCGACGTACGCGGAGACCGCCTTCTGCAGCCGGGTCTCGCGAGCCACGAGGGAGACCAGCTCGATCTCGGCACCGGCGAGGTCGATGGTGGCGGGCACGCAGGTCAGCCCCGGCACGTCCGGGCACTCCTGGACGACGTCGACGATCGGCCGGCCGTCGACGAGCACGTCGTAGACGCTGGGCACCTCGGCGTGGTGCTCGATGCCGAGCGCCGTGCTGGCGTTGCCCTGCGGGTCGAGGTCGATGACCAGCACGGTGCTACCGGCCTGGGCCAGCGCCGCGGCGACGTTCACCGTCGTCGTGGTCTTGCCCACGCCGCCCTTCTGGTTCGCCACCGTCATCACCCGGGTACGGGCCGGTCGTGGCACGGTGCGGCCACTGAGGGTGATCCGCTTCCGGGCGTCAGCGGCGACGGCCGCGGCCAAGGGAGTCTGCGCGTCGGCTCCGGGCATCGCCGCAGCGATCGCGGCGCGCACCTCGGTGTCGTCGTGCGTGGGGGCGTCCATGCGGTCCTCTCGGGTGCCGGTCGGTGCCGGCGCTGTGCTCGGGGGCGCGGTCGGTACGGCCGTCGTGGACGTGGCCGAAGTGCTGGTCGCGCCGGCCGGAGGGTGCGCCACGTGGGGTTCGACCTCCTGCGTTGCCGCGGATGTTTCACGTGAAACGGTGTCAGGGCCTGGCCATCCGAGAGGGCTCGTCGGTGGCCCGGACAGCCGTGGGAAACCCAGGCCGGGAGCGGCCGTTCGGGTTTGGCCGGCCTCGATCACAGACGTCACGCCATCACCTTCGTCGTGGAGCAGGGGCGGAGCCATCCAACCCCACGGCGCCTCGACACGCCAAAGCGCCACGGCGCCCGGTGGACAACGGTCCGGTGACGGTCGCCCTGTGGACGGGGAAGACGTTCACGGGCGCCCCCGGCGTGGGGCCGGGTGCCACGAAGCGACGCCGCCCGGTGCCCCGAGCCCACGTCGGACCCGCACCTTGCGAACGCGCCTGGGCAACGGCGGGGGCCTGGCTACGGTACGGGCGTCCCTGGCTCGCCCGGTTGCCCCCAGGACAAGGCTTCTCGAGCAGCGGGATGTCACCGAACGACCCAATGTTTCACGTGAAACATGGCTGGAGCCCCCCTTCGACCCACTCGCCGCCGGGGCTCGAGCCATCCGGCAGTGGGCTCGGCATCGCTGTCACCGTCGGGGCCTCGGTCCTCCCACGGTGACGGCCTCGACGGCAGACCGGCATGCAGGGGTCAGGAGGGCCCGTGGTGCCGCTACCTCCACGCAGACCGACAGGCCGGCCGGGCACGCGGTTCTCCGGTCCTGCACCGGACCGGCCTGCACGAGCTTGCGGACGATCGTCAGGAGGGGTCCTGCTGCCGCCAGTCGCCCGGGGCCGAGGGTCGTCGACCTCGGCGTCCTGGCCGGTTCGGGCAGCCAGGCCGGTCGGCTGGGGCTGCGCACGTCGGGCAGAACGGCACCTCCGGGTGGCCGCCGCCTGCCTCCCCCGCATCGACGACACCGTTTCACGTGAAACATCCTGCGGCCTGAGCAGTCTGGTGGCGGGCTGCAGTCTGGTGGGGGGCTCAGCGCAGTGCCTCGTCACCGAGGCGTGGCGCACTCCGACACCTTCGGCACGGGCCACCGGCCGGCTCGGGGGCGTGCTTGGTCAACCTGGCCGTGGCGCACCCCGACAGCTTCGGCGCGGGCGGGCGGCAGTATGACTCACCAGGTCCAGCGTGGGCCAGAGTGGAACGACCTCACCGGCCGACTCGACTGC
>DASQEZ010000316.1:0-3349 GCA_035633415.1 Ornithinibacter sp. | reverse complement strand
CACCCGAGCGGCCAGCGCCTGCCCTCCAACCGGGGCTGTCCAGCCAACGGACTGCGCACCATTGCCCTGCGCACCTCACCCCAAACCGCCCCCACCGCGAGGACGGCCAAAGGGTGAACACACCAAACCCGCCCGGTCCGTTCGTCCCGTTCGACCTCGCCACCGTCAGCGGGGGCGGCCACCGCCCAGCCACCACCCTCGACCTGGACACCATGGCCCGCATCGCCGAGGAGGCCGGTCGCGACGCCGTCCGTCCAGGCGGCGCTCGAACCCCGTTGGATGCCGACTCCACCCTGCGCGGCATCCCGGCCGCGGACGGCATGCTCGTCACCGCGACCCGCCTCTACCGGGCGTGCCGTCGAGGCGCGACCGACCCCGCCACCGACTGACCCCGGCCTCGTCCCCTGGAGACCATCCGGCTCGGTGCTGGCCCCAACCGGGGAAGCGCCTAGACTCGGATGGTTTCGTACGCCGCCAACGAAGGACCAGGGAGGTAGGCACCGGTGAGCCTGCTCGAGCGCATCGAGGGACCCGACGACCTCAGGTCCCTGCGCCCAGACCAGCTGCCCGCCCTGGCCGAGGAGATCCGCCATTTCCTCGTCGAGGAGGTCTCCCGCACCGGTGGGCACCTCGGGCCCAACCTCGGGGTGGTCGAGCTCACCATCGCCATCCACCGGGTCTTCAGCTCGCCGCGCGACACGGTGGTGTTCGACACCGGGCACCAGTCGTACGTGCACAAGCTGCTCACCGGGCGGCACGACTTCACCGGCCTGCGCACCCAGGGTGGCCTGTCCGGCTACCCGAGCCGCGCCGAGTCCGAGCACGACGTCGTCGAGAACTCGCACGCGTCGGCCTCGCTGTCGTGGGCGCAGGGCATCGCTGCCGGTCGGGTCGTGCGCGGCGAGCACGACCGGCACACGGTGGCGGTGATCGGTGACGGCGCCCTCACCGGCGGCATGGCCTGGGAGGCCCTGAACAACATCGCGGCCGAGCCCGACCTGCCGCTCGTCATCGTCGTCAACGACAACGAGCGCTCCTACGCCGCGACCCGCGGCGGCCTGGCCGACCACCTGGCGACGCTGCGCACGACGCGTGGCTACGAGCGCTTCCTCGACTGGGGCAAGAACACCCTGTCGCGCACCCCGGTCGTCGGCGGGGCGATGTACGAGACCCTGCACGGGGTCAAGAAGGGCATCAAGGACATCGTCGCGCCGCAGGGCCTGTTCGAGGACCTCGGCCTGAAGTACCTCGGCCCGGTGGACGGGCACGACGAGCCGGCCATCGAGGCGGCCCTGCGCAAGGCGCGGGCCTTCGGCGGGCCGGTGCTGGTCCACGTGCTCACCCAGAAGGGCCGCGGCTACGACCCGGCCATCACCGACGAGGCCGACCAGTTCCACGCCGTCGGCGTCATCAACCCCGAGACCGGGCTGCCGCTGGAGATCGCCGGGCGCAGCTGGACCGACGAGTTCAGCGACGAGATGGTGCGCATCGGCGAGGATCGCCCGGACGTCGTCGCCATCACCGCGGCGATGATGATCCCGGTGGGGCTCAAGGACTTCAGTGTCCGCTTCCCCGACCGCACCTTCGACGTCGGCATCGCCGAGCAGCACGCGCTCACCATGGCGGCCGGCCTGGCCTTCACCGGGTTGCACCCCGTCGTGGCGGTCTACGCGACCTTCCTCAACCGCGCCTTCGACCAGCTGCTCATGGACTGCGCCATGCACAAGGCCGGCGTCACGGTCGTGCTCGACCGCTCCGGCATCACCGGGCCGGACGGCGCCTCGCACCACGGCATGTGGGACATGACGATCAGCGGGGTCGTGCCCGGGCTGCACCTCGCGGCACCGCGTGACGGCCAGCAGGTCGCGCGCGCCGTGCGGGCCGCCGTCGACATCGCCGACGCCCCGTCGGTGGTCCGGTTCCCGAAGGGCTCGGTCGCCGACCCCATCACCGCGGCGCGTACCTGTGGCACGGTCGACGTGCTGGCCGAGCCCGACGAGGACGGCGTCGACCTGCTGCTCGTCGGCGTCGGCTCGATGGCCACGACGGCGCTGGCCGCCGCCGAGAAGCTCACCGCCGAGGGCATGCGGGTGCGGGTCGTCGACCCGGTCTGGGCGCTGCCGGTCAGCGACGACCTCGTCACCCTCGCCCGCTCGGCAGGCCGGGTCGCGGTCATCGAGGACAACGTCGTCGTGGGCGGCATCGGCTCGCAGGTCGAGCTCGCGCTGCGCGACGCCGGCCTGAGCACACCGCTGGACCAGCTCGGCATCCCCAAGGAGTTCCTCGACCACGGC
Source organism: Ornithinibacter sp. (assembly GCA_035633415.1). GTDB lineage: Bacteria > Actinomycetota > Actinomycetes > Actinomycetales > Dermatophilaceae > Fodinibacter. Next base: position 1,055 of record DASQEZ010000316.1, on the reverse strand, counting down.
TCGCGCGGCCAGGTGCTCGACCGGGTCGGGCTCACCCCGGATGCCGTCGCCGGTCGCCTCCGCGAGCGGCTGGGCTGAGCCGGCCACAGGTCCGTCAGGTCACTGACCCGCGAGGGCAATCGCGAGGGTTGTGGACAACTCGTTTCGGTGTCAGCGAACAGCTGTACGATTAGTTCATGGCAGGGGGACTGACTCTTCAGGAGCGACGCGAGCGGTGGGTGGCTGCGCGCGAGGCCTTCGACGGCCTGGCTGACGAGCTCTGGCGCGGTGGCTCCACTGGGCTCGAGGAGGTCATGGGTGAGATCGACGGGTTGGTGGTGGCGGGGGAGTCGGCACGCGTGGTCGTCACGGGCGAGGTGATCAGCCGGGGCGAGACGGGGTCGGGCCCGGGCGCGCTCTCGCCGGTGGCGTGGGTGCGGCGCCACGCTCCGTCGACGGTCGCGGGTGGGGCCGGTGCGGTGGTGGCGGTGGCGCAGGCGTTCGCGGTGGCGGGTAACGCGCCGGTCAAGGATGCCGTGCTGTCGGGGGTGTTGCCGGTGCGCAGTGCCGCGGTGGTGGTGTCCGAGGCGGACCGGCTGCTGCCGTTGGTGGTCGAGGAGGCTCGGTCGACGGTGCTGGAGGGGCTGATCCGGATCGCGGCGCTGGAGGGGCCGCGTGGGTGCCGCAGGCTGCGCCCGGAGCTGTTGGCGACGTACGGCGTCGACGGGCAGCTGCAGCGTGAGCAGGATGCCGCGAAGGGGTTCGTGGCGTTGTCGCAGCCGTTCGTGGACGAGATGGGCGTGGCCGAGTACCGGCTGACGCTGGACCCGGAGGGCAGGGCGGTGCTGGAGGCGGCGTTGGGCCCGTTGTCGGCGCCGCGCCCGGTCGACGGTGAGCGTGACCTGCGCTCGAGTGACCGGCGTCGCGGCGAGGCCCTGGTGACGCTGGTGCGCCGTGCCGTGGAGTCGGTCGAGGTGGCGCCGACGGGGGTGAAGTCGCAGCTGTTCGTCACGGTCGACCTCGAGACGCTGCGCAGCGGGCTCACCGGTGCGGGGGAGACGCTGGGCGGGGCGGGC
>DASQEZ010000315.1:0-5144 GCA_035633415.1 Ornithinibacter sp. | reverse complement strand
TCACCCTCCGGCACGACAACCCTCTCGTCGTCGACGGCCGGTTCGAGCTGCTGCTGCCCGACCACCCGCAGCTCTGGGTCATCGTGCGAGCCGCCGAGGGTGGGGAGGGTGCCGTGGGCGGCGACGTGCCGTGCCTGGTCGTGGTCGCCAACTGCTCGTCGGTCCCCGCCACCGCGGATGCCGCCGACCTGCCCGACCTGTCGAGCGCGACCGTGCTGCTGGCCACCCACCCGGGTCGCACCGGCCTGGACCTGCTCCCCTGGGAGTCCCGCGTGCTCGAGATCGGCGCCCCCTCCTCGCGCTGAGTGCGGAAGTGGTCGCTCCGGCGACCACTTCCGCACTCGCGGCGAGAATCAGGCGGAGGGGGGGAAGGTCGAACGGATGGCCGCGGAGAGCGCCTGCGGGTCGACCGGCTCGCCACGAGCCGAGCGGGCACCGACGGCCAGGCCGAGGAGGTAGGACCCGACCGGGGCCATCGGCCGCGCGAAGCCGTGTGCGATGTCCCTGGTGAGCTCGTGGATGCCGGTCACGTCGACCGCGCACGGGTCGACCTCGAGCACGGCGCACGCGTCGGCGATCCAGTCGTGCCACTCCTGCTCGGCGGCAGTGAGGTCGGTCATCGGGTTCTCCTGCTCACTTCTTGGTCAGCTCGGACTTGTCCCACCCGCGCTGCGGAGCCCGGTTGCCCGAGCCGCGGCCGGGGCGGGCGTCCTTGGAGCGGTACACGAGGTAGGGCCGCGTCAGGTAGCCGAGAGGGGCGGAGAAGACGTGGACGAGGCGGGTGAACGGCCACATCGCGAACAGCAGGAACGCGAGCAGCGCGTGCAGCTGGAAACCCAGGGGTGCCTCAGCCATCAGCTCGGGCCGGGGCTGCAGCACGAAGATGCTGCGGAACCACACGCTGACGCCCTCGCGGTAGTTGTACTCGCCACCGAACTGCAGCAGGCTGCCCGCCACGGTGTTCCACATGCCCAGCACGATGACGGTGCCGAGCACGGCGTACATGGCCTTGTCGTTGACCGTCGTCGCGCTGAACACCGGCCCGGTGGTGCGCCGCCGGTAGACCAGGATGACCAGGCCGGCGACCGCGGCGATGCCGGCGGGGATGCCGCCCGCCAGCGCGATGACGTGGTAGGCGTGGGCGCTCAGGCCCAGGGCGTTGGTCCACACCTGGGGCACGATCAGCCCGATGACGTGGCCCATCACGACGCCGAGCATGCCGAAGTGGAACAGCGGGCTGCCGATCCGCAGCAGGCGGTCCTCGTAGAGCTGGCTCGAGCGCGTGGTCCAGCCGAACTTGTCGTACCGGTAGCGCCAGACGTGCCCGACGACGAAGACCGCCAGGCAGACGTACGGCACGATCACCCAGAGGAAGGTGGTCATCGGGGGGCTCCTACGGGGATCGTCGTGCCGAGCATCGCGGTGGTGTCGACGGGGTCGGGGCGGGGGTTCATCCGGGGGTCGATCGCGTAGGGCTCGAGGCCGACCTCCTCCTGCGGCGGCCCTTCGGCGACCAGCCGCATCAGCGCGGTCTGGTCGTCACCGTCGAGCTCGGGCAGGGTCGAGCGCAGCGCCTCGACGGCCGGCAGCCATGGTGAGCTGCGCTGTGCGAGACCGGCCTTGAGCACCTCGATGCCGACCCGGTGGCGGATCATCAGGTGCCAGGCCGTGGCCCAGTCCTGGACCGCGCCGAACTCGAGCACCACGCAGAGGTGGTCGGGCAGCTCGGCGTCGGTGTCGAACTCGACGCCGGCCTTGCGGTAGGCCTGCTTGAACTCCACCAACGCCACCCCGCGGCGGCGGGTGTCGCCCTGGGTGAAGTAGGTCAGGTGCAGCGAGCACTTGCGGGTGACGTCGAAGGTGTCGACGTACTCGGCCTGCAGCGCACCGAGGTCGTTCTGCTCGAGGGTGTCGAGCAGCTCGGTCAGCGGGGCCCGTTGCGCGTCGGGCAGGGCCTCCACCACCCCACGCAGCATCGGCACCCGCGCCACGAGCACGTCGTCGGGGTAGTCGAGCAGCAGCGAGACGACCTGCCAGGTGTCTGCGAGATCATGCTCGCTGATGCCGGGCTGCGCGTCGCGGTGACGACGCCACTTCATCGCCCGTCCCTCGCGTCCTCGTCGGAGCCGGGGAAGATGCCGTCCGGCATCCCGCGCCCGTCCCAGTTGAGCAGGTTGACCCGCCCGCGCAGGGGGTTGTCGGGCGAGAGCCCCTCGAGGCTGTCCGCGGACTGCGCCTCCCGGCGTACCCGGAGGTTCTCGGCGGCCACGGGAGTCGCCGTGCCACCGGAGCCCTCGCCGAAGATCTCCTGCCCGCCGCCGTACTCGGACACCGCGCAGTCCGTGGCGAGCTCCTCGAGGGCGTGCGCCTGCTCGGCGTGCGCGGTCGGGATGACGTAGCGGTCCTCGTACTTCGCCAGTGCGAGCAGGCGGAACATCTCGTACATCTCCTCGCCCTCCATCCCCACGGCGGCAGGGATCTCGTCGCGCGGGTCGCGGCCCAGGTTGATGTCGCGCATGTAGGACCGCATCGCTGCCAGCTTCTTCAGCACACCGTTCACCGGGGCGACGTCGCCGGCCGTGAAGAGGTTGGCGAGGTACTCCACCGGGATCCGGAGGGTGTCGATCGCCCCGAAGAGGTTGTCGACGTCCTCGGCGTCGTAGCCGGTGTCCTTGATGACGTCGACGACCGGCGACAGCGGCGGGATGTACCAGACCATCGGCATCGTGCGGTACTCCGGGTGCAGCGGCAGCGCCACCTTGTAGTCCAGGATCAGCTTCTTGACCGGGCTGCGTCGGGCGGCCTCGACCCAGTCACCGGGGATGCCGGCCGCCTCCGCCTCGCGGCGCACCTCGGGGTCCTCGGGGTCGAGGAAGACCCCGAGCTGTGACTCGTACAGGTCGGTGTCCTCCGGTGCGGTGGCGGCCTCGAGCACCTTGTCCGCGTCATAGAGCACCAGGCCGATGTAGCGCAGCCGGCCCACGCAGGTCTCCGAGCAGACGGTCGGGATGCCGACCTCGATGCGCGGGTAGCAGAAGGTGCACTTCTCGGCCTTGCCGGTCTTGTGGTTGAAGTAGATCTTCTTGTACGGGCAGCCGGTGATGCACATCCGCCAGCCGCGACAGCGGTCCTGGTCGACCAGGACGATGCCGTCCTCCTCCCGCTTGTAGATCGCACCGCTGGGGCACGAGGCTGCGCACGAGGGGTTGAGGCAGTGCTCGCAGATGCGCGGCAGGTAGAACATGAAGGTCTGCTCGAACTCGAACTTCACCTTGTCCTCGATGCCGCGCAGCATGACGTCCTTGGCGGCGTGCTCGCGCGAGCCGCCCAGGTCGTCGTCCCAGTTGGCGCTCCACGAGATGTTGACCGCCTTGCCCGAGATCAGCGAGTAGGGCCGTGCGACAGGGAAGTTCTTCTGGGCCGGGGCGTTGAGCAGCGTCTCGTAGTCATAGGTCCAGGGCTCGTAGTAGTCCTGGATCGACGGCATCTTCGGGTTGCTGAAGATGGTGAGCAGCTTCTTGAGCCGACCGCCGGCGCGCAGCCGCAGCCGGCCGTTGTGCATCACCCAGCCGCCCTGCCACTCGTCCTGGTCCTCGTAGCCGCGCGGGTACCCCAGCCCCGGCCGGGTCTCGACGTTGTTGAACCAGACGTACTCGGTGCCGGCCCGGTTGGTCCACGCCTGCTTGCAGGTGACCGAGCAGGTGTGGCATCCGATGCACTTGTCGAGGTTCATGACCATCGCCATCTGGGCCATGACGCGCATCAGCTGTCCCCCTCGGGGAGAAGGTCGGGGTCCCCGCGAAGTATCGGAGCGAGGAACGAGCGGAGAACTTCGTGGGGTGACATGTCAGTACTCCACGATCTGGTTGGTGCGGCGCCGGATCATCGTGACCTCGTCGCGGTTGTTCCCCGTCGGCCCGATGTAGTTGAAGAAGTAGGCGAGCTGGGCGTAACCGCCGATCAGGTGGCTCGGCTTCATCATGATCCGGGTGAGCGAGTTGTGGATGCCGCCCCGCTTCCCGTCGCGCTCGGTGAGAGGCACGTCGATGAGCCGGTCCTGGGCGTGATGCATGTAGACCGTGCCCTCCGGCATCCGGTGCGACACGATCGCGCGGGCGGCGACGACACCGTTGCGGTTGACCGCCTCGATCCAGTCGTTGTCCATGACGCCGATCTTCTCGGCGTCGAGGTCGGACATCCAGATCGTCTGCCCGCCCCGCGAGAGGCTGAGCATGAAGAGGTTGTCCTGGTACTCGCTGTGGATCGACCACTTGTTGTGAGGGGTGAGGTAGCGCACCGAGACACCGAGGGCGTTCTGCTCACCCAGCGCCGTCTCGCCGAACAGCTCGGTCATGTTCAGCGGTGGCCGGTAGACCGGCAGCGCCTCGCCCATCCCGAGGATCCAGTCGTGGTCGAGGTAGAACTGCTGTCGCCCGGTGAGGGTGTGGAAGGGCTTGAGCCGCTCGATGTTGATCGTGAAGGGCGCGTAGCGGCGTCCGCCCGACTCCGACCCCGACCACTCGGGCGAGGTGATGACCGGCACCGGGGCGATCTGGGTGTCGGCGAAGGTGATCTGCTTGCCCTCGTGCTCAGCCGACAGGTCGGCCAGTTTGGTGCCGGTGCGCTTCTCGACATTGCGGAAGCCGTGGGTGGCGAGGTGCCCGTTCGTCGTGCCGGACAGGTGCAGGATCGCGTCGGCGACGTGGATGTCGGTCTCGAGGCGGGGCTGGCCGGCGCCTGCCCCGTGGTGCGCCGTGCCGTTGCGCCGGCGCAGGATGTCGATCTCGCGGTTGACGTCGTAGGCCACGCCCTTGGTCTGCATGCCCACCGACTCCATGAGGGGGCCGATCGACGTCATCTTGTCGTAGACGGCGGCGAAGTCGCGCTCGACGACGGCGAGCACCGGCAGGGTCTTCCCGGGCACCGGCTCGCACTCACCCTTGCGCCAGTCCTTGACCACACCGTGCACCGTGGCCATGGCCTCGGGGGTGTCGTGCCACAACGGCTTCGCGACCACGTCGCGTCGGGTGCCGAGGTGGTCGACCGCCAGCTCCGAGAACTTCTTGGCCACCGCCTTCCAGGCTTCCCAGTCGGTCTTGGACTGCCAGGGGGGCGAGATGGCGGGGTTGAACGAGTGCACGAAC
>DASQEZ010000314.1:0-9897 GCA_035633415.1 Ornithinibacter sp. | reverse complement strand
ATGGACGCCGCCGGGCTGAGCAGCGCCCACGTCGTCGGTCACGACTGGGGCGGCGCGGTCGCGTGGTACCTCGGCGCGCACCACGCGGACCGGGTCGACTCGCTGACGGTGATCTCGACTCCGCACCCGAGCGCCTTCGCGAACTCGATGGTCCGCTCGCTGCAGCCGCTGCGCAGCTGGTACACCCTCGCGGTGCAGCTGCCGGTGCTGCCCGAGCTGGTGCTGCGCCGACTACTCACGCCCGGGGAGCCACGGCATCCGCCAGCTCGGCCAGCGAGGTCTCGATCGCGAGGCACAGCACGTCGATGTCGGGCACCGCGTCGTAGTCGCCGGTGACGCCGATCGTGAGGTGACCGTCGTAGGAGAAGATCCCGATGCTGATCCGCACCGCCTGGGCCACCGGGATGTAGGGGAACAGCTCGAGCATCCGCCGGCCGAGGAGGTACAGCGGGTGCTGCGGCCCGGGGATGTTCGTGGTCACCGTGTTGACCACGCGCTGGCCGGTGAAGGCGTACAGCCGAGCCCCGAGCGTCATCAGGGTCGCCGGCACGAAGTCCGCCGCGGCGAGCATCGACTCGACGCCCACCGCCTGGCCGCTGCCCTTGAGGTCGGTCATCTGGTGGGTCACCACGGCCAACCGCTCACGGGGACCGTCGACACCCACCGGGAGGTCGGCGAACATCGCGGTGACGTGGTTGCCGAGCTGCCCGTGGTGCTCCTCGGTGCGCACCGACACCGGTACCAGAGACCGGATCGTCGTGTCCTCGACGTCGTCACCACGCGCCAGCAGGTACTCCCGGAACCCGCCGGCCACCGCCGCCAGGACGACGTCGTTCACCGAGCAGCCCGCGGCCGCCTTCACCCTCTTGACGTCGGCGAGCTCGGCGCGCACCCACCCCCACCGCCGGTTCGGCCCGAGTGGGCCGTTGAGCACGCTGGTCGAGTCCACCGCCGTGCGGCCGACGCTGACCAGCCCGTGGGCACGTACGGCTCCCGCCCTGACGAGGGCCGAGGGCGAGGCGAGCGCGCGACCCGCGGCGCCACCCACCGCGCGCACGGCATCGACCGGCAGTCGGGCGAGGCCGGCGACCCCGGATGCCGCGAGCCCGAGTCGCGACGGGGGTGGGCTCGGGTGCCACGTGGTCGGCGCGGGGCGCGAGGTGACGCGGTCGCTGTCGAGGATCACCTCCATCAGCTGGTTCCCGGCGAGGCCGTCGATCATGGCGTGGTGGGTCTTGGTGAACAGCGCCCAACGGCCGTCCGTCAGTCCTTCGACGAGCCAGAGCTCCCACAGCGGCCGGTCCAGGTCGAGGCGCTGGGAGAGCACGCGTCCGAAGAGCGTACGCAGCTCGTCGCCACCGCCGGGCGCGGGGATCGCGGTGTGCCGCAGGTGGTAGGCCAGCAGGAAGTGGGGGTCGTCGACCCACACCGGGCGGGCGAGGTCGAGCGGCATCCGCTGCACGCGCTGACGGTGGCGGGGCAGCCCGTCGAGGCACGACTCCACGTGCGCGGAGAACTCGGAGTACGTGGGCGCCGGGCCCTCGAAGATCAGCAGCGACCCCACGTGCATCTGCTGGCGGTCGTTCTCGAGCTGGAGGAACCCGGCGTCGAGCGAGCTGAGCCGCTGCACGCTCATCTGGGCTGCCGGAGCGACGTCTTGGCCCGGGAGGCGAGGTCGGCGACGACGGGGTGTGCTGCGAGCCAGCCGAGGACGGCGTCGATGGTCCACTGCGGCGCCTCGAGCTGGGGGACGTGGCCCACGCCGTGTGCGACCTCGAACTGCCAGTGCGGGTTCGCCGCGGCGGCGGCGCGGGCGGAGGCGATGTTGATGAGCCGGTCCTGGTCGCCGTGCAGCAGCAGCACCGGCACGTCGATGTCCTGGAGCATCGCGGCGTAGCGGCGCCGGTCGGCGAGCACCCAGAGCAGCGACTGCGCCGCCGTGAGCATCTCGGAGTCCACGTCGGGGTACTCGAGCCGCTGACCGGCGAGCTCGGCGTGCAGGTCGACGATCTCCGGCGGTATCCGGTCGGGGTCGGCGCAGCACAGCTCCATCAGGTCGCGTGCCGCCTTGACCGCCGACTCCTCGTCACGCGGGCGACGCACCATCCGGCGCCCCACCACCGGGACCATGAAGGCGGCGAACGTTGCGAAGACCTTGGGGTCGGGCCGCGCGTTGAGCGCCGGCGGGAGCGCCGGGTCGACGAGCACCAGCCCGGCGACGGTCTCGGCGCGGCGGGCGGCCTGGCGGATCGAGATGAGCCCGCCCATCGAGTTGCCGACGAGGATCGCGGGCGTGCCGGCGACCTCGACCAGGAACCGGTGCAGCAGCCGGTTGTTCGCCTGCACCGACGTGGAGCGCGAGCCGCCGAGGGTGTGCCCGAACCCGGCGAGGTCGATGGCCACCACCCGGCAGGTCTGCGCCAGCGAGGGTGCGACCGCGGCCCAGTTGACCGCCGAGCCGCCGAGACCGTGGACGCAGACGACCAGCGGGCCGTCGGAGGGCCCGCCGAAGTCGAGGAAGTGCACGGGACCGTCGAGGTCGGCCCACCGTGAGTCGGGGCGCGGTGCGCGACCGTGCGCTGCTGCTGCCACGTTCGGACTGTAACGCCGGCGGGAGGCACTCGACGCACCGGCGTGGCGGTGCCCACAGCCGCGGGTCACCCCGGCCCCCCGTGCCGGACGTGTGGTGCCGGCGCCCTGTGCCGCCGCGGTGTCCTCGAGATACTGACCGGACCGGCCGATCGGCCGGTCCCTGGCCACCCGGCATCCGGCACAGCGACCTCGAGGAGCCCCCATGCTCAGCAGCCACCCCGTCGCGGGCTGGCACGTGCGGGCCACCTCGGGCCCGGTGCCGGCTCATCTCGAGGGCGTCGAGGTGGCGGCGACGGTGCCGGGCACCGTGCACACCCACCTGCTCGACGCCGGGCTGGTGCCCGACCCGTACGTCGACGACGGCGAGCTCGAGCTGGCCTGGATGCGCCGGACGCACTGGCGCTGCTCGACCGAGGTGCGGCTCGAGGCGCCGGGGCCTGATGAGCGGGTCGACCTGGTGTTCGCCGGGATCGACACGGTCGCGACCGTCGCGCTCGGCGGCCAGGTCGTGGCCCGCACGGCGAACATGCACCGCTCCTACCGTGTCGACGTGCGCGACGCGGTCGTCGGCGCGGACGGCGCACCGCGCACGCTGGCCGTCGACCTCGCCTCGGCGCTCGAGCACGCCGAGGCCGAGCAGCGGCGCATCGGGTTCCGCCCCGGCGCCTACCCCCAGCCGCTCAACATGGTGCGCAAGATGGCGTGCAGCTTCGGCTGGGACTGGGGCCCCGACCTCCAGACCGCCGGCCTGTGGCGGCCCGTCTCGGTCGAGCGGTGGCGGGTGGCCCGGATCGCGGCGGTGCGCCCCCTGGTGACGGTGGCGGGCGACCACTCGACCGCCACGGTCTCCGTGCACCTCGACGTCGAGCGGTCGGGGCTCGACCGGGCCCCGAGCGACCTCGTGGCGGAGGTGCGCCTCGGGCACGTGGGGGCCACTGCGCGGGTGGCCGCCGATGAGTCCGGCGTGGTCGTCGACGTCGTCGTGGAGGACCCCGCCCTGTGGTGGCCCCGGGGGTACGGCGAGGCGGTGCTGCACGACCTCGAGGTCACGCTCCGCGACGCAGCCGGCACCTCCCTCGACGCGTGGCGACGCCGCATCGGGCTGCGCAGCATCGCCCTGGACACCACCCCCGACGAGCACGGCACCCCGTTCGTGCTCGTCGTGAACGGCCGACCGCTGTTCGTCAAGGGCGCCAACTGGATCCCCGACGACCACCTGCTGACCCGCATCACCGCGAGCCGGCTCGCCCGCCGGGTCGAGCAGGCCGTCGGCGCCGGCCTCAACCTGCTGCGGGTCTGGGGTGGTGGCATCTACGAGAGCGAGGACTTCTACGACCTCTGCGACGAGGCGGGGCTGATGGTGTGGCAGGACTTCCTGCTCGCCTGCGCGGCCTACCCCGAGGAGCAGCCACACCTCGCCGAGCTCGAGGCCGAGGCCCGTGAGCAGGTGACGCGCTTGAGCTGCCATCCCTCGCTGGTCATCTGGAACGGTGGCAACGAGAACCTCTGGGGGTTCGTCGACTGGGGCTGGCAGGAGCGGCTTCAGGGCCGCACCTGGGGGTGGCGCTACTACGTCGAGGTGTTCCCCCGGGTGCTCGCCGAGCTCGACCCCACCCGCCCGTACGTGCCGGGCTCGCCCTGCTCGCCGGGCCACCCACTTGCCGTCGTGCACCCCAACGACCCCGACCACGGCACCCACCACGAGTGGGAGGTCTGGAACCGCGTCGACTACGCCGCCTACCGCGATTCCGTGCCGCGCTTCTGCTCGGAGTTCGGCTTCCAGGGGCCGCCGACCTGGGCGACGCTGCAGCGGGCGGTCCGCGACGCCGACGGTGGGGTCGCCACCAAGGACCACCCCACCTTCCTGCTCCACCAGAAGGCCGAGGACGGCAACGCCAAGCTCGACCGGGGCCTGGCGCCGCACCTCGGGGTGCCGGAGGCCTTCACCGACTGGCACTGGGCCACCCAGCTCAACCAGGCACGGGCCGTGGCGTACGCCCTCACCCACTACCGCTCGTGGTGGCCGCGCACCGCCGGTGCGATCGTCTGGCAGCTCAACGACTGCTGGCCGGTGACCTCGTGGGCCGCGGTCGACGGTGACGGGCGACCCAAGCCGTTGTGGTGGGCCCTGCGCGCCGCGTTCGCGGACCGGCTGCTCACCGTGCAGCGGCGGCCCGGCCCCGCCGGTGCGGCAGAGGAGGTCGTGGCGGTGGTCAACGACACCGACGAGCCGTGGGCGGGCACGCTGCTCCTGCGGCGGGAGCGGCTGGACGGCTCCGTGCTGGCGTCGGATGCCGTCGACGTCACCGTGGCACCTCGGTCGGTGCACCTGGCCACGCTGGTGGCGGCCGTCAGGTCGCCCGGCGACGCGGCATCCGAGGTGCTCGTCGTGGGGCTCGACGACGTGCGAACGGTGCACACCTGGGTCGAGGACGTGGACCTCGCCCTCGACCCCGTCCCGCTGGACGTGGTGGTCGTCGCCGAGCCGAGCGGGTACCGGGTCGACGTCACCGCGCGCAGCCTGGCGAAGGACGTCACCCTGCTCGTCGACCGGCTCGACCCGGATGCCGTGGTCGACGACGCTCTGGTGACCCTGCCGGCCGGCGCCTCCGTGACCTTCCACGTGCGGTCGACGGTCGCGGGACTCGAGGCCGCCCTCGCGGGGCCGCCCGTGCTGCGCTGCGCGAACGACGTGGTGGTGCGCCGCGGTGGTCCGGCGGCTCGGCGGAGGGCGTGATCCCCGCGCTCGTCACCCGGGGACGACCACGACCTTGCCGAGGGCTCGCCCCCCGCCGACGTGGGCCAGCGCCTCGGGCACCTCGTCGAGCGTGAAGGTGCGGTCGACATGGATGGTGACCTCGCCGGTCACGCACCGCTGCGCGAGGGGGCCGAAGTGGGCGGGGCCGGGTTTGACGGCGAGCACGCCGATCCGGCGGCCGCTCAGCCGCCCGACGACCGCGCCGGACACGAGGACGTTCAACCCCGTGCGCGCCGGCCCGCCGACGCACAGGTACCGCCCCCCTGGCGCCAGCGCTCGCCGACAGTCGCGCACCGAGCGGTGGGCGACGAGGTCGAGGACGAGGTCGTAGGGCTGCTGCCGGGTGAAGTCGTCGCGGCGGAAGTCGAGCACCTCGTCGGCGCCGAGCGAGCGCATGTGGTCGAGCTTGCCGGCGTTGTCGACCCCGGTCACGTGCGCCCCCGCGTGCTTGGCGACCTGGATGGCGAACATGCCGGTGCCGCCACCGCCGCCGTTGACGAGCACCCGCGTACCGGGCCCGGCACCGGCGGTCCCCTGCAGGGCGATGGCGCCCGCCTGGGGGATGGTCGACGCCTCGGCGAAGGTGAGCGACGACGATTTCAGGGCCAGCACCGACGCGGGCGCGACGGCATACTCGGCGAAGCCGCCCTTGAGGCCGAGGTTGTCGCCGTAGACCGCGTCGCCGGGCTTGAAGGCCGTCACCGCGGAGCCGATGGCCGTGACCCGCCCGGCGATGTCGGACCCCAGCACCCGTCGGGCCGGTCGGCGCACGCCGCCGAACCTGGCGTAGGCGGGCCAGCCGACGAGGCTCTCCCAGTCGGAGAGGTTCACCGAGGTCGCGAGCACCTCGACGAGCACCTGGTCGCGCTTGGGGGTCGGCATCTCGACGTGCTCGACCCGAAGCACCTCGGGCGGCCCGTAGCGGTCGTAGACGACGGCCCTCATCCGGCTCGTCCCCCAGCGGCGTGGTGCCAGTCGCGGTCCATCCCGACCACGGTACTCACCCGCTGCCGGCGGAAGTCGCCGTCATCCGGTATGGGTGACGCGGGGCCCCCGGTTCGGGCAGGACAGTGGTGGCCCAGGGCACCCGGACGCACCGGGCGCCGATGCTCCACGGAAGGACGGCCCCCATGTCCAAGAAGGTCGACTCGCGGGGTAGGCCCACGCGCACGTACGACACCCACCGGCGGGTCGCGTCCACCTCGTTCGCCTCCGTGCTCCTCATCGTCGTCGGGCTGTTCCACGGCGTCCAGGGGCTCGCGGCGCTGCTGAGTGACGACGGCTTCACCACCGCCAAGGGGTACTTCCTCGGGGAGGACGGCACGAGGTGGGGCTGGGCCCACCTGGCCCTCGGCGTGGCCGCCGTCGCCGCCGGAGTCGCCCTGCGCCAGCGGGCCGACTGGGCGCGTGGCGTGGCGGTCGTCGTCGCGACGCTGAGCATGTTCGGCGCCTTCTTGTGGATCCCGTACAACCCGGTCGCCGCGTGCGTCATCCTGGCGCTCGACTTCTTCGTCATGTGGGCGGCCTTCGCGGACCTGGACCGGAACGCGCCGTGACAGCGCCGGGCACCACCTGATCGGCCACCATTGACCGATGGCGCCCTGGGTCCTGCACGTCGACATGGACCAGTTCATCGCTGCCGTGGAGGTGCTCCGCCGCCCCGAGCTCGCGGGGCTGCCCGTCATCGTCGGCGGACGCGGCGACCCGACCGAGCGCGGGGTGGTGTCGACGGCGTCCTACGAGGCCCGCGCCTTCGGTGTCCGGTCGGGGATGCCGCTGCGCACGGCCGTGCGCCGCTGCCCCGAGGCCGTCGTGCTGCCGGTCGACAAACCGGCGTACGACGCGGCATCCGCCGTGGTGATGGACACGCTGCGCGCGGTACCGGGCGCGGTCGTCGAGGTGCTCGGCTGGGACGAGGCGTTCGTCGGCGTGGAGACCGACGACCCCGAGCTGGTGGCGCAGCGGATCCGGGCCGACGTGCTCGCGGCGACCCACCTGCACTGCTCGGTGGGCATCGGTGACACCAAGGTGCGCGCCAAGATCGCGACCGACTTCGGCAAGCCACGCGGTACCTTCCGGCTCACCCGGGACACCTGGTTCGAGGTGATGGGGGAGCGCCCGACCAAGGACCTGTGGGGCGTCGGGCCGCGCATCTCGCAGCGCCTGGCCACGCTGGGAGTCATGACCGTGCGGGAGCTGGCACAGGCCGAGGACGCCCTGCTCGCAACGGAGTTCGGCCCCCAGACAGGACCGTGGCTCATCGCGCTCGGCCGTGGTGAGAGCAGCTCGGACGTCGACGACACCCCGTGGGTGCCGCGTGCCCACGGGCGCGAGACGACCTACCAGCGCGACCTCGTCGGCGCCCACGAGGTCGAGGAGGCCGTGCGGGTGCTCGCGGCCCAGGTGGTGGACGACATCCGGGTCGAGGGGCGCGCCTGCGCGCGGGTGCACCTCAAGGTGCGCTTCGTGCCGTTCTTCACGGTCAACCGCTCGCGCAAGCTGGCCGAGCCGACCTGGGATGCCGCGGTGGTCGCCGACACCGCACTCGATCTCTACCGCGCGCTGGGGGACGAGCGGCCGGTGCGGCTGCTCGGGGTGCGGGCCGAGATGGTGCCGCCCGAGGGTGGCTACGAGCCGCCACGCACCCACGGCCGCCGCGGCATGCCCTGACCCCCAGCCCCCTCTCGTCCCCTCCTCCTCGCGGCGAGTGCGGAAGTGGTCGCCGGGGCGACCACTTCCGCACTCGAGGCCGGGGTAGTCAGGGGTGGACTCGACGGGGACCGGCTCATCCGATGGTCACGACGGGGACCTTGGGCGTCAGCTCGGCGACGCGTCCCCACTCGGGGCCCGCGAACGCGATCGCGGCGGCGGGGAAGAGGCCGTTCTCCTCACGGTCGATGTGGGCGCGCAGGAACCGCTCCAGCGTCGGTACGAGCCCGTGCGAGCCGGCATCCACGCGGTCGAGGAGGTCGGCGAGGGTGACGTGCTCGGTGCACAGGCCACGCACGTGCTCGGTGAACTCGGGGTCCTCCGCCAGCACGGCGAACAACCCGGCCTCCTCGGCCTCGGTGTGCGGGTCGAGCAGGGTCCGCAGGGTCGAGACGGCCTCGTGCACTCGGGTCGGGTCCCCCGTCTCGGCAGCACGGCGGAGCACACCGGTGGCGTTGATGATGTCGACGTGCTCGCGCATGAAGCGCCCGACGACGTCGATGCTCTCGCACCCGCAGTAGCTGCACACGGTGGTCCGCCTCCCGCGCGGGGGCTCAGGCCCGGGTGAGCTTCAGGCGCCAGGCGTCCGGGCCCTGGTCGAGGTAGGTCACCGTGAGCGGTCCGAGGTCGGCGAGCTGCGCGAGCAGGGGCTTGGGATCGTGGGGGGCGACGATCACGAGGGAGCCGCCGTGCGGGATCGCCGACCAGGCGCCGAAGACCGTGGCGTGGCGGATCGCGTGGGGGATGGCGCGCACGTCGAGCTCGGGTGCGTCGCCGACGGTCTCGCCGCACCCGCACGGGCTGGGATGCCCAACCCCCTCCGGTGTGGGGGCTTCGGTGAGGGGGAAGGTGGTGCGGGCGTCCATGCTGGCCTCCCGGTCAACTGTTTATTACAATGGGGTTGTGAAAAATATACCACCGCTCGGGCCGGCGCCGACCCCGCTGCCGGAGGATCCGCCGTCCGAGGTGAGCGACCCCTCGCGACGACGCCTGCTGCGGGTCATCACCGAGCGCGCGACGCCGGCCACCGTCGCCGACCTCGTCGCGACCGTGGGCGGACACCCGAACACCACGCGTCACCACCTGCGCGTGCTCGCGGATGCCGGGCTGGTCACCGAGGAGCACGGGCTTCCGGCCGGTGGCCGGGGTCGACCCGCGACCCGCTACGCCGTGTCACTCGCCGGTCGTGAGGCCGCGTCGCCTGCGATGGGAAGTTCGGCGGCTCGGGAGTACGTCGCGCTCGCCGCCGCGTTCGCCGACCGTCTCGCCGAGCGGGACGGCGACCCGGCCGTGGACTCGAGGGCCATCGGAAAGGCCTGGGGAGCAGGGCTGGCCGTGCGGCACGCCACCGACGAGGGTCTCGACCAGCCACCCGTGGCCCAGGTCCTGGGGCTGCTCGACCGGCTCGGCTTCTCGCCGGAGGTCGAGCGCGCGCAGGAGCCGGACTCGGGCTCGACCGTGCTCCTGCGCACCTGCCCCCTGCTCGACGCTGCCCGGCGCCACCCCGAGGTCGTCTGTCAGGTCCACCTCGGTCTGGTGGACGGGGCCCTGGAGAGCCACGAGCAACCGTCCGGCGGGCTGAGCCTGCACCCCTTCGCCCGGCCGGGGGCCTGCGAGCTCGTGCTGCCCCCCACACTGGTGTCGTGACCGACCAGCGCCCCACGACGACGAGCGAGGTCACCGTCGTCGTGCTCGCGGGGGGTACCTCCCGGCGGTTCGGCAGCGACAAGCTGGGCGCCCGGCTGCACGGGGTGAGCGTGCTCGAGATGGTGGTGGCCTCGCTCCCCGAGAGCTGGCCCGTGGTCGTCGTCGGGCCGATCCGCGAGTGTGGCCGCCTG
>DASQEZ010000313.1:0-25487 GCA_035633415.1 Ornithinibacter sp. | reverse complement strand
GCTGCCGGCGACCAGGTGGATGCCGAGCTCGGCAGCGACGTCGTTCAGCGGGGCGATCACCGGGCCGGGCAGCTCGGAGACCAGCTCCCAGAGCTCCTCGGTGGGGCAGCCCGGGGTGAAGCCGGTGGTGGCCGACTCGGGCAGCACGACGAGCTCGGCACCGGAGGCCTCGACGCACCGACGGGTGACGTCGACGAGCTTGTCGAGGTTGGCGGTGATCGACGCGGCGGTCAGCGGCCCCGGCACGGGGGCGACCTGCACGGCGGCGGCGGTGAAGGCACGCATCAGCGCCCTCCACGCACAGCGTGGGACCCGCGGCCGATCCGGGCGCCCAGGGCCACGCCCGCCAGGGCCAGCAGGCCTCCGACGAGCACCCCGAGCGCGAAACCGGCCCCGTTGTCCAGGCTCAGCGTGGCGTTGGCGTTCGCCGTGGCAGCCCGGCCCGGGTAGACCGCGCCCTCGCCCGCACCGGCCGGTGCACCCACGGCCGCACCTTCGGCACCGAGCGGGGGGAGCCCGGCGATGTCGCGGTCGAGCGCGGTGAAGAACTGGCCGGCCATCTTCTTGGTGACGCCGGCGAGCATCCGCTGGCCGACGCCGCCGATGGCCCCGCCCACCGAGGCGTCGGCGTCGTAGGACAGGTCGGTGCCACCGTCGGCCGACGGTGCCAGCAGCACCTTGACGTCGGCGTCGATGGTGCCGGGGGCGCCGGCCCCGGACGCCCGCATGGTCAGCGAGCTCGGGGCGACCTTGTCGAAGAGCGACACCTCGCCGGCGTACGAGCCCTTGATGGCGGCGACGCCGGCCGTGACCGTCATGGCGTAGCGGTCCTCGCCGACCACGGCCAGGGACTCGCAGCCCGGCAGGCAGCGGGCCAGCACGGCGGGATCCTGGATCGCCTCCCACACCTTGTCGACGGGGGAATCGAGCGTGGAGCTTCCGGAGATCTTCATCGCGAACCTTCCTGCGCGGGAACGGGGTCGGTGGTCGGTGCGTGCTGCTGGCGCAGCTCCCAGAGCTCGACCGGGCTGATCGGCATCGAGCGGATGGGGAACCCCTCGGCATCCTCGATGGCGGACGCGATGACCGCGGACACCGGGATGGTGCCGGCCTCGCCGGCGCCCTTGAGGCCGAGGGGGTTGAGCGGGCTGGGGGTCTCGAGGTGGTCGGTCTCGATGTGGGGGACCTCGGAGGCGTAGGGGACGAGGAAATCCATGAACGACGCGTTGAGCAGCTGCCCGGACTCGTCGTAGACCATTCGCTCGTAGAGGGCACCACCGACGCCCTGGGCGACGCCACCGTGCACCTGGCCCTCGACGATCATCGGGTTGACCATGACGCCGCAGTCGTGGACGACGCAGTAGCGCAGGATGCGGATCTCGGCGGTGACCGGGTCCGTCTCGACGATCGCCGCGTGCATGCCGTTGGCGAAGGTGGCCTGCGTGGGGGAGTAGAAGTCCTTGCCCTCCAGGCCAGGCTCCTCGTCGTCGGCCACCGGAGGCTTGTCCGGGTCGAAGGTGCCGGCGAACTGGGTTGCTGCAGCGGCGGACTGGTCGAAGGCGTAGCGCAGGGGGTTCGACAGCACCGCGACCGTCGAGAGGGCGATCGAGGTGCCGGGTGCGCCCTTGACCGAGATGACGCCGTCGTCGATCTCGAGGGCGTCGGGTGATACCTCGAGCGCGTCGGCCGCGATCCGCAGCGCCTTCGCCCGCACCGCGCGGGCTGCCAGCGCCACGGCGTTGCCCGACATCACCGCACCACGCGAGGCGAACGTGCCTACGGCGTACGGCATCCGGCGGGTGTCCCCGGTGGTGACGTGGACGTCCTCGATGCGCACGCCGAGCTCGTCGGCGACGATCTGGGCGAGGATCGTCTGGTGGCCCTGGCCCTGGGTGGTCAGGCCGGTGGCGACGTTGACCCGCCCGCTGGTCTCGACGTGCACGTGGCCGCCCTCGTAGGGGCCGACGCCGGTGCCCTCGACGTAGCAGCCGATGCCGAGCCCGACCTTCCGGCCCTCGCGCTCGGCCTGCTCGCGGTAGTCCGCGAAGTCGTCCCAGCCGACGAGCGCCTTGAGCTTGGCCAAGGATGCCGGGAAGTCGCCGGAGTCGTACTTCAGCGGCCGGCCGTCCTGGAACATCAGCCCGTGGTCGTAAGGCATCTCCTCGGGCTGGATGAAGTTGCGCGAGCGCACCTCGGTCCGGTCCAGACCCAGGTGCGCCGCGATCGCATCCATCGCACGCTCCATGGCGTAGCAGCCCTGGGGGCGCCCGGCGCCCCGATACGGCGTCACCAGAACGGTGTTGGTGTAGAGCGACCAGAACTCGACACGGTAGGCGCCCGGCTTGTAGGGGCCGAGCAGCTGGGTGGCCGTGATGATCGGCACGATGATGCCGTACGGCGTGTAGGCGCCGTTGTCGTGCCAGAACCTCACGTCGAGCGCGAGGAGGTGGCCCTCGTCGTCGAAGCCGACGGTGACCTCCTGCAGCTGTCCTCGCTCGTGCGAGCTGGAGATGAAGTGCTCTCGGCGGTCCTCGGTCCACTTCACGTCACGGCCCAGGTTGCGCGCCGCCCAGGGCACCAGCACCTCCTCGGGCCAAGGGTGCACGATCTTCACGCCGAACCCACCGCCCACGTCGGGGGCGATGCACTCGACCTTGGCGAGCGGCATCCCGAGCTTCGCGGCGACGGCGGCACGCACGCCGGTCGTGGTCTGGGTGGAGGAGTACAGGCGCAGCGAGCCCTCGTCGAGGTCCCACTTGGCGTAGACACCCTTTCCCTCCATCGGGGTGCAGGCACTGCGCTCGATGGACAGGTCGAGGGTGAGGCGGTTGGGGGCCGCGGCCAGGGCCGTCTCGAGGTCGCCGACCTCCTGCAGCAGGTGGGCGCTGACGTTGCCGGGCACGTCGTGGTGCACCAGCGCGCCGCCCGAACGGGCGTTGTCGATGCCGATGACGACCGGCAGCTGCGCGTAGGTGACCTTGATCCGCTGCGCGGCGTCCTCGGCGACGTAGCGGTCACGGGCGACGACCATGACCACCGCCTCGCCGACGTGGTTGACCTCGTCCCTGGCCAGGCAGTACCCGGTGCGGGCGTGGGTGAGCGCGGGGTGGGGGATGAGCACCGGCAGCGGCTCGGCCACCCGCCCGGGAAGGTCGTCCCAGGTGTAGACCGCCTCGACGCCGTCGACCTCCCAGGCGTCGTCGATGTCGATGTCGACGACGCGGGCGTGGGCGTGCGGGCTGCGCACGAAGGCCACTTCCAGGGCGTCGTGGCCGAGGTCGTCGAGGTAGCGGCCGTTGCCGGTGAGCAGCCGGGGGTCCTCACGGCGCTGCACCTTCTCGCCGAACTGTCGCGTGCTCATCGCGCCACCCCCTCGCGGCGGATCTCGGCGGCGCGGCCGACGGCCTTGACGATGTTCTGGTAGCCGGTACAACGGCACAGGTTGCCCGAGATGGCCTCACGGGCCTCCTCCGGCGTGGGGTCGGGGTTCTCCTCGAGGTACGCGGTGATCGTCGTGACGAAGCCAGGGGTGCAGAAGCCGCACTGCAGCCCGTGGCACTCGGCGAACGCCTGCTGCACCGGGCTCATCGCCTCGGGGTCGTTCCCGATGCCCTCGACGGTGGTGATCTCGTGGGCCTGCGCCGAGACCGCGAACATCAGGCACGACCGCATCGGCGCGCCGTCGACGAGCACGGTGCACGCGCCGCACACGCCGTGCTCGCAGCCGACGTGCGTCCCCGTGAGGGCGAGGTCGTGGCGCAGCACGTCGGACAGCAGCCGGCGGGCCGGCACCCTCGCCGAGCGCACGACACCGTTGACCCGCAGCCGCAGGTCGAGCAGCTGCTCCGCGGTCGGCTCGCTCGGCTCGCTCGAGCCGCCGACCCCGGCGCTCATGCCGCGCCCTCCACGCCGTGGTCGGTGGTGACGGAGGCGACCGCGCGCCGGGTGAGCTCGGCCGCCAGCATCCGCCGGTAGTCGGCGCTCGCGTGGATGTCTCCCTCGGGGTCGACGTGCGCCCGCACCAGCTCGACCACGGCGTCGGGGACGGGCGCCCCTGCCTCCCGACCGGCGAGCGCCGACGACAGGTCGAGCACGGTGGGCACCGCCGTGACCGAGACGAACGAGGCGCGGGCCGAGCGGACGAGGCCGTCGACGACCTCCACGGCCACGGCCACACCGGCCAGCGCGTAGTCGCCGTGGCGTCGCGCGGACTCCAGGAACGCCGTGCGCGTGCCGGGCGCGAACCGGCCGAACCGCACCGCCTCGACGAGCTCGTCGTGCCCGAGGGTCGTCTCCAGGGGTCCTTCGAAGAAGTCGTGTGCCGCGATCTCCCGCCGACCGTGGGGACCGACGGCTTCGACGACCCCGCCGGTCAGGACCAGCACCGACGGCATCTCGCCGGCGGGGTCCGCGTGCGCGATCGAGCCGACCGTGGTGCCGCGGTTGCGGATCGCGGGGTGGGCCACGTGGTCGAGAGCCTGGCGCAGGAGGGGGAGCACGGCATCCGCCCCGGCGTGACGCTGCAACCCCGCGTGGCGCACCAGGGCGCCGACGCGCACCCACCTGTCGGTGACCTCGACGGCGTCGAGTCCGCCGACCCCGTTGATGTCGACGAGGTGGCCCGGGGTGGCGAGGCGCATGTTGAGCACGGGGATCAGGCTCTGCCCCCCGGCGAGCACCTTGCCG
Organism: Ornithinibacter sp.; assembly: GCA_035633415.1. Classification (GTDB taxonomy): domain Bacteria; phylum Actinomycetota; class Actinomycetes; order Actinomycetales; family Dermatophilaceae; genus Fodinibacter. The sequence continues at coordinate 20,801 of DASQEZ010000313.1, read as the reverse complement.
TCATGGCCGACCTCGGCGAGCACGTCGACGGCCTCGTCGACGGTGCGCGGTGCGTGGTGCACGAACGGAGGGGGTTTCACCTGTTCGATCCTGCCTGCTCGAAGGGTCTGGGGAAAGGCACCGCCCCGCCCGAGAGGTCGCGGACCTCGGGCGGGGCGGTGGTCGCAGTGGGTCAGGGTGTGCCCGTGGCGCGGCGATCGGGGCTCACGGACGCTTGTCGCGCTCGGGGTCGCGGTGGCCCGGCGCTCCGGGGTAGCCCTCCTGGTAGAGGTCGTCGACCCCGTCGCTGTCGCCGTAGACGTGGTCACCCACGGCGATCGCGGTGCCCTCGGCCCCCTCGCGCAGCTCGGCGGGGGCGATCGCCCGGGCCAGGTGGTAACCGGCGATGGCGACGATGGTGCCCAGCGCGATGCCCTCCAGCGAGAAGTCCTCGGTGATGTCGACCTTGACGTTGCCGATGCCGATGATGATGCCGGCCGCGATGGGGACCAGGTTGATCGGGTTGCCGAAGTCGACCCCGTTCTCCTTCCAGATCTTGGCGCCGAGCAGGCCGATCATGCCGTAGAGCACGACGGTGATGCCGCCGAGCACCCCGCCGGGGATGGAGGCCACGAGGGCGCCGAACTTGGGCGACAGCCCGAACAGGATGGCGACCGCCGCGGCCACGTAGTAGGCGGCCGTCGAGTACACGCGGGTGGCGGCCATGACGCCGATGTTCTCGGCGTACGTGGTGGTGGGGGAGCCGCCGACGGAGGAGGCGAGCATGGTGCCGAAGCCGTCCGCGCCGATCGCGCGACCCATGACGGGGTCGAGGTCGTGACCGGTCATCTCGGCGACCGCCTTGACGTGCCCGGTGTTCTCGGCGATGAGCGCGATGACGGCCGGGAGGACGAGGAGGATCGCGGTGACGGTGAAGCTCGGGGTGTGCCACCCGACGACCTCCTTGCCGTCGGCCGCGACGACCGTCTGCGACGGGAAGCCGAACCACGCGGCGTCGCCGACGGCCGAGGTGTCCCAGCGCAGGTGCGTGGTGGCCTCGGTGGCACCGCCCGGCACCGAGGTGATCTTGCCGACGGTGTTGTCGAGCAGCCACGACAGCGCGGTGCCGAAGATGAGCGCGAGGAAGACCGCGATGCGGCTGATGAACCCGCGGAACGCCACGGCGGCGACGATGGTGAAGGTCATCGTGGCCAGGGCGACCCACTGGTCCTGGGGCCAGTAGATGCCGGCCACGACCGGGGCGAGGTTGAACCCGATGAGCATGACGACGGCGCCGGTGACGACCGGGGGAAGCACCTCGTGCAACACCGTGGACCCCAGGAAGTGGATCAGCACGCCGACGAGGAGGAGCACCGCCCCCGCGACCAGGATCGCGCCGGTGACCTCCTGGGAGTCGCCGCCGTTCGCGCGGATGGCCGCGACACCACCGACGAACGCGGCCGACGTGCCGAGGTAGCTCGGCACCTTGCCCTGCACGATGAGCAGGAACGCGATGGTGGCGACGCCGCTCATCATGATCGCGAGCTGTGGGTTGAGCCCCATGACCAGCGGGAAGACGAAGGTCGCGCCGAACATGGCGACGACGTGCTGGGCCCCCAGTCCGACGGTCTTGCCCCACGACAGGCGCTCGTCCGGCGCCACGACCTCGTTGGGTCCGAGCGTGCGCCCGTCCCCCTTCAGCGTCCAACCCAAGCCCAGCGCCATGGCATTGCCTCTCGACGGAGATACGGACCGACCGCGTCGCGTGACGCGGCTCACCTCCCGTGATACACGGACGCTAGTGACCCCGTCCGGCGACACCCTCAGCAATCGTTGACAGCCGACCGCCGTCTCGTTTGGCAGACCTTCGGCAACCGCCGTGGTGCCGTGGCCGATCGCCCCGCCCACGCCGGATGCCGTGGGCGCCCGCCCCCGATCGGGTCCGGGCCGCCGTAGCGTCGAGGACGTGACCACACAGCGCTTCTCCTTCTCGTTCGCTCCGGCCCACCGGGTCGCGGCCCTGCCGTTCGGCGTGCTCCCGGCCACCACCTGGGTGGAGGTCGACGAGACCCGGCTCCGCGCCCGGTTCGGGTTCTGGACCCTGGACACGCCGCGGGCGAACGTCAAGGACGTCACGACGACCGGCGACTACTCCTTCATCCGCACCGCCGGCCCGGCCCACCTGTCACTGGCCGACCACGGCGTCACCTTCGCGACCAACGGTGACCGGGGAGTGTGCGTCTGCTTCCACGAGCCGGTGCAGGTGCTCGACCCCACCGGCCACCTGCGCCACCCCGGGGCGACCTTCACCGTCGCAGACCCCGACGCCCTGGTGGCGGCCCTGACCGCCTGAGCCGGCTCAGATGCCGCGCATCTGGTGGATCCGCAGGGCGAGGGCCAGGGTCAGCCGCAGCTGCGGGTCGGAGGTGAACGGGCCGAGCATCCGTTCGAGCTTGGCGATGCGGTAGCGCAGCGTGTTGTAGTGGAAGAAGAGCTGCCGCGCGGTCTCGGCCACGTTGAGGTTGGTGTCGATGAGCACCGAGAGGGTGCGGCGCAGGTCGGCGTTCTCGGGGGAGTCGTCGTCGGCCAGCTCGCCGAGCGACTCCTCGACGAAGCGGTGCAGGTCGGCGCCGTCCGGGATGAGGGCCAACAGCCGGTAGATGCCCAGTCCGTCGAAGTGGGTCAGCGCCGACTCGCCGTGCATCTGTCGACCGACGTGGACCGCCCGCAGGGCCTCGTCGTAGGCCGCCGGCAGCTTCTCGGCCGAGGTGATCGGCCGGGACACCCCCGTCGAGAAGCTGCGCCGGCCCCCACCACCGTCACCGCGCACGACCTTGGCGATCTCGCCGACGGTGCGCATCACCGCGTCCGTCTCGGTGTCGGCGGCCACCGGCAGCAGGGCGACGACCTCCTGGCTGAAGCCGGCGACGGGCACGCTGGTGTCGCGCGCCCGCACGGCCTGCACCCAGGCGCGCACGAATCGCTCCTGGAGAGAACGCACCTCGTCGGCCGAGCGGGTCGTCACCTCGTCGTTCTCGTCGGTCTCGGCCACGACGACGACCATCGGCCGGGCGATGTCCCACCCGAGGGATGCCGCGTGGGAGACGGCGTCGGCCGGCTCACCGGCACGGCCCGCGAGGGCGTCGCGCAGGAACTCGGCGCGGTACTTGCCCTCGACCGCGGCGACGGCCTGCTCCTTGGTGATGGCCAGGGCCGCGACCGTCGCCGCCCGCTCGAGCAGGTGCACGTCGGCGGCGGTGAGCGGCCGGTCGGGCGAGAACGCCCCGAGCAGGCCGTGGTCGGACGACCCGGCGACGATCCGGACGAAGGCCCTCGTGCTGCCGGGGCCGTCGGGCTCGCGTGTCCCGACCGGTTCGCTCTCGACCACGAGCCGGCCGGTGCGGTCGAAGCAGTCCAGGGCCTTGGTCCGCTCGACCTCGGCCTCGTCGCCGGCGATGGTCAGCACCCGGCCGTCGGTGGTCGTGACCACCGCGGTGCCCTGGAGGAACCCGGCCACGGCGTCGCCGAGCTCGACGAGGGCCCCGCCGGCCAGCACGATCCGCACCAGCACCCGGTGCACCTCGTCCTCGCGCTCGAGGAGCGCCGCCTGCTGCTCGACGATGTGCTCCAACGCCTCGGCGCGCGCGGCGGGGTCGCTCGGCAGCGCGGCCAGGTCGACCGAGGGACGAGCAGCCGTCTCGCCCATCGATGGCAAGGTCTGTGCGTCCTGGGGCTGATCGTTGGCAACAATGACCATCCGGTCACTGTAGACCCCTCGGCAGCGTCGCCCCATGCCCCCGCAGCAGGCCTCGTCGCGACCCGCGCTTCCCGCGGCCGTGTCGACGCTGGTGGCCGAGCTCGTGCAGGGCCCCACGGTCGACGCGACGGTGATCGGCACCCACCGGTTCGCCGTGTACCTGTCGGTACGCGGGTCGGTGCTTCCCGTCGTCACCTCGGATGCCGTCGCCCTTCCGACGGCCGTCCGGCTCGCAGTGCCCTCGGGCTCCGTGCCGCGGGGCACGGGCGCGACCGCGCAGCCGTGGGGTGCCGCGGCGGGTGACGTGGTCGCGGTCGGTGCTGGTCGGCTTGCGCTCCCGGGCCTCGACGTCGTGGCCGTACGCACCTGGCGCCCTGCCCGCGTCCGCCGGGCCTCGCCCTCTCCTCGCGTCGAGTGCGGAAGTGGCTGTCAGGGCGACCACTTCCGCACTTACGCCCAGGCTGCCACCGCCCTGAGGGGGAGCGGGACAGGGGACGAGAGCAACTAGCTGGTGGGCGGCATCCGCGCCGCAGTTCCTCGTGAGTGCGGAAGTGGCTGCCACAGCGACCATTTCCGCACTCACCGCGAAACGGAGGCGGCCGTGGCAGGGATGGTCGGGAGGGGAGCAGGGCTCACGCCCTCCGGTGACGACGCCCTCGCCGGCGCGCTGCTCGTCACGCACGCGCTCGGCGCCGGTCGTGCGCTCGCGGATGCCGTGCGCGCCCGGCTCCGCTCCACAACCGCGGTCTCGGCCGCACTGCTCGACGCCGCGGCCGACGGGTACGGCGCACGGCCGGTCGTCGCCCTCGTCGACGCGGTCGTGGCGAGCCGGGCGGATGCCGTGCGCCGCGCCCTCCCCGCCGTGCTCGCCATCGGCCACACCTCGGGCGCGGACACCGTCGCCGGGATCCGCGCCGCCCTCGAGCTGCTCACACCTCGCCGTGAGTGCGGAAACGGTTGCCAGGGCGACCACTTCCGCACTCGCGCCGATGAATCCGGACGGAGTGCCGCATGACGACCCACGTCGAGCTGCGGCGCGGGGCCTACCACGACTCGGTGAGCCTGATGGAGGTCTCGCGCACCGTCGCAGGCACCCCGGGCGTCGTCGCCGCCCAGGTGCCGTTCGCCCTGCGGACCACCCGCACGATGTACGAGGTCACGACCGGCGAGCACCCGGTCTTCCAGGTGCCGATCCTCGGCTTCCGGGGAACGCCCACCGGCATCGACGTCACCAAGGTGGTGCGCACGGGCATCCTTCCGCAGATCAACACGGGCATGGCCGGACGGGTCGCGGGCACCGGACAGGTCGGGGCCGGCCTCGTCACGCCGCCCGAGGAGTGCTTCCCGGTGGCTCTGGCCGCCCCCGCCGCGGCCGTCCCCGACTGAGGTCGGGCCGGTCCGCGGCCCGTGAAAGAATCGGTCGCGTGACTGCGACCACGTTGGACGGCAAGGCGATCCTCGGCACGATCAAGGAGGAGCTGCGCCGGCGAGTCGCCGCTCTCGCCGAGCGCGGGGTGGTCCCCGGCCTCGGCACGGTGCTCGTCGGTGACGACCCCGGCAGCCAGTGGTACGTGGGCGCCAAGCACCGCGACTGCGCCGAGATCGGCATCCGCAGCATGCGTCGCGACCTGCCCGCCGGCACGTCGCTCGACGAGGTGCTCGCCGTGGTGAAGGAGCTCAACGACGACCCCGACTGCACCGGCTTCATCGTCCAGCAGCCCACCGGCCTGGACGAGAACGCCATCCTGTCGGCCGTCGACCCGGCCAAGGACGTCGACGGGCTGCACCCCACCAACCTGGGCTGGCTCGTGCTGGGCCACCCCGCCCCGCTGCCCTGCACACCGGTGGGCTGCATCGAGCTGCTGCGCCGCCACGACGTTCCGATCGCCGGTGCGAAGGTCGTCGTCGTCGGCCGTGGCATCACGGTCGGTCGCCCCCTGGGCCTGATCCTCACCCGCAAGTCCGAGAACGCGACGGTCACCCTGTGCCACACCGGCACTCGTGACCTCGCGGCCGAGGTGCGCCGGGCCGACATCGTCGTGGCGGCTGCCGGGGTGCCCGGCATCGTCACGGCCGACATGGTCAAGCCCGGTGCGGCCGTGCTCGACGTCGGCGTCTCCCGCGTGCTCGACGAGGAGACTGGGAAGTCCAGGGTCGCGGGCGACGTGCACCCCGACGTCTGGGACGTCGCGGGGTACGTCAGCCCCAACCCCGGTGGGGTCGGCCCGATGACCCGGGCGATGCTGCTGTCCAACGTGGTCGAGGCCGCAGAGCGCGCCCTCGCCGAGTCCGATGCCCGCCATCGGGGGACCCGGGTCGGCGGGCCCTGATGGCAGTCGCCGCCAACCCGAAGGTGATGTTGCTGTGGCGGGCCCTTCCCATCGTCGCGCTGGTGGCACTCGTCGCCACGTGGGGCCGTGACATCGGGATCGCCGTCGTCGTGCTCGTCGCGGTGCTCCTCGCGGGTGCCGTGCTCGCGGCGGTCCATCACGCCGAGGTCGTGGCCCACCGGGTGGGGGAGCCGTTCGGCTCGCTCGTGCTCGCCGTGGCCGTCACGGTCATCGAGGTCTCGCTCATCGTCACGCTCATGCTCTCCGGCGGCGACGAGGCCGCCACCCTGGCGCGCGAGACCGTCTTCGCCGCGGTGATGATCACCGTCAACGGCATCCTCGGGCTGTCCCTGCTCCTCGGCGCCCGCAGCTTCGGCACGGTGCGCTTCAACGCCGAGGGCACCGGCGGGGCGCTCGCGACCGTCGCCACCCTGGCCACGGTGTGCCTGGTGCTCCCCACCGTGACGCAGGGCGAGCCCGGGCCGGAGTTCACATCGGGCCAGCTCGCCTTCGCGGCGGTGGCGTCGCTGTCGCTCTATCTCGCGTTCGTCGTGACCCAGACGGTGCGGCACCGCGACTTCTTCCTGCCCGTCTCCCGCAAGGGCGTCACCCTCACCGAGGACGACCACGCCGACCCGCCGACCACCCGCGAGGCCTACGTCTCGCTCGGCTTCCTGCTGCTCTCGCTCGTCGCCGTCGTCGGGCTCGCGAAGATCGAGTCGCCGGCCATCGAGGAGGGTGTTCTCGCGGCCGGGCTTCCGGTGTCCTTCGTCGGTGTCGTCATCGCGCTGCTCGTGCTGCTGCCCGAGACGATCGCCGCCGCGAACGCCGCCCGGCGCGACCGCATCCAGACCTCGCTCAACCTCGCGATGGGCTCGGCGATGGCCTCGATCGGCCTGACCATCCCGACCCTGGCGGTCGCCTCGATCTGGATCTCGACGCCGCTCAAGCTCGGCCTGGGCGCGACCCAGATCGTGCTGCTCGCGATCACCGTCGTCGTCGCGGTGCTGACGGTCGTGCCGGGGCGGGCGACGCGCCTGCAGGGCACGGTGCACCTCACCCTCTTCGCGGCGTTCCTCTTCCTCGCGATGTCGCCCTGACCCGTCGCCGCACCGTCCCCGTACGGGGCGAGAACGGTCGGCAGGTGGGCGGTGGGGCTACTGGCCGCGTTCCTCCGGGGTGGCCCGACGCACGACGAGCCGGGTCCAGGCCCCGACGTAGATCCGGTCGTCCTCGGAGAGCTCACGGCGCTGACCGGGTGGGACCGGGTCGGTCGGCAGGGGACCGCTCGCCGGGCCGACGTAGGTGCCGTTGGAGGACTGGAGGTCCTCGACCCACCACCGCTGCCCGTCGGTGGTCAGCTGCGCCTGCCGCCGGCTCACCCCCGAGTCGCCGGTGCAGTCGATCTCGGGGTGGATGTTCCGGCTCGTGGACGGGCGACCGATGAGCACGCTCTTGGCAGCCAGCTCGACCACCGCCGGAAGGCCGGGCGACGGGCAGGGTTCCTCGCTCTCCTGGGCCTCGTACCAGTCGGGGTCGACCCAGACCTCGGCCACCCAGTCGACGGCGATGGCCGGGGCCAACGACGCCTGGTCCTCACCACTGGCGGCGGCGACGACGTTGACCTCCGCGCCGGTCGAGGCGTCGGGTGGGCGCGGCATCGTGCCGGTGGTGAAGTCGTAGCCGCAGGCCTCGCAGAACAGGGCAGCGGCGTCGTGGGGGGCCGCGCAGTTCGGACACGGCTGCAGGCCGGCCGCAGTGCCCGCCGCCCCCGCCGCGCTGCCCAGGTCGAGGCTCCCCGTGGCTCCGGTCGGGTCCGGAGTCGGAGCGCCCCCAGCAGCGCCGGCGCCCGCCGCAGCGCCGGTCGGGTCCGGAGGCGTCGCGCCAGCACCGGACGCGGCACCAGCCGGGACGGGCACCCCGCAGGTGTCGCAGTAGTCGCTCGAGGTCGACGCGTGCCCGTTGGGGCAGGTGAAGGTGCTCACGGGTTCAGCCTGCGCCATGACCGGCCCGATGTCGCGCAGGCGGCCGTCACTTCTTCACCCGGGTCGTCTTGGTGGATGCCGTGTCGAGCGCCATCTCGTCGAGCTTGCTCACGCTGCGCTTGAGCCGGATGGTGCCGGTGTCGGCATCCTCGATCTCGACGATCTTGCGCAGCCTCGACGTCGCCTCGTCGTTGCCCGTCTCGGCTGCGAGCTGCACCGCCCGGCCGAGCTTGACGGTCGCGGTCTCGGTGTCGCCCGCCGCCTTGGCCGCCAGGCCGTCCTGGATGGCCTCGGCCAGCTCGGCCTGGCCGGTGTAGTGCGCGACGGCGGGGTCGATGCGCGTCGTGAGGGTGTCGTCGTTCGACCACATCGCCTTGACCAGGGCCTGCGCCACCACGGCATCGTCCAGGGCCACCTGCACGCGCGCCGCGAGCTGCTCCTGCCCGACCGCCTTCGCCGGCAGCCGCACGGCCACGTGGTAGTCGCGCGACTCGTCGCCCCAGGCCCCGGTCGGGTACGCGCCGGTCAGCGGGTTCACGTCCTGGCGCCGGCTGGTGAGGTCCTCGACGGTCGGCGAGACCTGCCGCACGAAGAGCACCTGCGACCCCTGCGGAGCCCACACCCGCAGCGCCGCGCTGGCCACGCCGCGGCCCATCGACTGCCGCATGATCTGCTCGAAGTCGGCCGCCATCGCGGCAGGCTGGGCAATCAGGTCGACGCTGCCGAGCAGGGCGGTGGCGATCTTGCGCACCTCGGCCACCTGCCACGAGGAGCCCACGCCGCGGCAGTCGCACTGGAAGTGGCCCCGGGCACCCTCGATGGCCGCGTTGAGCTGCTCCGGGGACTCGTGCTGGTTGTAGCCGTCGGTCAGCAGGATGGCGTGCCGTTGAGTCACGCCGGGAACCGCGGCGTACAGGCGGGTCGCCAGGGTGAGCCAGGTGCCCATCGCCGTGCCGCCGTCGGCGCGGAACCCGGAGACAGCGGCCTTGGCCTGGGCGCGGGTCTGAGCGTCCATGCGGACCATGGCGGACCGCCCGTCCTGCGGGTAGGCCAACCGGGCCTGGTGGCTGCCGGCGATGACGGCGAACCAGACCCCGTCGAGCACCTGGTCGAGGGCGGCCGCGGCGGCGACCTGCACGGCCGCGATGTTCTCGCCGCTCATCGACCCGGAGGTGTCGACGATGACGATCTCGGCGGCATCCCCCGACCCGGACTGCCCTGCCTCGCCGGCGCCGGAGCAGGCCACGGTGACGATGGCGTGCACGTCGGTGCCGCCGTCGGGCAGGAACTCGTTCTGGTAGACGTCAGCTGAGAATGTTGCCATCTGGCTGGACTTCCTCTCGGTGTGGTGTCAGCGGCAGCCATTGGTGGGACTTGCCGACGAGTTCGAGATGCGGTGAGACGGATCGGTGCCTTCCGCGGAGCACTGCGAAACGCTACCTCTGGTTCCGGAGCGGAGACGGCTGGCCTCGAGCCTATCGGGCGGCTGATGACGGTCGCTGCGATCGCGGGTGCGACGGTCGCCGACATCGCGGAGTTCCGTGCGACCCGAAGCAGCCTGCGGGGAGGTGCGTGGGGATGTCGGCAGTGCGCGCTTCGACGCGGCGGCGACCCGCCAACCGGCCCGGGCCACCGCCGCAGCGTTGACCGCGTCGACCGCGACGTCGGTGAGGACCGGGTGGCTGAACCCGACAACAGGCAGTCGCCCCGTGAAGGCGGCAGCGCCACGCCCAGCGGACGCCCGTGTAGCCCGACTGCGTGTTCGTGGAAGCGCAGACCGCCCGGGCCGAGGCGGCGATCGCCCGGTTTCAGTCGGGCGGTGCGGTGGTGTGCAGCTGGTCGGGTGACACGCGGGCCAGGGCCACGGTGATGTTGTCCTGGCCCCCTCGGGCGTTGGCCCAGTCGACGAGGGCCCCGGCGAGCGCGAGCGGTTCGGTGCCCGTCGCGCGGCCGGTGTCGACCACCAGGGCGGCGAGGTCGGTCGCCTCGGAGCAGTAGTTCCACAGCCCGTCGGAACAGACCAGCACCCACCCCGGGCCATCGAGCTCGAGCGACGCGGTGCGCGGGGTGTGGTCGGGAGCGTCGACACCGAGCCACCGGGTGATCGCGTGGGCGTGCGGGCCGGTCTCGGCGGTGGCGCGGGGCACTCCGTGGGCGATCTGCTCGGCGGCGAACGAGTCGTCGGTGGTCAGCAGCCGGGGCGAGCCGGCGTCGGGCAGCCAGTAGGCCCGGCTGTCACCCACCCAGCCCACGACGAGCTCGGGAAGGTCGACGACGGCGGCGACGAAGGTGCAGGATGCCGGGTTGCCGGGCCCCGCTGTGGTGTGGGCGATGACTGCCTCGTTGGCGGCATCCACGGCCAGCACGAGGGCCTTCGCGCCAGCGGCGACCTTCGTGGCGACGGTGCCTGCCCCCAGCGGCCCGGCGCTGGTGAGCACGTCGCGCGCGGCTCGTGCCGCCGCGAGGCTCGCGACGTCCGAGTCGGTCGAGGACGACACCCCGTCGCAGACGACCAGCACGGCGTGCCCGTCGGATGCCGGCCCGGCGGCGACGGCAACGGCATCCTCGTTGCTGTGGTGGCGCACGCCGCGGTCGCAGACAGCAGCCACCCAGGGGGCGGGCTGCTCGCTGAAGTGGTTGCGCGGCAACGGTGCCCGGGTACCGCACTGGGTGCAATACCCGTCGTCGGCGACCTCACCCCCGCACTCGCGACAGGCCGACGGCCGCGCAGCCACCTCGGGCGCAGCCGGCGCGGCCGCCGCCGAGGAGGCCGCCGCCACCGGGGGTGGATCAGCCGCGGGTGGCAGGCCGAGGTCGGCGCCGCAGCCCTCGCAGAACCGCTCACCCGCCGCGACCTGACTCTGGCAGGACGGGCAGCGAGCCGCCGTGCCTGCCTCCTCAGAGGGCGTCATTGCAGCGTCCAGCGGCGCACGGAGTTGGCCTGGTCCACCAGGTGCACTCGCTCCTCGCGGCTCGAGGCGTGGCCGGCCAGGTCGCGGTAGGCCGCCTCGAGCCCGTCGCGCAGGGCGGGCTCGGCCGCGGGACGCCCCCCGATGACGACCGTCGCGTCAGGCCCGCTCGACTCCACCAACCCCAGCGCCGCGGTGAGCACGTCGACCCGGAAGCGCGACCGGTCGACGGGGTCGATGGTGAGGCTCTCGATGCTGTCGAGGGCGGCAGCGAGCGAGGGCAGGCCGCCACCCGACGCGGCGAGCAGGCCGGCCCGGCGGCGTCGCGCCTGGGTGAACGCCCGACTCGTCACGGGCACGAGGTCGAGCGCACGCACCGCGCCCTCGACGTCGCCCCGGCCGGAGCGGATCCGGGCCAGGCCGAACGCGGCCGGTGCGATGTAGTTCGCGTCGCTGCGGGCGCAGACCACGTAGAGCGACTCGGCGACGTCGGTGTCGCCCCCGGTCTCGCAGGCGAACGCCAGCGCCAGCTTCGGTGCCAGCTCACCGGGCACCTGTCCGTAGACCGCGTTGAACGCGCCCTGCGCCTCGGACGTCTGTCGACGCGCCAACGAGACCAGGCCCGACATCCACACGGCGCGCCACTCCCACGGGTCGTCGGCGAGCAGGGCACGCACCGCGTCGTCGACCCGGTCGAGCTGTCCCGCCTCGAGCGCGGCCCGCGCCCGGGCCAGCAGCACCTCTGGGCTGTTCGCCGGAGCGCCCTCGAGCGCGACCAGGCGCTGCACGGGGTCGTCGATGCTCACCGTGCGCAGCCACGGCATCTGCGGGTCGCCGTCGTCGGTGCGCAGGCGGGGCAGGTCCTGCCAGTCGAGCGAGTCGTCGGAGACCGTGGGTACGTCGAAGAGCAGGGATGACGTGGAGTGCTCGGCGGCGCCCCCACGCGCGGAAGCCACCACCTCGCGCAGCACCCCGAGCAGCTGCACCCGCAGCTCGTCGGCCGAGACGAAGCGGTCTGCCGGGTCGGGCGCGCACGCCTTGAGCAGCAGCCGGTAGAACGAGTCGTGCTCGCGGAACAGCGGGGTCTGGTCGACCGGGGGCAGCGAGGCGACGTAGGTGCTCTGGTAGCCCCGGAACTCCATGGCGAGCACGGTGAGCGTGCGCCCGATCGTGTAGATGTCGGAGGCCACCGAGGGGCCGACGAGCGGCACCTCGGGCGCCTGGTAGCCGGTGGTGCCGTAGATGGCCGAGTCGAGGTCCTCGACGCGGCGCACCCCGCCGAGGTCGATCAGCTTGATGCCGTCGCCCACCTGGATGAGGTTGTCGGGCTTGAAGTCGCAGAAGACCAGGCCGAGGTCGTGCAGGTACTGGAAGGCCGGCAGCACCTCGATGATGAAGGCGATGGCCTGGTCGACCGGCAGTGGGTCGTACGCGCCGCCAGCCGCCCGCATCCGCTCCTTGAGCAGCTGCTTGAGCGAGGTGCCGCCGACGTACTCCATGACGATGTAGCCGGCGCCCTCGTGGGTGACGAAGTTGTAGATCTCGACGATGAGCGGGTGCTCGACCTGGGCGAGGAACTGCCGCTCGGCGATGGCTGCGGCGAGGGCGTCGGGGTCGCCGGAGTTCAGCAGGCCCTTGAGCACGACCCACCGGTCGGACACGTTGCGGTCGCGTGCGGCGTAGATCCAGCCCAGCCCACCATGGGCGATGGCCCCGGCGACGACGTACTGGCCGCCGACCACGTCACCGGCAACCAGCTTGGGCGTGAACGAGAACGGGTTCCGGCACGACGGGCAGAACCCCTCGGTGCGCCCGGGCTGGCCGTCGCGGGAGCGGCCCACGGCCGCTCCGCACGACGGGCACGTGCGCCGGTCCTCGGGCACCATCGGGTTCTTCAGCACCGCCCCGGCGGCGTCGACCGCCGGCACCGGTGGGATGGAGGTCATGCCGGCCCCGAGGCGCGCCCCGCGCAGCCGGGTCGACGACGTGCCGACCCGCCGGGTGACCTTGCTGCCGGTGGCGCTGGCCCGCACCGAGCCCAGCGCCGTCGAGGCGATCTGGTTGGAGGCTCGCGACACGGTCGACGGCGACTGGGCGATGCCGGCCGGCATCGTCGCGGCGGACACGCTGCTCGACGGCGTTGCCGGGATGCCGGGCGCGCCCGTCGCGCTGGAAGCGCCGGCCGCGCCGGGCGACCCACACACGTCGCAGTAGCCGTCGACCACCGTGCCGCCGCACCCGGGCTGGGCACACCGGCCGGCCACGCCACCGATGCTCGAGGCGCTGGGGGAGGCCGCGGTCGAGCCGGCCCCGGCAGGACCGGGTGACCCGCAGACGTCGCAATACCCGTCGAGGATGGTTCCCGTGCAACCCGGTTGCACGCAGGCGATCTGGCTCATGAGGGCCTTCCCCCGTTGGCACGAACGATGTGGGGCGGCGCGACCGCACTGCCCAGGTAGGCCACGTAGGCGGCGACCAGGGCGCGGCCCCGCACCAGGTCGGCCGGTTCACGGTCGAGCGCGTCGCCCGCCCGCCGTCGCAGCTCGGCGAGGTCGGCATCGGCCTGCTGCGACAGCGTGGAGGCACGCCGGTCGGCGGCCTTGGCGGCGTACGCGCCCAGGGTGAGCCGCAGCTCGTCGCGCTCGGAGAGTGCCGACGCGTAGGCGTCCTGGGCCATGGTCATCGCCCGGCCGACGGCGTCGAGCCGCACCAGGTAGGCGTCGACCGCTGCGGGGTCGGTGGGCACCGGCCCGAGTGCCGACACGTCGGGCACGGCCAGCCGCGGGGCGGGCGCGACCTGCGCGACGCACCGCGCGGCGAGGTCGCGCAGCGCGGCACCGCGCGCCTCGAGCTCGGTGCGCAACGCCCTGGCGCGCTCCTCGTCGTGGGCGTCGGCCCGGCGGTTCGAGGCGCCGACGATGAGGTCGCGCTCGGCACGGGCGGCCTCCTGCTCGAGGGGCCCCAGCAGGCCGCCGACGTCGGCGCCGCGCTTGATCCGGGCGAGCACGTCGGTGGTGCGGGAGTCGAGCCTGTCGAGCACGGCCGCCGCAGCAGCACGCCCCCGTGCCGGTTCACGGTCGACCAGGTCCCGGACCCGCTCGACGGAGGCGCGCAGCGCACGCACCCGCGCCTGCTGGTCGGCCTCGGAGGGGTCCAGGCCCAGCCGGGCGCGCAGTGAGGCGGCGAGCGCGTCGGACAGCCGACAGGCCTCGGGCAGGGAGACGGCCAGTGCGGATGCCGGCACGGGGGGTGCTCCGGCGGCAGCCCGAGGGGTCGCCGCCGCGCGCGTCGCAGTGGCGTCGAGGCGACCCCACACCAGGGTGGACAGCCGGGCCAGCTCGGTCGGGCCCACCCGGCCGGAGTCCCACGTCGCCACGAGCAGGTCGTGCCGGTCGGCCACGGCCTTCCACAGCGCCATCGAGAGCAACAGGTCGCCGGTGTACGACGCTGCGTCGGCAGCCCCGAGCGCGGCCTGGTCGAGCACGTCGAGCTCCGCCTTGCGCTCGTCGCGCCAGGCGCCGAGCGCCTCGAGGTAGCGCATCGCCTCCTGGGCGACGAGGGGCTGGCCCAGCCGGCCGGGGGCGCTCGGCGCCGTGGTGCCGTGCATCGCGGAGATCACGAGGCCCGTCCGTAGACCGCGGTCGGGGGAGCCGGTGCCTTGCCCAGCGCGTCGGCCAGCCAGGTGTTGTAGCTCTTGGTCCACCGGCCGTCGGCGCGCACCTCGGCGAGGACGCCGTTGACGAACTGCACGAAGTCGACGTTCTCCTGGTTGACGCCCAGGCCGTACGGCTCCGCGGTGAAGGCGGGGGCCTGCACGACGTCGGCGTAGGGGTCCTGCGACGCCAGGCCCGCGAGCACCGTGTCGTCGCCGGTGATGCCGTCGACGGCCCCCTGCTGGAACAGCACCAGGCAGCCGGTGTGGGTGTCGGCCCCCACGGCCTCGATGTCGGTGAAGGTGCGTAGCTTGTCCATGCTCGTCGACCCGTTCGGGGCGCAGACCTTCGTGCCGGCCAGGTCCTCGATGCCCGTGATCGGGGCACCGCTGTCGGTCGTCGCGCCGAGGCGCACCAGCACCTTCTGGCCCGAGCGGTAGTACTCGCTGGAGAACGCGATGTCCTTCCAGCGGTTGCAGGTGATCGTCATGTTGCGGGCCACGATGTCGACACTGCCGTCCTGGAGGGCGGGCAGCCGCTGCGCCGCCGTGATCACCTTCAGCTCGACCTTGTTCGGGTCGCCGAAGATGGCCTGCGAGACCGCCCGGAGCATGTCGATGTCGAAGCCCTCGATGCGGCCGGAGACCGGGTTGCGCGCCCCGAGCAGCAGCGTGTCGGCCGAGACGCCCGCCACGAGGCGGCCACGCTGCTTGATCTCGGCCATGGTGCTGCCGGCCGGCATCTGGCCGCCGGGTGTCGGCATGCTGGCGGGCGGCGCGTACGACTTCAGGCAGTTGGCAGTGACGACGTCGGTGCCCGACGGCGCCGGCGAGGGCGTTGGGGTCGCGCTGGGCGACGGCGCTGCCGGGGTCGACGGGGTGTGCAGGGGCGTCGGGTCGTAGGCTCCGGCGGTCGTGCACGCCCCGGCGGCCAGGGTCGCGGCCACTGCGGTCAGGACGGCCAGCGTGCGGCGTCGGCGGCGGCTCATCGGTACTCCTCCAGTCGCATCGAGACGCCCCACCAGGCGCAGAGGGCGGCGACGACCCCGGCCAGCAGGCCGAGCACCCCGGCGAACGGCAGCCACCCCCCGGTGTCGTCGAGCTGTTGAGACGTCTGGCTGCTCAGGCCGGTCAGCTGCTCGTCGGATGCCGTGTCGAACGCGGCGAAGGCGCTGTTGCCGGAGTCAGCGCCGGACCCGGTGGCCAGCGCCACGGCCCCCTCCCAGTCGCCGGCGTCGTCGAGCCGGCGAATCTCCTGGTGCACGGAGACGTAGCCGTCCCACGGCAGCGACTCGAGGCCCGAGGATGCCGGGTTCTCCCCGAGCCGGGCGACCTCACCGACCACCAGGGCCGACGAGGCCTGCCAGGCCTTCTCGAACGCGGCGCCCGAGCCGCGCGCGATGAGGGTGAGGCTCTCGTTCGACTTCGCGTCGAAGCCGGCGATCCGGGCCTGAGCCGTGGAGCGGGTGGCGGCGTACACGCCATCCCGGGTGGTGTCGACGTCCCCCTTGACCGACAGCAGCCCGACCGTTCCGAGCACCAGCGTCACGAGCACCAGCAGGGCCCCGGCGGCGAGCGGCACGTTGACGTAGCGACGGGTGCGGCGAGCCAGCCACACCAGCGAGAGCACGAGCACGAGCAGGGCGAGCAGGCCGGGCAGCACGAGCCACAGCGCCGACCGGGCGGCCCGGTCGAACTCCTGCGTGACCCGCGCGTCGTTGGCCTCGCTGAGGTTCGTCAGCAGCGGCAGGGCCTCGGCCCGCAGGTCGGCACTGGCGCTCTTGAGGTACTGCGCCCCCACCGGCAGCGCCTGGCGGTTGTTGGCCCGGGCCTGCTCGACCTGGCTGGTGTAGGCGACGAGCGACTGGTTGAGGGCAGCGAGGGCGTTGCCGTCTGCCGGCTGGTTCTGCGCGGCCTGCGCGATCAGCCCGGATGCCGACGCGACCGCCTCGGTGTAGTCCGTGCGTTGCTCGGCCGGCTCCAGGCCGCCGACGAGGAAGGCGTTCGTGGCATCGGCATCCGCCTGCACCACGTTGGTCTGGATGGCCTGGATGCGCACGAGCTGGTCGGAGTTCGCTGCCGCACGGCCCAGGGCGCCGTCGGCGGACCGGAACGCCTGGCCCGCCGCCAGCCCGAACAGCAAGGTGGCGACCACACTGACGATGCCGATGGCCCGCAGCCGGCCGGGGGTGCCGGCCAGGCCCGCCCGCACCGTGGCCACCGCAGAGTCCACCCGGCCCTGGAGGCCGCCCGCGGTCGCCGCCGCTGCGGGTGCCGGTGACCCGGCGCCGGGCCAGGGCGCCGGAGGTGCACCGACCGGGGAGCCGGGTCGCGCTGCCGTTGCAGACGGAGGGGGCGGTGGCGCGGCCGCGGTGGCCGCCGCCGGGGGTGGGGGCGGGGTGGTGGTCACGGGGTGCTCTCAGGGTCAGGGGCGCGGACGCCGGGTCTCTGGTCCGCAGGTGCCGGGGGCAGGTCGGACGCAGCAGCGCCCGAGCCGGCTCCCTCGTCCAGCGGTTCCTCGTCGAAGTCGCGGGCCACGAGGAGGCTCAGCTGCTGGAGGGTGGGGGCGGCCGTGTCCCGCAGCCGCCAGGCGTGGTGGCCGATGGCCGCCTCGAGCGCGTTGCGGGCGTAGCGGCCGTTGCCGAAGGAGCTGTCCCGCGCCTTGCGGCCGAGCACCTCGCGGAACCGCTCGATGGCCGCGGGCTCGAGCTCGTAGTCGGCTCCCCGGGCCAGGTGCTGCAGGATCTCGACGAGCTCGTCGTCGGTGTAGTCCTCGAACTCGATGGTGGTGCGGAACCGGCTGGCGAGGCCGGGGTTGGCGGCGATGAAGGCCGCCATCGGTGCCGGGTAGCCGGCCACGATGACCACGAGGTCGTCGCGCCGGTCCTCCATCTCCTTGACCAGGGTGTCGACCGACTCCTGGCCGTACTGGTCACCCCCCGGCCCGCTGGCCGTGAGGCTGTAGGCCTCGTCGATGAAGAGCACCCCGCCCGACGCCGACGCGACGACGTCCGCCGTCTTGGTCGCGGTCTGGCCGAGGTAGCCGGCGACGAGCTCGGAGCGGTCGACCTCGACCAGCGTGCCGTCGGTCAGCAGCTCGAGCGCCTGGTAGATGCCGCCCACCAGCCGCGCGACCGTGGTCTTGCCGGTGCCGGGGTTGCCGGTGAACACCAGGTGCCGGGTGATCGTGGGGCTCTTGAGGCCGGCATCCAGCCGCAGCTTCTCGACCCGCAGCAGCGCGACCTGCCGGTGGATCTCACGCTTGACCCGCCGCAGCCCGATCAGGGCGTCGAGCTCGGCCAGCAGCTCGTCGAGGCTCTTCCTGGGCGGCGCGGCCGGCGTCTCCACGGGAGCAACCCCCGGGGCCGGTGCCTCGGTGGGCGCGGTGACCCCCGTAGGCGTGGTGCCTGCCGTCGCCACGCGCTCCAGCCCGGCGGGCAGCTCGACGGCCGGCGGCGCGGTGCGCACGACGGACAGCTGCGCGGCGGCGGCGACCGACGCGTTGCCGACCACGCGCATCGTGGGTTCCCCGAGGTCGCAGGCGGCCGAGGCCACGGTGGCCAGGGCCTCGGCGTAGGCCATGGCGTGCGGCGACCGCTGGTCGGCGAGGGATCGCAGCGTCGCCGTGGGGGCCTCGCGCCAGCGGCGGCCTCGGCTGGCTGCGTCGAAGAAGTCCTGGGTGCTGCCTCCACCGGCGG
This sequence comes from Ornithinibacter sp., assembly GCA_035633415.1. Lineage (GTDB taxonomy): Bacteria > Actinomycetota > Actinomycetes > Actinomycetales > Dermatophilaceae > Fodinibacter. The sequence goes on along the minus strand of DASQEZ010000313.1, from coordinate 2,491 downwards.
CGACCGCCCAGTCGGCGGCGGCCTGCGGAGCCGACTCCGCCACGGCGGCGGCCAGCGCCAGGGCCTCGGCCCTGGCGGTCGCGGCGTCCCCACCCGCGGTCGTGGCGAGCCTGGCGACCGCGTCCACGGCCTCGCCCAGGGGAACCGTCCGCGGTGGGCTCGTCGGCAGCTGCGGGCTCATGATGCGTCCCGCCCTGCGGGCGGCTGCAGGCGACCGAGCCCACCGGCATCCCTGGGCGTCGCTGCGGAGCCGGGCATCGGTGGCACGGGCGCGGACCCGACGTCGAGCGAACCGCCGGTCGAGGCCGACCCGAACTTCTCCGAGAGGAAGCGCCCGTGGGCCACGAGTGCGTCGGCATCGGCCCGGCACACGGCGTCGAAGACCTTGTCCATGGTGGCGGCGAGCAGGTCGAGCTGGTCGATGAGCACCATGAGCGAGGACTTGCCCCGGTCGACGGGGCGGTTGTCGGCGAACTGGCGGGGCAGCCGCAGGTAGCCGCCCACCGCCTCGGGCAGGTAGTCGGTGGCCGTGGCCATCACCGAGTACGCCTGCGGGCTGCCGGCGCCGAGGCTGGGGAGCCGGGGGATGGTGTCGCGCACGACCTGGTCGACCCGGCGCACCCGCGACGCGACCGGTGCGGGCACGGCCCCGTCGGCGACCATCGCCTCGAGCCGGTCGAGGGACGCGAGCAGGTCTTCGCTCGTCGGCACGGCGGGCACGACGAGGCGATCACCCTGCTCGCTGTTCTGGCCGCGGCCGAAGAGGCGGCCGAGGAACCCACCCGACATGTGATCAGTGTGCCTGAGCGGGTTCTCAGCGCGCAGCACCCCCGGTGCCTCCGAGGTCGAGCGACCCGCTGGCCACCCGGTCGTCGTGGCGCTGCACGCGCTCGAGGTAGGCCTGCGACTTGCCGACCTCCGTCTCGAGGGTGCCGATCGTGGCCGCCATGTTGTCGAGGGCCTGCACCTTGAAGGTGTCGATCGCGTCCATCGTCGCGTAGATGTTCGCGAAGGCCGCCTGCAGCTGGGGCAGGCCGATCGTCGCCGACGCCGCCTGCTGCTGGATCTGCACCGAGTTGTCGCGCAGCATCTCGCTGGTGCGCTCGATCATCCCGCTCGTCGTGGTGTTCAGGGCGCTGATCTGGTCGAGCACGAGCTTCTGGTTGCCCAGCGCCTGGGCCACGATCACCGCGGTGCGCAGCGCCGACACCGTGGTCGTCGACGCACGGTCGACACCCTTGATCAGCTCGATGTTGTTCTTGATGACGATGTCGATGGCCAAGTAGTTCTGGATCGACACGGCCAGCTGGGTCAGCAGGTCCTGGTGCTTCTGGCGCACGTAGAACAGCACGTCGTCGCGCAGCGCCTTGGCCTTGTCGGGGTCGGTGGCCTCGAGCTCGGCGATGCCGGCGGAAAGGCGGGCGTCGAGCCGCTCGGCCACGTAGACGTACTGGTTGAGCCGGGCCATGGCGTCCCAGAGGTACTGCTTCTCCAGGTTGAGGGCGGCGTTGTCCTCGCCGAGCTCGTCCTGACCGTCGCGCAGGGAGTGCAGGATGCCGTCGAGGTGGCTCTGTGCCGACTGGTACTTGCGGAAGTAGTCGGTGACCCTGTCGCCGAAGGGCATCATGCCCAGGAACTTCTTGGCGCCGGTCGCCTCCTTCGGGTCGAGGTCCTCGATGGTGCGGCGCAGCTCGAGCAGCGTCGAGCCGACCTTCGAGCCCTGGGCCAGGCCCCCCTCCTGCAGGGCCTTGACCGGGGAGCTCAACAGCCGGTTCGAGGTCTCGGCGGCCTTGCGGATGTCGCCGTCGCCCATGGTGCGCACGTCGGTCGCCTTGGCCGCGAACTCGGGCGAACGGGGTGCTGCGGCCATCAGCGACTCGAGGTAGCCGTCGACCTTGGCGTCGAGCCCGGGCAGCGCTGCGGCCTCCACGGCCGGCGCCATCCGCGGTGCGGCGGTCGCGGCCACGGGCTGCGGGGGCGGCGGCGCCACGAGCGTGAGGGTGGCCGCAGCGGCGGGCGGCTGGAGCGGGGCAGGCTGTGAATCGGTCATCGTGTTCCCTTGTGTCGGAGAGGACCACGAGCGTCGCTCGCTCCCGGGTGGACGAACCGTCAATCTACGCGGTTCCCGTCACGGGTGATGAAGAAATCCTCGTGGCCCACGACGCACGGATGCCGCCCGCTCGGGCGAGCGGGCGGCATCCGGTTGGGGAGCGAGGTCAGATCAGGCCGAGCTCCTTGACGGCATCGCGCTCCTCGACCAGCTCGGCGACGGAGGCGTCGATGCGAGCGCGCGAGAAGTCGTCGATGTCGAGGCCCTGGACGATCTCCCACCTGCCCTCCTTCACGGTGACCGGGAAGGAGGAGATGATGCCCTCCTGCACGCCGTAGGAGCCGTCGGAGCGCACGGCCATCGACACCCAGTCGCCCTCGGGGGTGCCCTGCACCCAGGTGCGGGCGTGGTCGATGGTGGCGGACGCGGCCGACGCCGCCG
>DASQEZ010000312.1:0-10703 GCA_035633415.1 Ornithinibacter sp. | reverse complement strand
TGGCCATGGACGCCCGCGGCTTCGCGACCGCGATCGCCCGCACGTGGTGGATGCCGGCGCCCTGGCGCCGGCGCGACACCACCCTCGTCGTCCTCGCCACCGTGCCGCTCGCGGTGGCGATCCTCGCCCGCTGAGCCCACGGCATCGGTGCCGGTCAGGGTTCGACACCGGTCGGTGAGGTTCTGGGCGGTCCCTGGCGGACGGCATACTGGTGGATCGTGTCCGCCTCCCCGATGACCCAGCCCGCGGCGGTGCGCATCCCCCGCGAGATCTGGGTGCTCATCGCGTCGGCGTTCGTCATCGCCCTCGGGTTCGGGCTGATCCTGCCGGTGCTGCCCCAGTTCGCCCAGAGCTTCGGCGTGGGCGCCACCGCCAGCTCGATCGTGGTCAGCGCCTTCGCGTTCTTCCGGCTGCTCTTCGCCCCGGCCGGTGGGCGGCTCATCGCCCGGTTCGGGGAGCGGCCGATCTACCTCGCCGGCCTGGTCATCGTCGCGATCTCGACCGGCGCCACGGCCTTCGCCGACACCTACTGGCAGCTCCTCGTCTACCGCGGCCTCGGGGGCATCGGCTCGGTGATGTTCACCGTGTCGGCCGTCGCGCTGATCGTGCGCCTCGCGCCCCCGACGATCCGCGCGCGGGTCTCGTCGGTCTACGCCTCGGCGTTCCTCTTCGGCGGCATCCTCGGCCCGGTCATCGGTGGGCTGCTCGGCAACCTCGGTCTGCGGGTGCCGTTCATCGTGTACGCCGTCGCCCTTCTCGTGGCGGCCTCGCTCGTCGGCATCTTCCTGCGCGGGTCGTCGCTGCGCCCGGCAGACGGCTCGCCGGTGCTGACGGTGATGAGTGTCCGCGAGGCCTGGCGGGACAGCGCCTACCGCGCATCCATCGGGTCGGCGTTCGCCAACGGCTGGGCCAACTTCGGCGTGCGCAACGCCATCCTGCCGCTGTTCGCCGCCGTGGTCATCGGCAAGGAACCATGGGTCGCCGGCACCGCCCTGGCCGTCTTCGCCGCGGGCAACGCCGTCGGTCTCACGGTGGCCGGCCGGTTCTCCGACCGGGTCGGCCGGCGGCCCTTCATCGTCGGCGGCCTGGTGATCAGCGGCCTGGCCACGATCGTCACCGGGTTCGCGGCCGACCTGCCGGTGCTCGTCGTGCTGTCCGTGGTCGCGGGCCTCGGCGCGGGCATGCTCAACCCGGCGCAGCAGGCGTCGCTCGCCGACATCGTCGGGCGGGAGCGCAACGGCGGGCCCGCCCTGGCCGCGTTCCAGATGTCAGCCGACAGCGGGGCCATCATCGGACCGGTGCTCGCCGGCCTGCTGATCGACTACGGCAGCTACCCGCTGGCGTTCGGCATGACCGGGCTGATCACGCTGCTGGCCGTCATCCCCTGGCTCTTCGCGCGAGAGACCCACGACGTGCGCCACGGCGCGATCCTCGATGCCGCCAAGGACCCCGCCGACCCCACCGACTGCGAGACCAAGGTGGCCGAGAGCTCGCGGGACGCCTGAGCGCGCCCGTTCGTGCTCAGGACCGGGCGTGCGCCGGGGCGCGAGGCGCGTCGGCCCGGTCCTGCTGACCGTGCGGGTGTGGGCGCACGAGCAGGGCCAGCGTCGCGGCCAGGCACGCGAGGACGGAGCCGATCGCCACGGGTGAGAGCCAGGTCTTGCCGGCGATCCCGGCATCGGCCTGGAAACCACCCACCGCCCACAGCACGGCGAGGTAGACGGCGCCACTCGCGTTGACCGCGACGGCCAGCACCGACCCCCAGGGTTCGCGGCGCCACAGCAGGACGCCGGCCACGAGGAACACCGGCGCGAGCAGCGACAGGTCGATGGCGTAGACGAGGTGGACGGCCGAGACCGGCATGACGTCCTTCGGCAGGTCGCCGGTGAGGGCGAAGCGCAGCGACATGCCGCCCCAGGCGGCGACCAGCGCCACCCCGACGACGGTCGTGTAGACAGCGACGAACCGCCCCCGTGCTCCGCCGGCGACTCCCCGCGCCGCACGGCCGGCATCGATGCTGGTGGCGAGCATCAGGATCGCGCCCATGGAGGCCACGAAGGCGCCGACGTGCAGCAGGAACACCGAGCTGAACGCCGCCCCGAACGAGTAGTAGGCGTAGTTGTAGACGCCGTAGTGCAGCATCCCGAGCCAGAGGAGCACCGAGGCGCTGCTCTCCCGGCGGTGGCTCGCCAGCAACGACACCGCGAGCACCGGAACCGCGAGCAGGAGGGTGGCCAGGTCGTTGCCGCGGAAGGCCGCGACCGCCCACGGCTCCTCGGGGTACAGGTCGGCCGCGGCCAGCCCCAGCCCGGCCTGCACGACCATGAGCACCAGCACGACCGCCGAGAGCACCCACGCCGCGGTGAGCCGCGGCCCGGGTCGCAGGATGGTGTTCGAGGGCGGGGCGACTGGCATCGGGTGCTCCTGTGAAGGGCGCGGCCCCACCGGGCCGGCGGAGCCGTCACCGCTTCCACGCTAGCCCCGGCCGCCGGTGCGGACGCCGCGAGGTCGCCGGCCTCACACCGGCGGTTCAGTCGGTGACCTCGTGGACCTTCTTGGGCATGAAGGCCGCGGCCACCACGAGGGTCACCGCCACGGCGAACGACGCCAGGAACACGGCCTGGATGGCCGGCTCGAGCACGCCCGCGGGCAGCGACTCGAGGTCGGTCGGCTCGGAGCCCAGCCGGTTCCGCACGACGGTGTTCGCGATCGCGCCGAACGCCGCCACCCCGACCGCCGACCCCACCGAGCGGGCGAACAACGTGGCGCCGGTGGCCACCCCGCGTCGGTCCCAGCCCACCGAGCTCTGGGCCGCGACGATCGCCGGGCTCGCGACGTAGCCGAAGCCCAGCCCCATGACGAAGTTCGGGGCGGCCAGGTGCAGCACCGAGCTGGAGGCGTCGACCGTGAGCAGCAGGGCCGCGCCGGCCAGCGCGATGACCGAGCCGATCAGCATCGTGGTGCGGAACCCGAACCGCAGGTACAGCCGCCCCGACGTGGTCGCCGCGATCGGCCACCCGATCGTCATCGCGGCCAGGGCGAAGCCCGCCACGATCGCCCCGGTGCCGAGCACCCCCTGGGAGAACAGCGGCACGTACGACGTGAGCCCGAGCAGCAGCACGCCCACGACGAGCGAGGTGGCCATCGCGGCTCCGACGACCCGGTGCCGGAAGACCCACAGCGGCAGCACCGGCTCGGCTGCCCGCCGCTCGACGAGCACGAACGCCACGAGCACCAGCACCGCCCCGACGAGCAGGCCCACGCTCACCGGCGAGGCCCAGGGCCACAGCACGCCACCCTCGAGCAGGGCCACGAGCAGCGCCACGGTGCCGACGAGCAGCAGCACCGCACCCAGCACGTCGATCCTGGGCCGCGCCCGGTCGGGGTCGCGGGCGGTCGGCTGCTCCTCGAACCTGCGCCAGAGCATCCAGGCTGCGACGAGCCCCAGCGGGAGGTTGACGAGGAAGATCCAGCGCCAGGAGGCGTAGTCGGCGAACACGCCGCCGAGGGTCGGGCCGACGAGCGAGGAGATCGCCCAGACGGCCGCGAGGTAGCCCTGCACGGTGGCGCGCTCGGCGACCGAGTAGATGTCGCCGACGATCGTCATGCCGACCGGCTGCACCGCGCCCGCCCCGAGCCCCTGCAGCGCGCGGAACGCCACGAGGGAGCCCATCGACCACGCCAGCCCGCACAGCAGCGAACCCACGAGGAACAGCGCGACTCCGAAGAGCATCACCGGCTTGCGGCCGTAGAGGTCGGCGATCTTGCCGTAGACCGGCACGGACACGGCCTGGGCGAGGAGGTAGATCGAGAACAGCCACGGGAACTGGCTCAGCCCTCCGAGGTCGCGCACGACCGCCGGCACCGCGGCCGCCAGGATGGTCGCGTCGATGGCGACGAGGCCGGTGCTCAGCATCACCGACAGGAGCACCGGCCCGCGCTCGCTGCGCAGGCCCACGCTGGCCCGGCTCGCCCGGCTCGCCCGGCTGGGTGCTGAAGCAGTCACCTCCCGACCAACCCGTCGTGCCCGGGTCACATTCCGACCCTCGACCGGCGGATGGAGTGCCACCCCCGGGGAGCCCGGCGGGTCACCAGCTGGTCTCGACGCAGGCGGCCGCGCTGCGCGGCTCGACCTGGATGGTGGCGTGGTCGATGGCGAACCGTTCACGGAGCACGGCCGCCGCCCCGGTCAGCACGGCGGTCGGGTCGGCACCGTCGTCGCACACCAGGTGCACCGTCGCGACGTGCATCCCGGACGTCAGGGTCCACAGGTGCAGGTCGTGCACGTCCACCACGGCGGACACCCCACGCAGGGCGGCCTCGGCATCGGCCGGCACGATGCCGGCCGGTGCGTGCTGACCGAGCACCGCGAGCACCTCGCGGCCGAGGAGGACCGCGCGCACCGCGACGAAGGCGGCGATGGCCAGGGCGATGCTCGTGTCCCAGACCGACGAGCCGGTGGCGGCGACGAGCAGCCCGGCGACGACGACCCCCACCGAGCCGAGGGTGTCGGCGACCACCTCGAGGTAGGCGCCCTTGACGTTCAGGCTCTCGGCGGCCCCGCCACGCAGGAGCAGCAGCGCCACCACGTTGACGACCAGCCCGAGACCACCGACGACGAGCATCGCGGTCGACGCGACGTCGGGCTCGTCGCCGATCCGGCCGATCGCGGCGACGACGATGTAGGCCGCCACGCCCAGCATGAGCAGCACGGCCAGCCCCGATGCGAACACCTCGGCCCGGTAGGACCCGAAGGTCCGGCGCCCGGTGGTGTCGGGCCGGGCGGCGATCCGGGTCGCCACCAGGGCAGCCCCGAGCGCCACGACGTCGGCGGCCATGTGGCCGGCGTCGCTGAGCAGCGCCAGCGACCCGCTTACCAGTGCCGAGGACAGCTCGACCACGAAGAACGACGCGATGAGCGCGAACGCCACCCGCAGCCGCCACCGGTGGGTCGCGCCCGCGTTGGGGTGGCCGTGACCGTGGCCTGAGCCCACCGTGCCGCCTCCTTCGCGTCTCCTCCGCGTGCCGTGCCGAGCGGAGTCGTCCCGCCGCCGACTCGTGTGGCAGAGACGCTACCCGCCGCTCCCATGGACACCCGGCATACAGTGCCGTGCATGCCCGGGTCACCGACCTCCGCCGCCGAGCGCCGCGTGCTCGACGCCCTCGACGAGAGCGAGCTCGTCGACACCCTCGTCGAGCTGGTGCGTGTTCCCAGCGTCACCGGCACCGACGCCGAGAGCGAGCTGCAGCACACGGTGGCCCGCTGGTTCGAGGAGGCCGGCCTCGAGGTCGACCTGTGGGCCCTCGATCTCGACGCCCTGCGCGCCGACCCCGACTTCCCCGGGACCGAGGCGCCGCGGGTCGAAGGGCACGGCGTGGTCGGTACGGCGACAGGGTCGGGTGAACCCGGGCTCGTGCTCCAGGGACACGTCGACGTGGTGCCGATCGGCGACCTCGCGAACTGGTTTGGTGCGCAGCCGTTCTCGGCACGCATCGAGCACGGGGTGCTGCACGGCCGCGGTGCCTGCGACATGAAGGCCGGGATGGCCGTCAACCTCGCGGTCGCCAGGGCGTTGCACCGGTCCGGCGTGCACACCGAGCGGCGGCTGGCCCTGCACAGCGTCGTCAGCGAGGAGGACGGCGGCCTCGGGGCGTTCGCCACCCTGCGGCGCGGGCACCGCGGTGAGGTGGCAGTCATCACCGAGCCCACGAGCGGGCACCTGGTCACGGCGAATGCCGGTGCCCTCACCTTCCGCGTCGAGGTGGCCGGGCTCGCCGCCCACGGCAGCACACGGCACGAGGGCGTCTCGGCCCTCGAGGCGTTCTGGCCGGTGCACCTCGCGCTGCGCGAGCTCGAGGCCCGCCGCAACACCGACCGGCACCCCCTCTTCGGCGACAACCCGCTGCCCTACGGCATCTCGGTCGGCACCGTGCACGCCGGCGACTGGGCCAGCTCCGTGCCCGACCTGCTCGTCGCCGAGGGCCGGATGGGCGTGCGGCTGGGTGAGGACCCCGTACTCGCCCGCGCCGCGCTCGAGGATGCCGTCACCGCGGCCGCCGCGGCCGACCCCTGGCTACGTGACCATCCGCCCGCGGTGACCTGGCCCGGGGGGCAGTTCGCGTCCGGCCGGCTACCGGACGGACACCCGCTCGTGGCCGAGGTGGCCGACGCGGTCGAGGCGGTCAGCGGCATCCGCCCGGTCGAGTCGGCGGCCCCGTACGGGTCGGACCTGCGGCTCTACGCGGGGGTGGGCGGCATCCCCACGCTGCACTACGGCCCGGGTGACGTGCGGCTGGCGCACGCCCCGCGGGAGTCCGTGCCACTCGCCGAGGTCGTCGAGGTGGCGCGTGCGCTCGCGCTCGTCGCGGCCCGGCGGCTCGGCGCGCACTGACGACGGGCGCCGCCCGCATCCTCAGTCGGCCATGTCCAGGGCCTCGTCGGGCTCGAGCGGGTGCAGCTCGCCCAGGCTCTCCGCGACCACGACCGCGGTGTCGCCGCGGGTGAGCCGGAAGTCGGACGGAGGGTTCGTGAGCGTGTGGTCGTCCCGGATCACGGCGAGCAGCGTGGCGTTGTGCTCGCGTCGGAGCCGGGCCGACAGGTCTTCCAGGCCGAGGTCGGCGTAGTCGTCGGGCAGCTCCACGCGGTAGAGCTCGGAGCCGTCACCGCCGGACACGATGTCGGTGACCAGGGCGGCCAGCCCGGGGTAGAGGGCGGTGCGGGCGAGCAGCCGCGAGGCGAGCTGGGAGGTCACCAGGATCTCGTCGGCGTGCGCCCTGCGCACGTGTTCGACGTGCTTGGGGTTGTTGACCTCGACGACCGTGCGCACGTTCGGGGCCATCGTCTCGATCGCGAGCACGGTGAGGATGGAGCGCATGTCCGCCTCGTTCGAGCTGTCCGACGGGCAGATGATCGCCGCCGCGGCGTCCGGGATGCCGGCCCGCTCCAGGTCCGTGGAGCTGGTCGTGTCACCGCGCACGAAGTAGACGTCCGCGCCGGCCGGGCTGCGGTCGCTCTCGTGCAGGACGACGATCCGCGCGGTGAACTCGTCACCCTGCAGCTCGTCGATCAGCTCGCGCGCGGTGGCGTTCCACCCGCAGACGACGATGTGGTCCGAGTAGCCGCTGGCTCCCATGCCCTGGCCCTCCTTCAGGAGGAAGTCGATGACGAAGCCGACGATCGCGGCGGTGAGCGTCGCGACGATCGCGACGCCGAAGAAGGCCAGCAGCCAACCGATGAGGTAGCCGCCCGGGCTCGTGACGTATGACGCGTCACCGGAGCCGATGACGGTGGTGACGGACCAGTACGCCGACCCGACCAACCCCTCGGCCGAACGCTTCTCGGGCTCGAGCACGGTGACGAGGAAGGCGGAGATGACGACGATGATGGCGAGGGCGATGGCCAGGGTGCGGAAGAAGTGGAAGTCCAGGCCCGCCTTGATCCGGGTGACGTGGAACGACACCCGGCGGAGGATCGGCAGCTCGCGGAAGGCCCGGAAGGGCGCACCCAGTACCCGCGCCACGCCGGCGCGCACGTGCCTCACCGGTGGGACTTCCGCGGGAGCCGCATCGGCACAGTGTGGTGGGCGGCGCCGCGCCGCGACAAGGGGTTGCCCGGAGCCGCACGGATCGCCCGGGACTGGGCACAATGCCGGAATGGCCTTGTTGCGCTACACCGCGATCACCTCCCTCGACGGCTACGTCAACGACGCGGAGGGCGGCTTCTCGTGGGCCGCGCCGACCGACGAGCTGCACGACTTCGTCAACGACCAGGAGCGAGAGGTCGGCACCTACCTCCTCGGTCGCAAGCTGTACGAGACGATGCGTTACTGGGAGACCGCACCCGGCGACGTGCCCGGGCCGATGGGGGAGTACGCCCGGATCTGGCGCGCGGCCGACAAGGTCGTCTACTCCACCAGCCTCGAGGACGTCACGGCGGCGCGCACCACCCTCGCCTCGTCGTTCGACCCGGTCGCCGTCGAGGCGCTCAAGGCCGCGAGCGTGCTCGACGTCAGTGTGGGCGGCCCGACCCTGGCCGCCGAGGCGTTCCGCGCCGACCTCGTCGACGAGGTGCACCTGTTCCTGCACCCCGTGCTCGTCGGCGGTGGCACCCGGGCGCTGCCCGACGACGTGCGTGCCTCGCTGGACCTCGTCGCGGTCGACCGGATCGGCGAGGTGGTGCACCTGCACCACCGCGTCCGTCGCTGACGCACGACCCGCCCCCGCACGGCATCCGACTCATTGCGAGCACGCGACATCGAGGTGCCGGCGGCTTGCGTCGTGTCGCGAGTTCGCAACAGGTGGCAGGCCTCGGGAGACGGTTTGTCGACCGTGCCCTTCGGCGGCGGCCATCGACTCGTCCCCTCGTGCGGGCGGGCAGCCCAGGGCGTGGCGAGTGGGAGAGTGGTCCGCGTGACCGACGCCGACGTGACGATCGACGGGCTCCCGCAGGGCCTGACCGCCCGGGCCCCCACCGCAGCCGACGCACCGGATGTCGCGGCCCTGTTGGCCGACCACCAGCGCGCCGCGAAGGGCTCGTCCGGAGTCGACCCCGAGGCGGTGCTCGGCCAGCTCGTCGGCACCGGCTCGTGGACCCGACGCCAGGCGCTGGCGCACGACCCGGCGGGCCGGCTGGTCGCGTGGCTGTCGGTGCACGACCGCGCCTCCGGACGCACCCTCGTCGAGGTGACCGTCGCGCCCGACCTGCCCGACGAGGAGGCCGCCGAGCTGGCCGGTGCGCTCTTCGGCGCCGCCGAGCGCCATGCCGTCGACATCGCGGGGATGCGCGGGGTGCGTTCCACGCTGCTCGACTCGGGTGCCTACGCGGACGACCGGCGCCAGCAGCGCTGGCTCACCGGCGCGGGGTTCGACCAGACCCGCACCTGGCTGCAGATGACCCGGCCCGTCGCGGCCCACGAAGCCGGGAGCCTGCCCGGCACGCGCGAAGGGGTCACCGTGCGGCCGGTCGAGCGCCACGCCGACGGGCTACCGGTCGCGCGGGACCTTCAGGACGTGCACCGTGTGCTCGAGGAGTCCTTCCAGGACCACTTCAGCTCCTACCGCGAGAGCTTCCCCGAGTTCGTCATGCGACTGCGCGAGGACCCCGGCCACCGCTGGGACCACTGGTGGCTCGCCACCGTCGAGACCGACGAGGGCACCATCCCTGCGGGGGCGCTGGTCTGCTCCGTCATCCGTGAGGACTCCGAGGGGTTCGAGGGCAGCTACGTCGACTACATCGGGGTGCACCGGCGGGCTCGCGGTCTGGGTGTCGCAAAGGCGTTGTTGCACACCGTGATAGCGGATGCCGCACGGCGCGGACGCAATCGCGTCGGCCTCGAGGTGGATGCCGACTCACCGACCGGTGCGGACGGCCTCTACGCCTCGATGGGCTGGACCACCGACTACCGCACCCAGTCCTGGCACCGCGAGCTCGACGGGCGCGATCGCCCTCAGCCCGAGTAGACGTCGACGACGAGGCGGGTCGGGCTGGTCAGCACGGTGACCTTGAACGGGCGCTGGCGGTCGCGCACCCCGACGAAGGACTGTCCGTAGCCCTCGAACCCGCCGTAGACGGGCATCGCCTGCTCGATCACCGTGCCGGCGATCGAGGACGCCGACGCGTCCTCCGGAGGCGGCGTGCCGGGTGCGGGGATGCCGACCGTGGTGATCAGCACCTCGAGGTAGGCGGCGCCGCGCACGTCGACGACGTCACCGCTGCCGTCGGCCGTGGGCTCGTCGACGTAGCGCACCTGGTAGGTGGGTCGGCCGCTGCCGGGGAACTGCCAGACCACCCGGTCGTAACCCGCATGCCGGCCGACCCGCACGACGCCGATGCCGCCCAGGTCGCCGCCCAGGTTCGGGAAGCCCGGCGAGGAGACGTCGTCGAGCGAGAACCCGGACGGCACGGAGGGGCGTACCGTCGGCGAGTTGGTGGGTGAGGTCGAGGGCGAGCCGGCCGTGGGAGACGGCGAGGGCGACGCGCTCGACGCGCTCGGGCTGGGGCTCGGGTCGGGCGGGCCGTCGTCCGAGCAGCCTGCGAGCGCCATCAGGGACAGGGCGGCAAGGATGCTGACGGTGCGAGTCGGGCGCATGACGACCTCCTGGTCCGACGGTACCCGCGTGGGCGGGTGCGCACCGGCGGCTCGCCCGAGTCAGGACGGCCCGGCGCGTCCCCTTCCGGCCGGGCAGGCGCCGGGCGACCGCGCGGCATACTCGGCGCCATGAACATCGGTCTGCGGGACCGCGTCCTTCCCGAGAACCAGCGCCGCACCCTCGACGAGCTGTCCGGCGACCTCGACCTCCGGTCGGGGGACACCCGTGCGAAGCAGTCGGCCTTCTGGACGATGCTCGTGCTGTCCGGCATCATCGCCACGGCCGGGGTCCTGGCCGACTCGACCGCGACAGTCATCGGCGCCATGATCATCGCCCCGCTCTCGACGCCGATCATGGGCATCGCCCTCGGCATCGTCAAGCGCGAGCGGATCCGGGCCGGCCGCTTCGTCCTGTTCGGGGCGGTCGTCGTGGTGCTCATCGGCGTCGTGGCGGCGTTCGTCGTGCCCGACATCGACCTGCAGACCAACTCCCAGATCACCGGACGCACCTCGCCGACGGTGGTCGACCTCATCGCGGCCATCGCCACCGGGCTCGCGGGCGCCGTCGGGCTGTCCCGGCGCGACGTGGCCGCGGTGCTGCCCGGGGTCGCGATC
>DASQEZ010000311.1:0-17751 GCA_035633415.1 Ornithinibacter sp. | reverse complement strand
CTCCCAGGCGGCCTCGTCGAGGGTGCCGCCCGACAGCAGCGCGAGCAGGCCCTTGCCCAGCGCCGTGTTCGAACGGGCCAGCCGGGCACGCAACCGCCGCAGCCGCCCCGCGGGCGCCTCGGGGCGCTCGAGCGTCGGGGTGGGGGCCGGCGCCGGCACCGGCAGCAGCTCGGGCTCCGGCTCGGTCGTGGTCGGACGCTCGAGGGTGCCGATGGCGCCCTCGGGTGCGGCGTCGAGGTCGACGGCGGACCCGCCCGGCCCGGGGCCCGGCGACGCCGGCGGCAGGTCCTTGGTGGTGCGGCCGCCGCGGCTGCGCATCAGCCCGACGGCGATGCCGCCGATGACCACGATGATGCCGACGGCGACGGCGAGGTACTCCCAGAGGGTGTCGATGGCGCTCACCGGTTCATCCTCGCAGCCGCTCGACGGGTGCCCAAACCGGCACCGGCACGGGAGACCGAACCGGCGCGGACGGCATCCGGCTCACGGGCCGCGAGGTCAGAAGATGCGGACGCGGTCCTCGGGCGCGACCCACATGCCGTCGCCCTCGGTCACCCCGAACGCCTCGTGGAACTCGCTGAGGTTGCGGGCGGCGTTGGCGCGCAGGTCCATCGGGGCGTGTGGGTCGAGGGCGAGCAGCCGCTCCGCCTCCGCCCGGCGGGACAGCCCGCGCCAGACCTGGGCCCAGCCCAGGAAGAACCGCTGCTCGCCGGTGCGCCCCTCGATCTCGGGAGCCGGCTGGTCACCCAGTGAGATGCGGTAGGCCGAGTAGCCGATGGTGAGCCCGCCGAGGTCGCCGATGTTCTCGCCGACGGTGAGGGCGCCGTTGACCTTCTGGCCGGGGGCGTCGCGGGTCTCGAGCTGGTCGAACTGGGCGATGAGGGCGTCGGCGCGGGCCTGGAACGCCGCGCGGTCCTCGTCGGTCCACCAGTTGCGAAGCGTGCCGGTGCCGTCGAACTGGCTTCCCTGGTCGTCGAACCCGTGACCGACCTCGTGGCCGATGACCGCGCCGATGCCTCCGTAGTTGACGGCGTCGTCGGCATCGACGTCGAAGAACGGGGGCTGCAGGATCGCTGCCGGGAAGACGATCTCGTTCAGCCCCGGGTTGTAGTAGGCGTTGACGGTCTGCGGGGTCATGAACCACTCGTCGCGGTCGACCGGGCCACCGAGCTTGCCCAGCTGGCGGTCGACCTCGAAGGCCACGGCCCGGCGGACGTTGCCGAGCAGGTCGCCCGGCACGATCTCGAGGGCCGAGTAGTCGCGCCAGCGTTCGGGGTAGCCGATCTTCGGGGTGAACTGGCCGAGCTTGGTCAGCGCCTCGTGCCGGGTGTCGTCGCCCATCCACGGCACCTGGGTGAGGCTGCGGCGGAAGGCCTCGACGAGGTTGTCGACGAGCTCGACCATGCGCTCCTTGGCGTGCGGCGGGAAGTGCCGCTCGACGTAGAGCTGGCCCACGGCCTCACCGAGCGCCTCCTCGACGAGGCTGACGCCTCGCTTCCAGCGCTCGCGCATCTGCGGAACGCCCGAGAGGGTGCGGCCGTAGAAGTCGAAGTTCTCCTCGACGAGCGCGGCCGACAGGAAGGCCGCGTGAGCGTGCACGACGTGCCAGGCCAGCCAGTCACGCCACACCTCGACCGGCTCCTGCGCCAGTGCGTCGGCGACCGAGCTGACGTGGTCGGGCTGGCGCACCACGACCGACTCGAACGCCCGCGGGGTGGCGCCGAGCCCCTCGAGGTAGCGCACCCAGTCGATGCCGGGGCCCATCTCGGCCAGGCCGTCGAGGTCGACCAGGGTGTAGGTCTTGACCGGGTCGCGGTTGGTCACCTTGTCCCAGTGCCCGGAGGCGAGCCGGGTCTCGAGAGCCATGACGCGACCGGCAGCGCCCTCGGGGTCGGTCCAGCCGGCGAGCGACAGCATCCGCTCGACGTGTGCCACATAGGCCGTGCGCTTGTCGGCGTGCTGGTCCTCGCGGTAGTACGACTCGTCGGGCAGGCCCAGGCCGGCCTGCTCGAGGTAGACGACGTAACGGCTCGGGTCGCGGTCGTCGGTGTTGACGAACGGCATGACGAGACCGAGGATGCCGGCGCGGCTGAACGCGCCCGTCGTCGCGATGACGTCGCCGGGGCTGGTCACGGCGGCGACCCGGGCCAGGTCCGCGGCCAGCGGCTGCACGCCGAGCGACTCGACGGCGTCGTGGTCCATGAAGCTCGCGTAGAGGTCGCCGACCTTCGCCGCAACGGTGCCCGGCTCGGGGGCGCCGGCCGCGACCTCCTCGATGATCGAGCGGACGTGCTCCTCGGCGGTCTCGCGCAGCACGTCGAAGGTGCCGTAGCGCCCGCGGTCCTCGGGGATCTGCGTCGTCGCCAGCCATCTGCCGTTGACGTGTGCGAACAGGTCGTCCTGGGGCCGCACGTCGGGGTCGACAGCGGCGGGGTCGATACCGGATCTCACGGCAGGTGGCTCCTCTGGGTGGGGTCCGCCCATCGAACCACACCGACCACGAGGTGGCCCACGGTCCGAGGAGCCCGCCGGCACGACCGGAGCGCGGCGCGGCCGCACCCGGTCACGGGGCCACTCAGCCGCGGGCGCCCACGGGTTCGGCCGAACGTGCGTCGTCGGCGGTCGGCTTCTCGGGCCGACCCGGCAGCTGGCGGTCGCGGAGGGAGACCAGGACCCCCTCGCCACGCTCGGTGAGCACCTCGCGACCCTGCCGGCGCGCGGGCACGGCGACGAGCGCCATCACCACGAGGGCGAGGGCGAGGCAGGCGAGCATGCCGAGCACGACGGAGACCATGTCCCCAGAGTTTCATCGCGCCGCGCTGGCCACCAAATCGACACCCCTGCGCAGCACAACTAGGGTGACGTCCGTGACTGCCGCCGCCCCTGCGACGGGCGGGGCGACGACGCGTCGTCGCCGCCGCCTCCCGATGTTCACCGAGGTGATCATCGCCCTCGTCGCCGTCGCGCTGGTGCAGGCCTTCCTCGTCAAGCCGTTCGGGGTGCCGTCGCAGTCGATGGAACAGACCCTGAACATCGGCGACCGGATCCTGGTGAACCGCCTGGACGACGACATCGCCCGCGGTGACGTCGTCGTCTTCGGCCACGGGAGCACCTGGCAGGAGAAGCAGCTGCCGCAGCCCGAGAACATCGTCCAGAGGGCGGTGCGCGGGTTCGGTGACCTGACCGGCATCGGCCCGAGCAGCACGGCCTACACGGTCAAGCGGGTCATCGGGCTGCCCGGCCAGAAGGTCGCCTGCTGCAGCACCGACGGCAAGGTGACGGTCGACGGCGAGCCACTCGACGAGCCCTACGTCTACCAGGACCTGGCCTTCACCGCCGGGTCGCTGGACTGCTCGAGCTCGCCGCGCTCCACCCGGTGCTTCCCGGAGATCACGGTGCCGACCGAGAACCTCCTCGTGCTCGGCGACCACCGGTCGCAGTCGGCCGACTCGGTCATCGGGTGCCGCGGCGCGACGGAGGGGCAGGAGTGTGCCCGACTCGTGCCCGCGGAACGGGTCGTCGGGCCGGTCGTCCTGCGGTTCTGGCCGCTCGGCGACATCGGCGGCCTCGCCCACTGACCCCCCACTGTCCTCCGCCTCGAGTGCGGAAATGGCTGCCAGGACGACCGTTTGCGCACTCACGACGGCTTCGGCACGCCAAGGACCCGGGAGGGTCCTTGAGGTCAGGCCGTGGCGGCGACGTCGCGGATGCGTTGCGAGACCACCGTGGTGACGCCGTCGCCGCGCATCGACACGCCATAGAGCGCGTCGGCGACCTCCATGGTGCGCTTCTGGTGGGTGATGACGATGAGCTGGCTGGAGTCGCGCAGCTCCTCGAAGAGCGTGATCAGCCGGCCCAGGTTGGTGTCGTCGAGCGCGGCCTCGACCTCGTCCATGATGTAGAACGGGCTCGGCCGGGCCTTGAAGATCGCGACGAGCAGCGCCACCGCGACGAGCGAGCGCTCGCCACCGGAGAGCAGCGACAGCCGCTTGACCTTCTTGCCGGGCGGGCGCGCCTCGACCTCGATGCCCGTGGCCAGCATGTCGTCGGGGTCGGTGAGCACCAGCCGGCCCTCGCCACCGGGGAAGAGCCGCTCGAAGACCCGCTCGAACTGCTCCTTGGTGTCGTGGAAGGCCTCGGTGAAGACCTGCTCGACGCGCTCGTCGACCTCCCTGACGATGTCGAGCAGGTCGCGCTTGGAGCGCTTGAGGTCCTCGAGCTGGGTGGTGAGGAAGGTGTGCCGTTCCTCCAGCGCCGCGAACTCCTCCAGCGCCAGCGGGTTGACCCGGCCCAGCGCCTGCAACCCCCGCTCGGCCTTGCGCAGCCGCTTCTCCTGCTCCTCGCGCACGTAGGCGACCGGCTCCGGCACGGCATCAGGGTCCTCCCCCGGGCCGACGACATGGGGTACCTCGCGGTGCGGGCCGAACTCCTCGACGAGCACCTCGGGGTCGATGCCGAGCTCCTCGACGGCCTTGGCCTGCAGTGCCTCGATGCGGGCGACCTGCCGGGCGCGGGCCATCTCGTCACGGTGGGCGGTGTCGGTGAGGTCGCGAAGCTCGTCCTGCACCCCGATCAGCTCGGCGCGCAGGGCCACACCTGCCTGCTCGCGCGCGAGCCGCTCGGCCTCCGCCGCGTCACGCAGGGTGGTGGCGCGGGCCAGGGCGGCAGCCACGCGCTCGACGGCGTAGGCCGCCGCGGCGTGCACGGCCTCGGCGACGGTGGCCTCGCGGCGTCGGCGCTCGCGCCGCTCACGCAGCCGCTCACGGGCGGCCAGCTCGTTGCGGGCCGCACCCTCGAGCGAGTCGGCGCGGCCCTTGAGGGCGCGGGCCCGCTCCTCGCGGGTGCGCAGGGTCAGCCGCAGCTCGGTCTCGGCGGTGCGTGACCGGCTCGCTGCCAGCTCGAGGCGGTCGCGCTCGTCGGTCGAGGGGTCCTCGTCCTCGTCGGTCGGAGCGGCCTCGGCCTCGGCCAGACGCGCCTGCAGCCCGTCGAGCTCGGCGCGGTCGCGGTCGAGGGCGATCCGCGCCTCGGTGATGGCGCGCTCGGTGCGGTCGGCCTCGGCCGACGAGGTGCGTACGGCGGCGCCCAGGCCCCCGAGCCGCTCGGCGACGGCCGCCATCCGGGCGTCGGACTCGTGCAGCGCCTCGAGGGCTGCCTCGACGTCTGCGCCGGTCTCCCGGGCGCGCTCTCGAGCTGCGCCCAGCGCGAAACGGGCCCGCTCGGCGCGGGCCGTGGCGGCATCCAGGGTGGTGCGGGTCTCGTCGACGGCGGCCTGGAGCTCGAGCAGGCTCTCGCCGGCGCTGCTGCCGCCGCGGGCCCAGCCCGGGCCGAACACGTCGCCGTCGGCGGTGACGGCGGTGATGCCGTCGCCACGGGCGACCAGCGCGACCGCGTGGGCTGCGGTGGGCACCAGCGCGACCCGCTCGAGCAGCTGCTCGACGGCCGGGCGCACGGAGTCCGGCGCCCGCACCACGTCGCGGGCCCAGACCGCGGACCCGTCGAGTGCCGGCCAGGTGGCCGGGTCGCTGGGGGATGCCGTACCGCCCACCAGGAGTGCCGCCCGCCCCCCGTCGCCGTCGCGCAGGGACCTGATCGCCCGCGCGGCGTGCTCGGCGCTCGGTACGGCGAGGGCCTCGCTCGCCCAGCCCAGGGCCGCGGCGACGGCGGCCTCGTGGCCGCCGGTGACATGCAGCAGAGCCGCGACCGTGCCGACGACGGCGTGGTCGGCGTCGGCCGCCGCGAGCAGGGTGGCCGCGCCGTCCTTGCGGCGCAGGCTCAGCTCGAGGGCCTCGATCCGGGCCGTGGCCGAGGAGCGGTCGCGCTCGGCCTCACGCTCCTGCGTGGTCAGGGCCTCGATCTCGGCCTCGGCCTCGGCCAGGCGGGCCGCTGCCCGCTCGTAGGCGTCGTCCAGGCCCTCCTCGCCCTCCTCCTCGACGGCGACCCCGCCCTCGAGGCGCGAGAACTCCTGCTCGGCCTCCGCGGCCCGGGCCCGCGCGGCGGCCACCAGCTCCTGGAGGCGGCCGATCTCGGCCTCCCCGGCCTCGATCCGGCTGCGGCGGGCACCGACCTGACCGGCCAGCTTGGCAAGGCCCTCACGGCGGTCGGCCGCGGCCCGGGCGATCCGCGAGAGCCGCGTCTGCTCACCGGTGTACGCGGCCTCGGCCTCCTCGCGGGCGGCGACGGCGACGGCGAGCTCCGCGGTGGTCTCGGCGACCTCGGCGAGCAAGGCGGCCTCGGCCTCGCGCGCCTGGGCGGCCTGCGCCCGCAGCTCCTCGGGGTCGCGACCGGAGGTGGTCTCGTGCTCCTCGTCCTGGGAGAGCAGGCGCACGCGCTCGGCCGCGACCGAGCCGGTCGACTCCATCCGGTCGCGCAGGCTCTGCAGCCGCACGAAACGGTCGTGGGCGCGGGTCAGCTCGGGGGCGGCCTCGGCGGAGCGGCGCTCGACGTCGGACAGCCGCTGGCGCACGTCGGCCAGGGCGTCCTCGACGGCGGTGCGGCGCTCGATGAGGGCGGTCTCGTCGGCGACCTCCTGCTCGAGCACCCCGGTGAGCTGCACGAGGTCGTCGGCGAGCAGGCGCAGCCGCGCGTCGCGGGCGTCGGTCTGGATGACGGCCGCGCGGCGGGCGGCCTCGGCCTGCCGGCCGAGCGGGCCGAGCTGGCGGCGGATCTCACCGGTGAGGTCCTGGACGCGGGTGAGGTTGAGCTCCATCGTCTCGAGCTTGCGCAGCGCCCGCTCCTTGCGGCGGCGGTGCTTGAGCACGCCGGCGGCCTCCTCGATGAACCCACGGCGCTCCTCGGGGGTGGCGCGCAGCACGGTGTCGAGCTGGCCCTGGCCGACGATGACGTGCATCTCGCGCCCGAGCCCGGAGTCGGAGAGCAGCTCCTGCACGTCGAGCAGGCGGCACGACGTGCCGTTGATGGCGTACTCGGAACCGCCACCGCGGAACATCGTGCGGGTGATCGTGACCTCGGTGTAGTCGATCGGCAGGGCGCCGTCGGTGTTGTCGATGGTCAGGCTGACCTCGGCCCGGCCCAGCGGCGGGCGGCCGGAGGTGCCCGCGAAGATGACGTCCTCCATCTTGCCGCCGCGCAGGCTCTTGGCGCCCTGCTCGCCCATGACCCAGGCGAGGGCGTCGACGACGTTGGACTTGCCCGAGCCGTTGGGCCCGACGACGCAGGTGATGCCCGGCTCGAGGCGCAGCGTCGTCGCCGAGGCGAAGGACTTGAACCCCTTCAGGGTCAGCGTCTTGAGGTACACGGTGGCGTCAGCGCTCTCGTCGGTGGTCCGGGGCGGATGGACTCGGGTCCCGCCCCGGGTCGGATGCGGCCCGACTCTACCCGCGGCGGGCGGGGTGGCCGGGACGTCGGCGGGGTTCGGTGGCGCCTGTGGCCGGTGGGGCCGGCGGGGCAGGTGGGGCGATCAGGAGGTGCCGCCGGCGATCCGCTCGTGGTGGTGGATCACCTCGGCGACGATGAAGTTGAGGAACGCCTCGGCGAACTGCGGGTCCAGGCCCGCCTCGTCGGCCAGCGCCCGCAGCCGGGCCACCTGGGCGACCTCGCGCGGGGGGTCGGCGGGCGGCATCCCCCGCGCGGCCTTGAGCTCGCCCACGGCCTGGGTGCACTTGAAGCGCTCGGCCAGCAGGTGGATGAGCGCGGCGTCGATGTTGTCGATGCTCGACCGCAGCCGGGCGAGGTCCGCGGGGACGTCGTCGATGTCGCTCACGCGGCCATCGTAGGAAGCACGGCCGCCACGGTCAGCGGGCGTCCACCCCCCGGATGCCGGCCCTCAGCGCTCGCGGAAGCCGGTGGTGCCGCGGGCCTCGCCCCACAGCGGGGTCGACACCGACTCGACCCGGCCCGGTCGCCGGGTGCTCGAGGGCTGCTCGGCGAGCAGGTCGAGTAGGTGCTGCAGCGGTGCCGACGGCCCCTCGGCGACCACCTCGACGCGGCCGTCGGTGGTGTTGCGGGCGTGCCCGGCGAGCCCGAGCTCGAGGGCCCGGGCCCGGGTCCACCACCGGAAGCCGACACCCTGCACGCGCCCACGCACGAACACCGTCATCCGTCGTCGGTCGTCGGGTCCCTCGGGCACCCAGCGATCGTACGGCGGGGCCGCGACCAGAGACCGCCAGCCCCACGAGCGCGCCTACGTCACACCGTCACCACCAGCCCCTACCGTTGCTTCATGAGCACGGTGCAGGTGACCCGCGCTCCTGTGGCCCTCGGGAGCGCCACACCCGGGGGCGACGAACAGCCCGGCGGCCGGGAGGCACCCGCGCGGCTCCGCGGCCCGGGCGGGCGGCTCGCGGGGCTCGACGGTCTGCGGGCGCTCGCCATCGCCGCCGTCCTGGTCTTCCACCTCGACGCGTCGTGGCTCCCGGGTGGGTTCCTCGGTGTCGACGTGTTCTTCGTGGTCTCCGGGTTCCTCATCACGACCCTCCTCGTCCGCGAGAAGGTGGCGACCGGCCGCCTCGACCTGCCCGGCTTCTGGGCCCGCCGGGCGCGGCGGCTGGTCCCCGCGCTGCTGGTCTGCGTGCCCGCATCCGTGCTGCTCGCGCGCCTCAGCGAGGGCGACCTGCTCGTCGGTATCGGGCGCCAGGTGCTCGGGGCGGCGACGTTCACCTCGAACTGGCTCGAGATCGCCGCCGGGTCCGACTACTTCGCGGCCACCTCACCGCAGCTGCTGATGAACCTCTGGTCGCTCGCGGTCGAGGAGCAGTTCTACCTCCTGTGGCCGCTGGCGGTGCTCGCCCTGCTCGCCGTCACCCGCCGTCCGGAGACCCGCGCCGCGGCTGCACTGGTCCTGGCCGTCGTCTCGGCGGCGCTGATGGCGCTGCTCCTGGACCCCGGCAGCCCCACCCGGGTCTACTACGGCACCGACACCCACGTCACCGGGCTGATGCTCGGCGCCGCGCTCGCGTTCGCCTACGCCGCGCCGCACCGGGCGTGGACCACGTCGGCGTGGTGGGCCGGGCACCGTCGCCAGGTCGCCGCGGCCTCGCTCGTCACCCTCCTCGCGCTGATGGCGCTGGCCGACGAGAGCTCGGCCCTGACCTTCCGCGGCGGCATCCTGCTCGCGTCGGTCGCGACGACCGCGCTCGTGCTCGTCGTCGTCGAACGGCCCGGTCGGCTGCGGGCCGTGCTCGAGGTACCGGCCGCTCGGTGGCTCGGGGCCCGCAGCTACGGCATCTACCTGTGGCACTGGCCGGTGTTCCTCGTCATCGGCCAGGACCTGCCCGTGGCGCCCGGTGGAACCACGTACCTGCTGACCCGGCTCTGGTGCGTCGTCGTGACGCTCGTCGTGGCCGACCTGTCCTACCGCTTCGTCGAGACACCCGTGCGGCGTCACGGCTTCGCCGGGTCGGTCCGCCGCGCGACGGCCCGGCTGCGGCGGCTCGGCACCCGCACGGCCCGGGTCGTCTGGTCGGTGGCCCTGGTGCTCGTGGTGGCCCTGGTGGCGGTGCTCCTGACGGCGCCGGACCGCACGTCGACCCAGGAGCTGATCACGGCCAACGAGGCCGGGCTCGTCGTCGACGCCCGCCCCGCCCCGTCACCGGCCGCCTCCACGACGACGGCGACCGAGAAGCAGAAGGCGAAGCCGGCAGCCGCGCCGGCGGTCTGGTCGATGCCGAAGGGCAACGAGATCGACGCCGTCGGCGACTCGATGATGGTCGGCGCCGTCCACGCGCTGCGCTACTACCTGCCCAAGGTGCGGGTGAACGCGAAGTCGAACCGCACGTGGCGCGACGCACCCGCGCTCGTCAAGGCGCGCGGCGACGGCCTGCGCCGCGCCGTGGTGCTGGCGTTCGGCACCAACGCGGGAACCGACGAGAAGGCGATCCGTCGCACGCTGGCCGCGATCGGTCCCGACCGGATGGTCGTCATCGTCACCGTCCACGGCCGGTTCGCCCGCGCGAAGACCGACAACGAGCAGCTGCGCACGATCGTCGAGGGCATGCCGAACGTGCGCCTCGCCGAGTGGGACGCCGCGCTCGCCGGCACGAGCGGACAGCTCCAGCCCGACGGCATCCACCCGAGCCTGAAGGGCTCGCACCTCTACGCCAAGACGGTGCGGCAGGCCTTCGCCGACCTCTCGCAGGCCCACACCGGCACGCCGGTGGCGCTCAAGGACCTGCCGTTGCCCTGACCGAGCGGGGCCGGGGCTGGCAGCGCGGGCACGAGAACGACGAGCGGTTCATGAAGTGCTCGCGCCGGATGGGCGTACCGCACCGGCGACACGGACGCCCCGCCTGGCCGTAGGCGGCCAGCGAGCGGTCGAAGTAGCCCGAGGCGCCGTTGACGTTGACGTAGAGGGCGTCGAAGCTGGTGCCGCCCTCGCCGAGCGCCTCGCGCATCACCTGCGCGGCGTGGTCGAGCACCTCCCCGATGCGCGGCTTGGTGAGGCCGGCGGCCGGACGTTCCCCGTGCACCCGCGCCCGCCAGAGCGCCTCGTCGGCGTAGATGTTGCCGATTCCGGACGCCACGGTCTGGTCCAGGAGCACCCGCTTGATGGCGCTGTCCTTGCCCTTGACCCGGCGCACGACGGCGGCCCGGTCGAAGGCGGCCTCGAGCAGGTCGGGGGCGATGTGCGCGATCGCCGTCGGGATGCCGTGCGCGTCCAGGTCGGTCAGGGCGAGCCCACCGAAGGTGCGTTGGTCGACGAAGCGCAGCTCGGTCCCGTCGTCGGCGAAACGGAACCGGGCGTGCAGGTGCTTCTCGGGGGGTGCGGCGACGTCCTCGACGAGCAGCTGCCCGCTCATCCCGAGGTGGAGGATCAGGCCGAGGGAGTCGCCCAGGTCGAGCCAGAGGTACTTCCCCCGCCGGCGCACGGCGCCGATCCGGCGTCCGGCGAGGCGGTCGGTGAGGTCCTGCGGCCCGGCGACGTGTCGGCGAGCGACCCGGTGTCCGCGCAGCTCGACGTCGGCGACGGTGCGGCCCAGCACGTGGTCCTCGAGGCCACGGCGCACGACCTCGACCTCGGGCAGCTCAGGCACGGCCCGCGGTCGGTCCGTCCGGGTCGCTCGGGTCGGGTTCGGCCTCGTCGGGTTCGGCCTCGGCGAGGGGGGCGAGGTCGGCGACGATGACCGGTTCCTCGTGCCGGTCGCGGATGGTGGTCCAGGCCAGTGCCGCGGCCTCCTGCTCGGCGATCTTCTTGGTGCGGCCGGCGCCGGCGCCGAGGACGTCTCCCCCGATGAGCACCCGCGCCTCGAACCACTTGGCGTGCTCGGGGCCGTCCTCGGAGATGAGGTACTCGGGGGCCCCCAGCCCGTGCCGCGAGGTGATCTCCTGCAGGCTCGTCTTCCAGTCCAGGCCGGCGCCGAGGGTGGCGGACTGGGCGAGCAACGGGTCGATCAGGTGGTGGACGAGCTCGCCGGCGGCGTCGATGCCCGCGGACTGGTAGACCGCGCCGATCACCGCCTCGACGGTGTCGGCGAGGATCGAGTCCTTGTCGCGGCCGCCGGTGGACTCCTCACCGCGGCCGAGGTAGACGTAGTCGCCCAGCCCCAGGGTGCGGCCGACCACGGCGAGCGCACGCATGTTGACGACCGCCGCCCGCAGCTTGGCGAGCTGGCCCTCGCTGGTGTCCGGGTGCGCGTCGTAGAGGGTGGTCGTGACGACCAGCCCGAGCACCGAGTCGCCGAGGAACTCGAGCCGCTCGTTGTGCGGGAGCCCCCCGGCCTCGTAGGCGTAGGACCGGTGGGTGAGGGCACGACCCAGCACCGCCGCATCCACCGGGCCGCCGGTCACCTGCTGGAGGTGCTCGAGCAGCTCGGAGACTGGACGCAGCGGTGTCAGTGCACCGCACGAAGCCGACCCCTTGCCCATGTGGGCGGGATCAGCCCTGGTGCTCGGTGCGCTCGGCCACGCCGTAGTGGCGGCCCTTGTAGGTGCCACAGGACGGGCACGCGACGTGCGGCTGGGTGAGCGACTTGCACTGGGGGCAGGTCGTCGTGGCGACCGCGGTCGCCTTCCAGTTGGCGCGGCGCGAGCGGGTGTTGGAGCGCGACATCTTCCGCTTCGGAACGGCCACGTCAGGTCCTCTTCTCTGTCGGCGTGGGCGGCTGCTCGGTCAGGGCCGAGAGGGCCGCCCATCGGGGGTCGATCAGGTCGTGCTGGTGATCCGGGTCCTCCGCGAGCGGCGTGCCGCACTCGGAGCACAGCCCGGGGCAGTCGGGCCGGCACACCGGCTGGAACGGCAGTGCAGGCACCACCGTGTCCCGGAGCACCGGCTCGAGGTCGATGAGACCGTCCTCGATCCGGAGCTCCTCGTCCGCGTCCTCGTCCCCCACCTCGTGGTGGTGGGCGTGCCGCTCGGCGTAGACGAACAGCTCCTGGAAGCCCCCGTCGACCTGTTCGGTGACGGGGTCCAGGCACCGCACGCAGGCGCCGGTCGCCGTGCCACGGACCGAACCGGTGACGAGCACTCCCTCGACGACGGACTCCAGGCGAAGGTCGAGGGTGAGGGGCTGGCCCTCCTCGACGCGCATGACGTCCGTGCCGAAGTCGCTCGGCGCCCCCACCTCACGCGTCAGCTCGGTCATTGTCCCGGGTCGACGGCCCACGAGCTTGGTGTCGAGCACCATCGGGGACCGCGGGTCGAGTCGAGTCATGAGCCTTGGGTGTGGTCGGGGTGGTTCGGCCACGCCACACGGACGCAGACCGAGGGTCAAGGTTACCGGTCGGGGGCGTTCCACCCAAACCGGAGCCCGGGCCCTCCCCCGCGACCCCCGGTGCGCGCCCGCGCGGCCTGCCCTGCGGGTCACCGGCGCAGGGCGTCCTGCACGGCCGCCGCCACCCGCGGAGCCAGCGTCGCGGCGTACGTCGCGGTGACGTGGTCACCCGAGCGGTGCACCGCGACGTGCCCGATGACGACGGGGCACCGCTCCCCCGGGCAGATCTGCGCGGTCAGGTCGAGCAGGCGCACCCCGGAGCGCGCGGTGGATCCCGTGGATGCCGCGGCCACGGCGTCACGCTGGACCGCCAGCCCGCTGCCGGCGACGGCGGATGCCGTGTCGAAGGAGCAGCGGGTCAGCTCGGTGGGGTGCCGGGCGGCACAGACGTCGAGGTCGTCGGGTGAGACCGGGCTGTCGCCGACCACGACGACCGGCACCCCGGCATCCGCGAGCGTCGCCCAGGTGGCGGCGTACCCCTCGACGAGCGGACCCCGCTCGGTGCCACGACCGGTCCAGGCGCTCACGGCCGCCCCGGAGGTGACCACGGCGTCCGGCGGGGCGGCGAGCAGGGCGTCCATGACGGCGGCGTTCCAGGTGTCGCACTCGGGGTAGGCCGCGGCCGTCAGGGTCGCCGGGGCGCCCGAGAAGGCACACGACGACTTGCCGTAGGTGACGACCCGCCAGCCACGGTCCGCCGACGCCTCCTGGAGCGCCGGCAGCCACTGCATCGCCTTGGAGTCGCCGACGACCGCGACGGTCGTGACTGCCCCCGGGTTCCCGAAGGTGCAGGCGACCGCCTCGGTCACCTCCACGTCGACCTGGCAGCGGTCGACGTCGGCGTCCGGGCGGTCCCGGCCCGCCACCAGGGGGTCAGGCGTCACCCAGCCCGGGTCGTCGACCGGCACGAACGGCCGGCCGGGCTGGAGCGTGGCGGCACCGAGCTGGGACAGCGGCGGCAGGGCCCCGTGCGGCGGTGCGGTCTCGAACGGGGAGCGCAGCGCGAACAGCGGTAGCGCCGCCAGCAGGCCGACGCAGGACAGCGCGAGCCCGGCGGCCAGCAGGGCGCGCGGGCGGTCGCGCAGCCACGGGCCCTGATGGATCGGCGACTCGACGTACCGCCACGAGAGCCAGGCCGGCACGACGGACGCGAGGCCCAGTGCGACCAGCCCCCAGGCCGGGATGGTGACACCGAGGTCGTCGGCGACCCACCCACCCAGGATGATGACCGGCCAGTGCCAGAGGTAGATCGAGTACGACAACGCGCCGACCCACACCATCGGCGCGGTGCCGAGCACCCGCACGGGCCCGCGGGCCGACCCCTGCCAGCCGACCCAGAGGAGCACCGCCGTCGGGACGGTGGGCAGCAGCGCCCACGCTCCCGGCCAGGCGACGTCCTGCGGAAGCCACGCCGCGACCGCGAGGAGCGCGGCGAGCGCCACCCAGCCCACGGCGGCCGCACCCCGCGCCGGCGCCGTCGGCCGCGGCCGACCGGTGAGTGCGACCGCGAGCAGGGCGCCGATGCCGAGCTCCCAGATGCGGGTGGTCGTCGTGAAGAACGCCGGCTGGGGTGAGGTGTGGGAGAACCACACCGACCACCCGAACGACGACGCGACCAGCGCGCCGAGGGCCAGCGCGACCACGCGGCGGCTCGGCCGTCGGACGACCAGGGCCAGCGCGATGAGCAGCAGCGGCCAGATGACGTAGAACTGCTCCTCCACGGCGAGGGACCAGAAGTGCTGCACCGGCGAGGGCAGCGCGTCGGAGGCGAGGTAGTCCGTCTCCCGCCGAGCGAAGACCCAGTTGACGACGTAGGCCGCGGCCGCCGCGATGTCGACGCCGATGTCGCGACGGTGCAGCCCGGGCACGACGAACCACGACACCGCCGAGATGGCCACCAGCACGAGCACGGCGGCGGGCAGCAGGCGCCGGATGCGTCTGCCCACGAACCGGACCCACGAGATCGACCCGCTGCGCTCGAGCTCGGCGACGAGCAGTCCGGTGATGAGGAAGCCGGAGATGACGAAGAAGATGTCGACGCCGACGAAGCCCCCGCGCAGCGGCAGGCCTGCGTGGTAGGCGAGGACCGTGAGGATCGCGACGGCCCGAAGCCCCTCGATGTCGGGGCGGAAGCCGGCCTGTTCTTCCTTTCCCCCTCGGTCAGCGGTCGGCACGTAGGCGGGCGACGAGGGCGTCGCGCACCTCGTCCGGGACGAGACCGGTGACGTCGCCGCCCCACCGCGCGACCTCCTTCACCAGCGAGCTCGACACGTGCTCGAAGGCCGGGTTCCCGGGCAGGAAGAGCGTCTCGACCCCGGTGAGGTGACGGTTCATCAGGGCCATCGGCCACTCGTAGGTGACGTCGGACGGGCCGCGCACCCCCTTGACGACGGCCTCCGCCTCCAGCTCACGGCAGACGTCGACGAGCAGTCGCTCGGCGAACGCCTCGACCCGCACCCGGTCGGTCAGGTCCATGGCCGTCAGTGCCCGCTCGACGAAGGCGATGCGCTCGCCGACGGAAAAGGTGCCGGCCTTGGCCGGGTTGTGCAGCACCGCGACGACGACCTCGTCGTACAGCACCGCGGCCCGCGCGATGACGTCGAGGTGACCGGCGGTCACCGGGTCGTACGAACCGGGGCACACGGCACGGCGGGGAGTCTGGGTCACGGGCACCACGGTACCGACGCCTCGGGGGCCACCACGTCAGCCCTGCTTGGCCGACTCCTCGACCTGCGTGGCCTTCTCCTTCGCCTCAGCCGTGATGGCATCGGCTTGCTCGCGCGCCCCCTCCGGGGCGAGCACGCCCTCCTCGACCGCCTCGTCGAGCAGCGCGGCGACCTGCTCCTCGCTCGCGCAGCCCTGCTCGAGCAGGCGGTTGCGGCGGGTCAGCCACGCCACCCCGAGCTCCTCGCGGCGCTCGAGCGACACCTCCTCACGGGCCGGGTTGAGGATGGTCTGCTCCTCCTCGTTGGCGTGGTGGTTCACCACCGTCGCGAGCTCCTCGAGCGCGTCGTCGAACTTCTGGGTGTCGGTGCCCTTCGCCTGCAGGAACTCCAGCAGCGCCTCGTTGATCTCGGCGTGCTCCTCCTCGCCGTGCTCCTCCTCGTGCCCGCCGATGGCCCTGGCGCGGCGCAGCTCGGGGTAGACCGTCTCCTCCTCAGCGACCGCGTGCGCCACGAGCACCTCGGCCAGGGCCTTGCGGGCGGCGTCCCTGTCGACGTCGTTGCGGCGCGCCCGGCGCAGCAGGGCCTCGAAGAGGGCGTGGTCCTCCAGGATCCGGTCCAGCACGTCGCCACTCGTCGGGCGGGGGATCTCGATCTCGCTCATCGGCCCATTCTGTCCGAGCACGACCACCGATCCGCCCTTCGGGACCGAGGAGCTCGTGCCGGGCGGGTCAGAGCTGCAGGATGGTCGCCGAGACCGAGAGGGAGGCGGCGACTCCCTGCGGGTCGTGCAGTCCCTCGGGGTGGTCGAGCGCTGCTCGTGACCGCGCGCGCACGGCCGCTCCGGGGTCCGGGGCCACGAGGTCGACGCAGAGGCCGGCGACGACGGCGCCGGCGTCGTGCTCGTCCAGGCCGTCGAGCGCGAGGCCGTTGTCGAGCAGGGTCGCGGCCTCCAGGAACACCTCTCGCGCCAGGTCGAGGTCCACCTCGGGACGCTCACGGGCCACGGCCTCGGCGGCGGCCAGGAGCTGGTCGAACGGCGGCTGGACGGTGCTGGGCGACATGGCGGGAGCCTGTCAGGCACGGGCGCCGCCGACAACCGAATTCGGCTCTCCCCGGTCGGTCGGGGCCGAGCAACCCCGACACCACTGTGGCGGCGGGGTTCTTCCACTCACGTCGGGGAAGCTTCCCCGACGTGTCCTGGCTTCCCCGACATCGCCGTGGTGGCGGGGAAGCTCCGACGCGGTGCCCAGGGCCGGAGCGCCGGTCAGTCGCGGGTGGCGTACCAGATCGTGGTCTCGCCGTACTTCTTGGGCTTGGTCGCGCGCTGGATGCCGTCGGGCCAGGTCGGTTCGGGGCTGCGGGTGGAGCGCTCGACGACGACGAGGCCGCCCGGGGCGAGCCATCCGGCACGCAGGCGGTCGAGCACGGTGGCCAGGGTCGCCTCGTCGACGTCGTAGGGCGGATCGACGAGCACGAGGTCGGCGGCCGCATCGGGGGCCGGGTCGGGGGCGAGGTGGGCTGCCACGGTGCTGCGCACGACCCGGATGCCGGACAGGCCCAGCTCGCGGGCGTTGCCCGTGATGACGTCGGCCGCGCGACGATCGGACTCGACCAGGACCACCGCCGCGGCTCCGCGGCTGGCGGCCTCGAGGCCCAGGGCGCCGGACCCGGCATAGAGGTCGAGCACGCGGGACCCGCGGACGGCGTCGCGGGCGTCGAGCGCGCTGAAGACGGCCTCGCGGACCCGGTCGCTCGTGGGGCGGGTGCCCGAGCCGGGCGGGGTGCGTAGGGTGCGGCCACCGGCGGTGCCGGCGATGACCCGGGTCATCAGCCGCGCTCCAGGTAGGCGGCCTGCTCGGCGTCGACCCGGGCCCGGACGGCCGCGGCGAGGTCGGGGTGACCCGCCAGCTCGGGGTCCTCGCCGACGAGGGCGAAGGCGTCCTCGCGGGCCTGCTCGATCACGGCCTCGTCCTCGAGGATGTGCAGGAACTCGAGCTGGGTGCGCCGGCCGTGCTGGGCCGCGCCCAGGATGTCGCCCTCGCGGCGCTGCGACAGGTCGAGCCGGGCCAGCTCGAACCCGTCGGTCGTGGCGGCCACCGCGTCGAGGCGGGTCATCGCGGCCTCGGCGTCGGTGCCGGTGACCAGGAGGCAGAGCCCCGGGTGGCCTCCACGACCGATCCGTCCGCGCAGCTGGTGCAGCTGGGACACGCCGAAGCGGTCGGCGTCCATGACGACCATGACGCTCGCGTTGGGCACGTCGACGCCGACCTCGACGACGGTGGTCGACAGAAGCACGTCGAGCTCGCCGCGCTGGAACCGGCCCATCACGGCGTCCTTGTCGTCGGGGGTGAGCCGGCCGTGCAGCACCTCGACGGACAGGCCGGCCAGCGCGGGCTCCTCCGCGAGGGCGGCGTGCACGG
>DASQEZ010000310.1:0-18308 GCA_035633415.1 Ornithinibacter sp. | reverse complement strand
TGGGCCTCATCCAGTTCGTGACGCCGGTGCTCCAGCTGCTCGTCGGGGTGGTCGTGCTCGGCGAGCACGTCAGCGGCCGGCTCTGGGTGGGGTTCGGCATCGTCTGGGTCGCGCTGGTGCTGCTCAGCATCGACTCGCTGCACTCCGCCGGCTCGGCACGCACCGAGCGCCGGCGGGTCGCGGATGCCGACGCCGACCGGGCCGCCGCGCCGGACGTCGCGCCGGAGCCCTGCCCCTAGGAGCCCGGCCCCGGCAGCTCGTCGGCCAGCAGCTTGTCCAGCTGGTCGATCGTCGCCTGCTGCTCGGCGAGCAGCTCGCGAAGGTGGTCCACGCGCTCGCGCGTCCGACGCACCTCGACGTCCTCGCGCGGGGGCTTCGGGGCGAGGAAGATGTTGGCCAGGTAGCCGGTGAAGGTACCGAAGATGCCGACCCCGATGATGATGATGACCGCGCCGAGGATGCGGCCCGCGTTCGTCACCGGGAACTGGTCGCCGTAGCCCACGGTGGAGATCGTCACCACGACGTACCAGATGGCGTCCGATGCGTTGGTGATGTTGGCGCCCGGCGCCGCCTGCTCCAGCGCCAGGATCCACAGGCTTCCGAACTCGAGCACCAGGATGCCCATGAGCAGCAGCGTGAGCAACGCGCTGCCCGCCCGGTTGCGCATCAACCTGTTGCCGATGACCCGGGTGCCGTTCGCCCGCAGCAGTCGGAACACCCGCACCAGGCGGAAGAACCGCAGGACCTTCAGCTGTGGCACCGGAAGGCTCGCCAGCAGGTCGGCCCAGCCGAACTGGCGGAAGAAGTAGTCCGACCTCGACGGCGCGGTGAGCAGCCGGTAGACGAAGTCGATGAACAGGATGACCGTGAGCACGACGTTCATCACGAGCAGCACGGTGTCGAGGCTCGGGTCCTCCACGACGTACATCAGGACCAGGTTGAGGATCGAGAGCACCGACACCGCGCCCACGAAGATCTCGTAGCCGATGTCCTTCAGCTCGTGCCGTTCCGGTGGGGGCTCGGTGGCCCTGCGCGACGGGTGCCGACTCATGGACCCATGGTCGCGTCGGCGCCGCGGGGCGGCATCACCCCGCACGGGTGGACGGCGCGGGTCAGGCGCGACCCTGACCCGGCACGTGCGGCTCGAGCACCACGACAGCGGTGCCGGAGGGCCTTCGGGTCGCGTAGGCGTCGAGGTCCTTGTCGATCTCGCCCCACCGGGCCCACAGGCGGGCTCGCTCCTCGCCCTCGGCCGCGCGTGCGGTCACCCGGACCCGCGACCCGTCGAGCTCGGCGTCGGCCAGCGGGTCGGCCTGGAGGTTGAGCCACCAGGCGGGCTCGGCGGGGTCCCACCCGTTCATGGCCAGGGTGACGAGGTTCGGCCCGTCCTCGAGGTAGCCGAGGATGACGTGCCGCGGCTGCCCGGTGCGACGGCCCGTGGTCGTCAGCCGCAGGGTGCCCCACCGCTTCGCGGGGCGCCACAGACCGAGCCGGCCCCCGGTGACGCGGAACAGGGCTCGGTGCAGCTGCCAGAACAGCCGGATGAACCAGCGCGGCGGAAGCCGGGGTGGGCGCTCCAGGTGCTCGGTCACGACGCTCCCTCCTCGACCCGACACGTCCCGACCCGCTTCGCGGGGCCGGGCCCGGCCGGACCGACCACTCCATGTTCCTCCTGACGACGGCTGCGAGCACTCACGTACCGTGGTGGCGCAGGACACCACCGTGGGGCGGCGTCCGGGAGAGGATTCGCGAGATGAGGAGCCGGCTCGCCAGGTTCGTGCTGTGGGCCACCCGCTGGACCGCCGTGGGCGACGTGCCCCGCTCCGGCGTGCTCGTCGGGGCCCCGCACACGTCCAACTGGGACTTCGTGATGATGCTGCTCATCATGTGGCGCGGCGACGTCACCCCGAGGGTGCTCATCAAGAAGGAGCTGTTCCGCGGCCCGCTCGCCTGGCTGCTCCCCCGGCTCGGCGGCATCCCGCTCGACCGCGCCAACCCCGGTGCGGTGGTCCGCGACCTGGTCCGCGAGGCGAAGAGCGGCGAGCCGTTCCTGCTCATCCTCGCCGCGGAGGGCACCCGCACCAGGGGCGAGTACTGGAAGTCCGGCTTCTGGCGCATCGCCCGGGCGGCGAAGCTGCCGATCGCCCTCGCGTTCATCGACGGCCCTTCCCGCACCTCGGGTTTCGGCCCGACGATCACGGCGACCGCCGACGTCGTCGCCGACATGGACCAGGTGCGGGCGTTCTACGCCGACAAGCGCGGCATCCACCCTGAGCGGCGCACCGAACCCCGGCTGCGCGAGGAGCTGACCACCGGCGGCGGAGACCGGCCCGCCGCCTGACGGCTCCGCCCTCACCAGCGGTTCTGCACGTCCTCCGCCCAGCCGAGGATGCCGTCGACCCGCACCCGCTCACCCGCGTCGTCGGTCATCCAGCCGGTCCAGTGCCCGAAGCACTGGTCGGCCCGCTGCGCGAGCACCCCGAGGTTCGTCGACGAGGCGTGGTCCCAGAACGGGGTGAACGTCAGGTCGGCGAGCTCTCCGTGCACCCGCCACGGGGCGAGCCAGTCAGTGCTGTCGTAGTCCCACGCGAGCTCCTCGCTCACCTTGTGCACCCGGCCGTCGACGACCAGGGCGTTCTCGGTCGAGCCGGTGCCGTCGGTCCACCGGCCGCCGACCTGCACCCCGATGACGTGGCCGTCGAGCACGCCGGACCCCGCCCCCCAGTTCCAGTGCATCGAGTAGGGCCACCGCCCCCGGCCGTGGTCGAGCACGGCCCAGGACTCGCCGGCCGGCACGGCGTGCTCGGCCCCGTCGACCCACAGGCGGCCCAGCGCCGGGCGCGCGACGTCCTTGACCGTGTACTGGAACAGCCGGGGCGACCACGGCACGACCACGCCCATCGCCTCGTGGCCCGCCGGGCGCTCGGCGAGGACGTCGAGGCGCAGCCGCGGTGAGGTGACCTCCAACCGGGTGCCCCCCGGCACCGGCACGACGTCGATCGACAGGTCCTTGGTGCGGGCCCGCGCGGGGCCCTCACCCAGGCGGCCGGGCAGCGTCGCGCCGCGGGCCAGGGGGTCGATCGCGTCGCAGGCGATCGTCTCCCCCGTGCGCCGGTCGTGAACCCACACCGCGTGCACCCCGGCATAGTCGAGCGACGACACCGTCACCCCGACCAGGTGGGCCGGCGTGGTGACGGCCCAGTACTCCCAGCGCTTGTTGCGGCCCCAGGCGTACCGGCCGGCACCGATCCGGCTGGTGTCGTGCAACGGATGCCGGGTCCATCCCACCGCGGCGGGGTTCAGCCGGCCGTCCGGCCGGCAGAGGGCGACCTCCGTCGTGATCTCGCGCTCGGGAACCCTCATCGGTCGAGGAGGTGCGCGACGTGGTCGTTGGTGAACAGGTGCCCCGGGTCGAGCCGCTCGCGCACCGCCCGGAAGCCGTCGAAGCGAGGGTAGAGTGCGCGCAGCCGGTCGGCGCCCAGCGTGTGCACCTTGCCCCAGTGCGGACGCCCCTCGTGCTCGGCGACGATGGCTTCGAAGGCCGCGAACAGCGGCCGCGGGTCCATCCGGTGGTACTGGTGCACGGCGACGTAGGCGTTGTCCCGCTCGTGGGCGGTCGACAACCACACGTCGTCGCCGGCGATGAAGCGCACCTCGACCGGGAAGGGCACCGGGGCGCCGGTGCGGGCGAACCAGGCCCGCAGCTCGGTCAGCACCGCCTCGACGCGGTGCCGTGGCACGGCGTACTCGCTCTCGACGAAGCGCACCTCGCGCGAGGAGCAGAACACCCTCCACGAGTCGTCGGCGAACTCCCGGGTGCCGATCGCCCGGGCGGTCAGCCGGTTGATCGCGGGCACGAGGGAGGGCCGGGCCGCCCCGAGCCGGTTCACCGCCTCGAACACCCGGTTGGCAATCAGGTCGTCGTCGAGGCGCGACCGCCAGGCCCGCAGCGGGGGTGGCCCCTCGCCGGGGCCGACCACGTCGTTGCGCTTGGTGAGCACCCGGTCGGTGTGCGGGAACCAGAGCAGGTCCACGTGGTCGTGGGCGTCCGCCACCTGCTGCAGGACCGGCAGCAGGTCGGTCAGCGACGCGCCGGCCTCCTTGGCGTGCAGCCGGTAGGCCGGCACGCACTGCAGCTCGACCTCCGTGACGACCCCGAGGGCACCCAGCCCGACCCGTGCCGCCGCGAACACCTCCGGCTCGACGTCGGCCGAGCACTCGAGCGTCGACCCGTCGGCGAGCACGAGGGTGAGCCCACTGACCGCGGCGGCGATGCCCTGGCGCCGGGTGCCGGTGCCGTGGGTGCCGGTGGCGATCGCGCCGCTGATGCTCTGGCGGTCGATGTCACCGAGGTTGGGCAGCGCCAGTCCCAGGGCCTGCAGCGCCGGGTTGAGCACGTGCAGCGGCGTGCCCCCGAGGACCCGCACCCTGCGCCGCTCGCGGTCGAACCCGAGCACCCCGCTGAGCCCGTCGACGTGCAGCATCAGGCCGTCGGTCGCCACGAGCGGGGTGAACGAGTGCCCGGACCCGGCCACCCGCACCCTCAACCCGTTCGACGCGGCCCGGCGCACGGCATCCGTCACTCCCTCGACCGACCCGGCGTGCTCCACCTGCGCCGGGGTCGCCGTCACGTTGCGACCCCAGTTCCGCCACTCACTCACCCGAAGTTCCTTCCTTCACCGCGGTACGACGGGACCGTCGCCACGAGCTCGCCCCCGGCCACCAGGTGCACCACGTCGAACCGCTCCAGCAGCTCGCCCGCCTTGGCACCGCGCATCCACACCCGGTCCCCGATCCGCAGCCCGTCGGCGTCGTCGCCGCGCAGCGGGGTCTGCACCTCGCCGGCCGCCTCGGTGCGCACGAGCGAGAGGCCGCGGCTCACGGGCGACGGCACCTTGGACCAGCCGGGCTCGCCACTGGCGACGTAGCCGCCCCCGAACGCCGTGACGTAGCCCGGGGCCGGGCGGCGCACGACCGGCAGGGCGAAGGCCATCGCGGGGCGCGGGTCGAGGTCGTCGTACCCGTCGAAGAGGGTCGGGGCGTACAGGCCCGAACCGGCGGCCAGCTCGGTGACCACCGGGTCCCCACCGAACCGGTGCAGGCTACCCGTACCGCCCGCGTTGACGAAGCGCAGGTCGACCTCGCCGCGCACGGCCGAGACGACCGCCCGGCGGCGCTCCGCCAGGTCGCGCACCGAGCGCCGCTTGAGGGCGCGGATGTGCGGACCGGCATCCGGCAGGCCGGCGACCTGGGCGTCGTAGAACATCACCCCGCGCACGTCGAGCCCCACCCCGAGGGCCGCCCGTACGACGGCCAGGGCCTGCGCGGGCGTGCGGGTCGGCGAGCGTCGAACACCGAGGTGCACCCTTCCCACCCGCAGCGACGCGTCGCAGTCGAGGGCAACGCCGAGGCCGGCGACGTCAGCGCCGAGGGTGTCGCGCAGCCACCGCACGTGCTCCACGGAGTCGACGGTCGTCGTCACCTCGGCGCGCAGCAGGTCGTCGGTCGCGACGGCGCGCAACGCGCTCTCGTCGACCGACGGGTAGGCGACGAAGACGTCGCGCACCCCGGCCCCCACGAGCCACGCCGCCTCCGGCACGGCATAGGCCATGACTCCGGCGAACCCGGGCCGTGCGAGCACCCGGTCGAGCAGCGCGCGGCAGCGCACCGACTTGGAGGCGACCCGCACCGGGAGCCCACCGGCCCGACGCACGAGGTCGTCGGCATTGGCGTCGAACGCGTCGAGGTCGACGGCCACGAGCGGTGCCGGCAGCCCGGCGGTCGCCCTCGCCCAGTGGTCCGTGCCCGTCACGCTGCCGACCCTAGTGCTGGTCGCGCAGGTCGGTCAGCCGACCCGGGTGACGACGCCGGTCGCCAGTGCGTACAGGGCGTCCTTGGCGTCGCTGTCGGGCAGCGCCGCGAGCACGCCCTGCGCCTGGCGCGCCACGGCATAGGTGTGCTCGCGGGCTCGCACCATCGCCGGGTTCGCGCGCAGCAGGCGCAGCGCCTCGGCGAGCAGGGCGTCGTCCTCGAGGTCGCCGGTGAGCAGCTCCTGCAGGCGGGCATCGGCCGGGTCGGTGGAGGCGAGCACGTGGATGACGGGCAGCGTGCGCTTGCCCTCACGCAGGTCGGTGCCAGGCGTCTTGCCGGTCTCGTCGGCCTCGGACTCGATGTCGATGAGGTCGTCGGCGAGCTGGAACGCGATGCCCAGCCGCTCCCCGAACTCGCGCATCGTCTCGGTGGTCGCGTCGTCGCACCCGGAGAACATCGCGCCGTAGCGCGCCGCGGTGGCGATGAGCACACCGGTCTTGTCGGCGAGCACGCCCAGGTAGTACTCGACCGGGTCGGTGCCGGCCGGGCAGGGGCGGTCGTCGCGGATCTGCCCCGAGCACAGCCGCACGAAGGTCTGCGCCTGGATCTTCACGGCCTGCGAGCCGAGGTCGGCGACGATGTCGGACGCCGTGCCGAAGAGGAGGTCGCCGACGAGGATCGCCGTGGAGTTGCCGTAGGCCGCGTTGGCGCTGGGGGCGCCCCGCCGCACGTCGGCCTCGTCCATGACGTCGTCGTGGTAGAGCGAGGCCAGGTGGGTGAGCTCGACCCCGGCCGCGGCCGCGACGACCCGGTCGTCGATGCCGTCACCGAGCTCGGCCGCCAGCAGGGTGAGCAACGGCCGGAACCGCTTGCCGCCGGCGGCGGTCAGGTGCGAGCCGGCCTGCGCGATGAACGGGTCGTCGGAGTCGACCCGGTCGGCGATGAGCGCGTTGACGGCGGTGAGCCCGTCGGCCAGGCGCACCCGCAGCCGCTCGGAGGCACCGGGCAGCTCGAGCACCGACGGGGTGCCGCGCTGGGCCGGTTCCGCCGTCACCGGGGTCACAGCAAGAACTGCGAGGCGTCGCTCGCGAGCTCGAGGAGGAAGCCGGGCACGATGCCGAGGACGGCGGTGGCCGTGACACCGACGGTGATCGCGATCGTCGAGCCGATCGACGGCGTCAGCACGACGACGTCGTCACCGGTCGGCTCGGTGAAGTACATGAGCACGATGAGGCGCACGTAGACGAACGCCGTGACGGCCGACGCCAGCACCGCGATGAGCACGAGCACCACGCCGCCCGCACCGGCGGCCACCGCAGGGGCGAACGCCGCGTACTTGGCCGTGAAGCCCGAGGTCAGCGGGATGCCGGCGAAGGCGAGCAGGAGGAACGAGAACGCCGCGGCGAACACGGGGTGGTTGCGTCCCAGCCCGGCCCACTGCGACAGGTGTGAGGCCTCCGAGCCACCCTGGCGCACCATCGCGATCAGACCGAACGCGGCGACGGTCGCGAAGCCGTAGGCGACCAGGTAGAACATCACGCCGCCGATCGCGGCCTGCGAGAAGGCCAGCACGCCGACCAGGATGAAGCCCGCGTGCGCGATCGAGGAGTACGCGAGCAGGCGCTTGACGTCGGTCTGGGTGACCGAGAGCACCGCCCCGACGACCATGGTGAGCACCGCGATGACGTAGACGCCGCCCTGCCAGTCCCACCGGCTGGCACCGACACCGACGAAGGCGAACCGCAGGATGACACCGAAGGCCGCGAGCTTGGTGCAGGCGGCCATGAAGCCGGTGACCGGGGTCGGCGCGCCCTGGTAGGCGTCGGGGGTCCACGAGTGGAAGGGCACGGCGCCGACCTTGAAGAGCAGGCCCACGAGCACCAGCACCACGCCGGGCACGAGCAGGCCGTCTAGGTCCCCGGGTGCCGTGGTGATCGCGCCCGCGATCGCGCGCAGGTCGGAGGACCCGGAGTAGCCGTAGAGCAGCGCGGCGCCGAAGAGGAAGAACGCACTGGAGAAGGCCCCCAGCAGGAAGTACTTCAGCGCGGCCTCCTGCGACAGCAGACGGCGACGGCGGGCCAGGCCGGTCATGACGTACAGCGGCAGCGAGAGCACCTCGAGGCCGACGAACATGGTGATCAGGTCGTTGGCGGTGAGGAAGACCATCATCCCCAGCACCGCGAAGAGGGTGAGTGGGAAGACCTCGGAGGTCGCGTAGCCGGCGCGGGTGGCGATGTCCTCCTGGTTGGACCCGGGGGTCGAGGCGCCCATCGGGGTGAACGCGTCGGCGCCGGTGCCGCCGAACCGCTCGGCCATGATGAGCACGCTGATGACCGCGAGCAGCAGCAGCGCGCCCATGAGGAACACCGAGACGCCGTCGACGACGACGGAGCCGCCCAGGGTGACGGTCATCGAGGTGCGCGACCAGACCAGGAGGGCCGCGAACGCCGCCAGCAGCACCAGCGTGGTCAACCAGACCTGGATGCCGTGCCGGCTGCGGCGGGGCGCGAAGGCCTCGACGAGCACCCCGACGAGCGCGCCCGCCACGATGATGAGCATCGGGGCGACGGCGGCGTAGTCGACGTCGACCTGCTGGAACTCGGCGGGGTTCACTTCGCGCTCCCGGAGGCGTTGGTCGGCGTGGGATCGGTGACGCCGACGTACACCAGCGTCCGGTCCACGGCCGGGTTGAGGATGTCGAGGACCGGCTTCGGGAAGAAGCCGAGCAGGATGAACGAGGCGATGATCGGCACGACGACGACCTTCTCGCGCACGGACAGGTCGCGTGGTGTCTCACCCTCGGCGAAGCTCGGCTTCGGCCCGGTCATGGTGCGCTGGTACATCAGCAGGATGTACAGCGCGGCCAGGATGGTGCCGAAGGTCGCGATGACGGCGGCGGCCTGGTAGCGCATGAAGGTGCCCTGCAGCACGAGGAACTCCGACACGAACGACGCCAGGCCCGGCAACGCCAGGCTGGAGAGCCCGACCACGAGGAAGGTGCCGGCGAGCACCGGGGTGA
This sequence comes from Ornithinibacter sp., assembly GCA_035633415.1. Classification (GTDB taxonomy): domain Bacteria; phylum Actinomycetota; class Actinomycetes; order Actinomycetales; family Dermatophilaceae; genus Fodinibacter. The sequence continues at coordinate 9,478 of DASQEZ010000310.1, read as the reverse complement.
CCCGCTGCCAGCCGCCGTAGTCGGGGATCCGCTTGGAGCCGCGGCGGGCGACGAGGAACCCCGCCAGGAGGAACAGCCCGGCGGTCGAGAAGCCGTGGTTGACCATGTACAGGGTCGACCCGGCGCCACCGACGCTGGTCAGCGCGAAGATGCCGAGGACGATGAGGCCGAAGTGGCTGATCGAGGTGAAGGCGATCAGGCGCATCATGTCGGTCTGCCCGATGGCCAGCAGCGCGCCGTAGACGATCGAGATCACGGCCAGCGTGATGACGACCGGCGTCGCCCACTGCGAGGCCTCCGGGAACAGCTGGAGGCAGAAGCGGATCATCCCGTAGGTGCCGACCTTGTCGAGGATGCCGACGAGCAGCACCGCGGTGGCGGGGCGGGCCTCGGTCGCGGCATCCGGCAGCCAGGTGTGCACCGGCCACATCGGCGCCTTGACGGCGAAGGCGATGAAGAACCCGACGAAGATCCAGCGGAGCACGTCGGTCGACGCGTCGAGGTTGCCGGTGAGGCTCGAGATGAGGAAGCCGTCCTCGCCACCGGGGCCCACCACATAGGTCGCGATGACCGACACGAGCATGACCAGCCCACCGGCGAGCGAGAACAGGAGGAACTTCACCGCGGCGTACTGCCGGCGCGGACCGCCGAAGAGCCCGATGAGGAAGTACACCGGGATCAGCATCGCCTCGAAGAAGACGTAGAACAGGAACACGTCGGTCGCGGCGAACACGCCGACGATGAACGCCTCGAGCACGAGCATCAGCGCGAAGTAGCGCTTCTCGCGCCCGGAGCCCTCGTCGGTGACGTCGTTCCACGCGGCGAGCAGGCAGACCGGCACGAGGATGGCCGCCATCACGATGAGCGACAGGGCGATGCCGTCGACGCCGAGGGCGTACGAGACGCCGAACTGGGGGATCCAGGAGTGCACCTCGGCGAGCTGGAACTGCTCGGTGGCGTCTGCGTCGAACCGCACCCACGCCAGCCCGGCGAGCAGCAGGGTCACCAGTGAGAAGCCCAGCGCGACCGGCTTCGCGTGGCGCGCGGAGTTCCCCGGCAGCGCGGCGACGACGACGGCACCGAGCAGCGGCACCACCATCATCAGGGTGAGCAGGGGCAGGGAGTTCACTGGATCACCCACAGAGCGCCGAGGATGGTGACGACACCGGTGAGCATCGTCAGGGCATACGACCGGGCGTAGCCGGTCTGGAGGTGACGCAGCCTCGAGGACAACCCGCCGACGAGAGCGGCCAGCCCGCCGACGGCTCCGTCGACGCCACGGGCGTCCGCGAAGACCAGCCCGCGGGTCAGGTGGATGCCGGGCCGCATGAACAGCCCCTCGTTGAGAGCGTCCTGGTAGAGGTCCTGCCGGGCGGCGCGGGTGAGCGCCGAGCCCTTGGGTGCGACCTCGGGGACGACGTCGGCGCCGTAGCGGCGCCACGCGAAGACCATGCCGGCGACGACCAGCGCCAGGGTCAGCACCATGATCAGCCAGATCGGCATGACCGGGTGGTCCTCGGGGGTCTCACCGACGACGGGCTCCAGCCAGCTGGTGATGACCCCTGTCGGACCGAGGATCAGGCCCAGGAAGGCGGAGCCCACGGCGAGCACCATCATCGGCACGGTCATGGTGAGCGGCGACTCGTGCGGGTGCACGTCGTCGTCCCAACGCTTCTCGCCGTGGAAGGTCATGAAGAACAGGCGCGACATGTAGAAGGCGGTGATGCCCGCGCCGATGAGCGCGGCCCCACCGAGCACCCAGGGCTGCCAGCCCTCACCGACGAACGCAGCCTCGATGATCTTGTCCTTGGACCAGAAGCCCGAGAACGGCGGGATGCCCAGGATCGCCAGCCAGCCGAGCCCGAAGGTGACCCAGGTGATCTTCATGACCATGGACAGCGCGCCGTACCGCCTCATGTTGACGCCGTCGTTCATGCCGTGCATGACCGACCCGGCCCCGAGGAACATCCCGGCCTTGAAGAAGCCGTGCGTGAGCAGGTGGAAGATCGCGAAGGCGTAACCGATCGGCCCGAGTCCGGCGGCCAGCATCATGTAGCCGATCTGGCTCATCGTGGAGGCGGCCAGCGCCTTCTTGATGTCGTCCTTGGCGCAGCCGACGATCGCCCCGAAGATCAGCGTGATCGCGCCGACCAGGGCCACGGCCAGGCGGGCGTCCGGGGTGGCGTTGTAGATGACGTCGGACCGCACGATGAGGTAGACGCCGGCGGTGACCATCGTCGCCGCGTGGATGAGGGCCGACACCGGGGTCGGGCCGGCCATGGCGTCGCCGAGCCACGACTGCAGGGGGAACTGGGCCGACTTCCCGGCGGCCCCGACGAGCAGGAGCAGGCCCAACGCGGTCATGGCGCCCTGGTTGGCGTTGGCCACGCCCTCGTTGACGGTGGCGTAGTCGACACCACCGAAGGTGACGAACATCAGCATGATCGCGATGAGCAGTCCGAGGTCGCCGACGCGGTTGACGAAGAACGCCTTGTTGGCGGCGCTCGCGTAGGCCGGGTTCCAGTTCCAGAAGCCGATGAGCAGGTACGACGCCAGGCCAACGCCCTCCCAGCCGACGAACAGCAGGAGGTAGGAGTCGGCGAGCACCAGCAGCAGCATCGAGGCGACGAAGAGGTTGAGGTAGGCGAAGAAGCGCCGCTTGTCGGGATCGTGCTCCATGTACCCGATCGAGTACACGTGGATGAGCGACCCGACGAAGGTGATGAGCATGACGAAGCACATCGACAGCGGGTCGACGAGCAGCCCGACGTCGAGCTGGAAGGAGCCCGCCGGGATCCACTCCCACAGGGCCACGTGCATCGCCCGCGACTCGGGCGAGAGTCCGACGAGCTGGAGCAGCACGACCAGGCCCGCGACGAACGAGGCCCACGACAGGCCGGTCGCGAGGAAGGCCCCGAACCGGTCGGTGCGCCGCCCACCGAGCAGGAGGATCGCGGCACCGAGGAGCGGCAGCGCGACGAGCAGCCACGCGTAGGCGGAGGCTCCGCTCGCGTCGGCTGCCACCTCGGAGATGAGTGAGGTCACTGGTGCTCCTTACAGCTTCAGCAGGTTCGCGTCGTCGACCGAGGCCGACCGGCGGGAACGGAAGATCGCCATGATGATCGCGAGGCCGACGACGACCTCCGCCGCTGCCACCACCATGACGAAGAGGGCGAGGACCTGACCGTCGATGTTGCCGTGGATGCGCGCGAACGTCACGAAGGCGAGGTTCGTCGCGTTGAGCATGAGCTCGACACCCATGAAGACGATGATCGCGTTGCGCCGGGTGAGCACCGTGGCTCCGCCGATCGCGAACAGGATCGTCGCCAGGTAGATGTAGTTGACGACGCTCACTTCTCGCTCCCCTCGGTCATGTCGCGCTCGATCTGCGCCTCGGCCTCCAGGTAGACCTCCGGGGACAGGTTCTGGTCACGCGCGGTGAGCACCCGCGACACCGACAGCTCGGACGGCGTGCCGTCGGGCAGGAGGGCCGGGGTGTCGACGGCGTTGTGCCGGGCGTAGACGCCGGGGGCCGGCAGGCCGGCGAGGTTCTCGCCGTCCCGGAAGCGCCGCTTGCTCCACTCGCGCTGGTTCGGGCCGCGGCCCAACCGCTCGCGGTGAGCCAGCACCATGGCCCCCAGCGCCGCGGTGATGAGCAGCGCGCTCGTGATCTCGAAGACCCACACGTAGCGACCGAAGATCAGCTGCGCGACCGCCGTGACGTTGCCGGTCTCGGCGTTGATCGCGCCGACCCCGACCGCGGTGTCGATGTTCGCCTGGCCGATCGCCGTGGTGAGGATGCCGGCGAGCCCGATGCTGAGCACGACGGTCGCCCACCGCTGACCGGTGAGGGTCTCGACGAGGCTGTCGGAGGAGTCGACCCCGACGAGCATCAGCACGAAGAGGAAGAGCATCATGACCGCGCCGGTGTAGACGAAGATCTGGATGACCCCGAGGAAGTCGGCGTCCTGGGCGATGTAGAACACGCCCAGGATGATCATCGTCATCGCCATGCCGATGGCCGCGTGGACGGCCTTCCTCGCGAACACCAGTCCCAGGGCACCGAGAACCGCGAGCGGCCCCAGGATCCAGAACAGGACTGCCTCGCCCGTGCCGGTCACGAGGTCACCTCCGCGTCGTCGGTCGTGCGCGCGTGCTGCTCGACGTACTCCTTCTGCGCCTCGGTCGCCGAGGAGACCTTGCCCAGGTAGTAGTCGCGCTCCTCCAGGCCGTCGGCCATCGGGAACGGGGGCTGGAGCATGCCCTGCTGCACCGGTGCCAGCAGCTGGTCCTTGGTGTAGATCAGGTCGGCGCGGTTGTTGTCGGCGAGCTCGTAGAAGTTGGTCATCGTGAGCGCCCGGGTCGGGCACGCCTCGATGCACAGCCCGCAGAAGATGCAGCGCAGGTAGTTGATCTGGTAGACGCGTCCGTAGCGTTCACCGGGGCTGAACCGCCCGGCGCCGCCCTCGGTGTCGTCGTTGTTCGCGCCCTCGACGAGGATCGCGTCGGCGGGGCAGGCCCACGCGCACAGCTCGCAGCCGATGCACTTCTCGAGACCGTCGGGGTGGCGGTTGAGCTGGTGGCGGCCGTGGAAGCGCGGCTGGGTCGGGCGCTTCTCCTCGGGGTACTCCTCGGTGGCGACCTTGCGGAACATGGTCGCGAAGGTGACCCCGAAGCCACCGACGGGGGCGAACAGGTCGGAGAAGAAGCCGGACTTCTTCTGCTCGTCAGCCACGGGCGGTCTCCTTGGTCTCGCTGCCGGAGCCCAGGGCCGGTGCATCGAGCGTGGGCTCGCGCAGGCGCTGGCCCGGCAGGGGTGGCACGGGGTAGCCCCCGGCGTACGGGTCGATCTCCTCGGGCACGGTGGGGTGCGACGCGGCCTCCTTGGCCTCGGCCCGGCGGTCCCACATCCAGCCGAGCACCAGGGCGAGCACGGCGATCACGCCGATGAGCATCAGGGAGCTGCCCGGGAACGTGCGGCCGGCGAAGGTCAGGTCACCGAACCAGTCGAGCCAGCCGTTCTGGCCGGCGCGGAAGAACGCGACGAGCACCACCCATCCGAGCGTGGCGGGGATGAGGAACTTCCAGCCGAAGCGCATGAACTGGTCGTAGCGCACCCGCGGGAGCGAGCCGCGCAGCCAGACGAAGACGAACATGAACATCCACAGCTTGGCGGTGAACCAGAGCAGGCCCCACCAGCCCTCGTTGAACATGCCGTCGTTGATCGCCGCGATGCCGGGAGGCGCCGACGGGCCGCCGAGGAACATCGTCGTCGCGAGGGCGGCGACGGTGAACATGTTGATGTACTCGCCGAGGAAGAACATCGCGAAGCGCATCGAGCCGTACTCGGTGTGGAAGCCACCGGTGAGCTCGCCCTCGCCCTCGGCGAGGTCGAACGGCAGGCGGTTGGTCTCGCCGACCATGGTGATGACGTAGACGAAGAAGCTGAAGAACGCCGGGATGATGAACCACAGGCTCTGCTGCGCCAGCACGATCTGCGAGGTCGACATCGACCCGGCGTAGAGGAACACGGCGACGAGCGAGAGGCCCATCGCGATCTCGTACGAGATCATCTGGGCCGTCGCCCGCAGGCCACCCATGAGCGGGTACGTCGAGCCGGAGGACCAGCCGGCGAGCACGACGCCGTAGATGCCGACGCCCGCGACCGCGAGCACCAGCAGCACCGCGACCGAGGTGTCGGTGAGCTGGAAGGGCGTGGTGTGCCCGAACATCGAGACCTCCCCGGCCAGCGGGATGATCGCGAACGACACGAAGCACATCGTCGCCGTGATGAGCGGCGCCAGGGTGAAGACGAAGACGTCGGCCGCCTTGGGGCGAACGTCCTCCTTGAGCATCGACTTCATGCCGTCGGCGAGGGTCTGCAGCAGGCCGAAGGGGCCGTTGCGGTTCGGCCCGGGGCGCTGCTGCATCCGGCCGATGACCCGGCGCTCGAACCAGATGACGAGCAGCGTCGAGATGAGCAGGTAGACGAAGATGAACAGCGCCTTGACCAGGCTCAGCCACAGTGGCGTGTCGCTGAAGTCGGCGGCCGGGTTGTCGGTGCTCTCGGAGACGAGCGAGACCACCTGTGGCAGTGCCAGCAGCGAGCTCATGCCTGCTCCTCCTTCGTGACGGAGACGAGTGCTCCCGGCGCGCCGGCGAGCGCGGCCCGCAGGTCGCTGCCCACGGAGTTCGTCGGCAGCCAGACCACGTGGTCGGCCATCTCGGACACCAGCACCGGGGCGGTGACGGTGGTGTCGCCGGCCCGCACGGTCAGCACGTCGCCGTCGACGACACCCAGGCCGCCTGCGGTCGACGCGGAGACCCGCGCGACGGGTGCCGGCGCGGTGCCCGCGAGGAACGGCTCACCGTCCTGCAGCGACCCGCGGTCGAGCAGGTGGCGCCAGGTGGCCAGCACCAGGGTCCCGTCCTCGACACTGGGGACGTCGCCGGGCTCGATGGCCGGGGCCGCGGCGCGGGGGCCCTGCCACGTTCCGAGCGACTCCATCTCGGAGCGCACCTCGTGCACGGTGCGGGTGCCGAGGAACGCGCCCAGCTCGTCGGCGATCATGTCGAGCGCGCGGTAGTCGCTGACGTGGGCGGTGGAGAGCGCCGCCTCGAAGGTGCGCACGCGGCCCTCCCAGTCGACGAAGCTGCCGGCCTTCTCGGCGTGGGCGGCAACCGGCAGCACGACGTCGGCGACGGCCGTGACGGCCGACGGGCGGATCTCGAGCGAGACGACGAATGCGCGGGCGAGGCCGTCGCCGGCCTGCGCCAGTCCGAGGTCGGCGGGGTCGACGCCACCGACGACGAGGGCGTCGATCTCGCCGGCCGCCGCCGCGGCGAGGATGCCGGCGGTGTCGCGTCCCGCGACCTCGCCGATGGACTCCACACCCCAGGCGGACGCCACCTCGGCTCGTGCCGCGGCATCGGCCAGCGGGCGGCCACCGGGCAGCAGGGTCGGCAGCGCGCCGGCCTCGAGGGCACCACGCTCACCCGCGCGGCGGGGCACCCAGGCGAGCCGGGCTCCGGTCGCCTCGGCGAGGGCGACCGCGGCGCTGAGCGCACCGGGCACCAGCGCGAGGCGCTCGCCGACGAGCACGACGGCGTTGTCGCGCAGACCCCGGCCCGCGGCGACGACGACGTCGGTGCCGGAGCCCTCGGCGAGGGCGCCCAGCACCTCGGGCTCGGTGCCCGGCGCGGTCGGGATGAGCGTGCCGCCCACCTTGGCCAGGCCGCGGGTCGCGACCGGTGACACGGCGTACACGGCGGTGCGGTGCTTGCGGAACGCCTTGCGCAGGCGCAGGAAGATGATCGGGCTCTCGTCCTCGGGCTCCAGGCCGACGAGCAGCACGGTGCCGGCCGACTCGAGGTCGGCGTAGGTGACCGCTCCACCGTCGGGGCCGGTGGCCACCACCGTGGAGGCGAGGAAGTCGGCCTCCTCGGCGGAGTGCGGGCGAGCGCGGAAGTCGACGTCGTTGGTGCCGAGCACGGTGCGCGCGAACTTGCCGTAGGCGTAGGCGTCCTCGGCGCTGACCCGACCACCCACGAGAACACCTGCGGCGCGTGCGTTCTGCAGGCCCGCAGCAGCGGTCTCGAGGGCCTCTCGCCAGGACACGTGGCGAAGCTCGCCGTCGGCGCCGCGCACCTGCGGCAGCTCGAGGCGGTCGCCGACCGAGGTGTACGCAAAGGCCCAGCGGCCCTTGTCGCAGTTCCACTCCTCGTTCACCGCGGGGTCGTTCTGCGCCATGCGGCGCAGCACGGTGCCACGGCGGTGGTCGGTGCGCTGGGCGCAGCCGCTCGCGCAGTGCTCGCAGACACTGGGGGTCGACACCAGGTCGAAGGGGCGCGAGCGGAAGCGGTAGGCCGCACCGGTGAGCGCGCCGACCGGGCAGATCTGCACGGTGTTGCCCGAGAAGTAGCTCTCGAACGGCTGGTCCTCGTAGATGCCGACCTGCTGCAGCGCGCCGCGCTCGACGAGCGCGATGAACGGGTCGCCGGCGATCTGGTCGGAGAAGCGGGTGCAGCGGGCGCACAGCACGCAGCGCTCGCGGTCGAGGAGCACCTGCGAGGAGATGTTGATCGGCTTGGGGTAGGTGCGCTTGACGTCCTCGAACCGGGAGGTCGAGCGGCCGGTGCTCATCGCCTGGTTCTGGAGGGGGCACTCGCCGCCCTTGTCGCAGACCGGGCAGTCCAGCGGGTGGTTGATGAGCAGCAGCTCCATGACGCCCTGCTGGGCCTTGTCGGCGCCCTCGGACGTGTACTGCGTCTTGACGACCATGCCCGGGGCGACGGTCATCGTGCACGAGGCCTGGGGCTTCATCCGGCCGGGAGGACCCTGCATCTGGGTCGGCTCACCGGGCTCACCGTCGGGGCCGGGGCGGCCGGGCATCCAGACCTCGACGAGGCACTGACGGCACGCGCCGACCGGGTCCAGGCCCGGGTGGTCGCAGAACCGCGGGATCTCGATGCCGACCTCCTCGGCGGCCCGGATGATGAGGGTGCCCTTGGCGACCGACACCTCCCGGTCGTCGATCGTCAGGGTGACCAGGTCGGCCGCGGGGGGCGCGGCGGGCGTGGTGGTCGAGGGCGTGGTCGTCATGCGGGCACGCTGTCCTTGTCGTCCTTGGCGAACAGCGTCGACGCCTTCGGGTCGAAGGGGCAGCCGCCGTGCGTGAGGTGTGCGATGTACTCGTCGCGGAAGTACTGGATCGAGCTGGTGATCGGGCTGGTCGCGCCGTCGCCCAGGGCACAGAAGCTGCGGCCGAGGATGTTGTCGCAGATGTCGAGCAGCTTGTCGAGGTCCTCCTCGCTGCCCTCCCCGTGCTCGAGGCGGCCGGTGATCTGCTTGAGCCACCAGGTGCCCTCGCGGCAGGGTGTGCACTTGCCGCACGACTCGTGCTGGTAGAACTCGGTCCACCGGTCGACGGCGCGCACGACGCAGACCGTCTCGTCGAACACCTGCAGGGCCCGGGTGCCGAGCATCGAGCCCGCGGCGCCGACCGACTCGAAGTCGAGCGGCACGTCGAGGTGCTCCGCGGTGAACAGGGGGGTCGAGCTGCCCCCGGGGGTCCAGAACTTCAGGGCCTTGTCGGGGTCGCGCATGCCTCCGGCCATGTCGAGGAGCTCGCGCATGGTGATGCCGAGCGGGGCCTCGAACTGGCCGGGGTTCTTCACGTGACCGGAGAGGCTGAACAAGCCGAAGCCGGTGGACTTCTCGGTGCCCATGCCGGTGAACCAGTCGACACCCTCGAGGATGATGCCGGGGACCGACGCGATCGACTCGACGTTGTTGACCGAGGTCGGCCGGGCGTACAGGCCCGCGACGCCGGGGAACGGCGGCTTGCTGCGCGGCTGGCCGCGGCGGCCCTCGAGGCTGTCGAGGAGCGCGGTCTCCTCGCCGCAGATGTACGCGCCGGCGCCGGCGTGCACGGTGACGTCGAGGTTGGCGCCGCTGCCGTGGACGTTCTTCCCCAGG
>DASQEZ010000309.1:0-3732 GCA_035633415.1 Ornithinibacter sp. | reverse complement strand
GGTGACCGTCGGCTGGTACCTGGCCGCGATCAGCACCGCGTCGACGTCACCGGCATCCATGCGCTGACCAAGGAGATCGCGCCCGGGTTCGCCCGACCGAGCGGATTCCGAGCCCACGCTGGAGCTGGTGACGCGACGCGCCTCGCCCTCATCTCCCGACGCGGACGTGTCGGTGAGTCGCTGAGCCGGGGTGGCTGTGGGCGACAGTGGCGTCCGGACCCACCCTCGTTGTCCTCAGATTGTCCTCACAACGTCCGCAAGTCGTCATCGCCCGTCAACAGTCGATCTGGCACATGCGCAGGTCAGAGGGGCTACAGCCAACAACAGTCAACGGGCATCAGTTGTGCTGGACGAATCCCGGCCTACAGCCCGACTCGTCCCCCGGGGCCCGGCCACCAGCTCGCTCGAGCGGGTCCGGGCCGGCTGTCGGCGTACTGTCGAGGTGTAGGGACCGTCTCGCGTGGACCCAGCTTCGGGTCCGCCTGTCCTGCTGAACGCCAACCCGGGCGCAGTGCGCCCGTGATGGGAAGTGGCACGATGCGCCACGCCGACCCACTCACCACACCGATCCTCGAGCCCGCCGCGGAGCTTCAGCCCGCGCGCCTGGTGCTCACCAGCACGTCCGGCAGCGCCGTCCTCGACGGCGTGTGGTGGCCGCGCAGCACCAGCCTGCACCGCGAGGTGCCCTTTCTCGACGTCGGCGTGCACGACGCCACCCACGCACGGATCGCCCGCCTGTCGTACACGGTGGGCACCTGGGATGACGACGCCACGACGCTCTGGTCGCCGCTGGGATCGGTGAAGGTGGGCTGGTTCATCACGAGCCTGCACCCGCACGACGTCGACCTGACCCTCACCGACAACCGGCGCCTCGTGCTGCGCGTCATCCCTCCGAAGACGTCGGCTCGTGAGGGCCAGGCATGCCTCAGGCTCGCCGAGGAGGCCAGCACCACGGTCGAGCGGTCCTCCACCACTGGTCACGTACGCCCCTACCCGGCTCCCGGGCCCGGGGACGGGTCGACCGCCGTGGCCCGGCTGCGTGTGCTGGTGGACCCGGTGGAGCGGGCGCTGGCGGCCAACCGGCTCCAGCGCAGCTTCGCGCACGGCGCAGGGGAGGCCGGCCGGCTGCGCCAGGAGGCCCTGCGGGCCGCCCGCGAGGACCTGACCTCCGAGCAGCTCGCCGCCGCGCTGACGCTGCCCGTCTCGCGGGTGCTCACCCTGCTGGCCAGCACCGACGCCGGCGCCGACCGGCCGTGGGGTTGCTGAGGCCGCCCGTTTGACCGGCGCCGGGGGAGGGTAGGGGCCTCCTGCCGTCCGCCCGACACCGGGGGGTCGGTCGGCTGCCCAGCAGGGTCACCCGCGCTCACGGAAATGCCGCGGGCCTGCGTAGCGTTCACCCGTGGCCGCTCGAGGCCCCGGAGAGGAACCCCATGCCCATGCACACCGGCGTCGACCACGACGCCGCACGGGGCACCGTCATGGCCGCCGTGCGGGCCCTCGACGGTGCCACGGTGCGTGACGCGTTGCTCCAGTCCCTGCTCGTCTGCGGTGTCGACGTCACCATCACCGAGGTCGTCATTCCGGTGCTGCGCGAGGTGGGCGACGGCTGGGAGAGCGGTGAGCTCGGTGTGCTCCACGAGCACTTCGTCTCGAGCTCCTTCCGCGGCGTGCTCGGCGGGCTGCGGATGCCGGTTCAGGGTGAGCCCGTGCGCACCGTGGTGCTGGCCTGCCCTCCGCGCGAGCTGCACGACCTGCCGCTGGAGCTCTTCGGAGCGATGCTGCACGCCCGCGGTTGGCGCGTCGTCAGTCTCGGCGCCAACACCCCGATGACCGCCGTCGCGGATGCCGTGCGCCATCGTGACGCCGACGCGTGCGTCATCGCCGGGGTGCGGCGCTCCGCCTTCGAGTCGAGGGTCTCGGCGCTGAGCCGGCTGGGGGAACGCGTGCCGATGTTCGTCGCCGGCGAGGGTGCGCTCGCGCTTGCCTCCCCTCCCCCCGGGACCACGGTGCTCCCACGCGACCTGCAGGGCGCCGCCGACCTCGTCGACGCCATCGTGTCGAGGTCCGTCGCCGCCCCGGCGGCCGAGCGCAACGAGCCCGCGGTCGGCTGACGGGCATACGGTGGGTCCATGCGGATCACCCACCTCGGCCATGCCTGTCTCCTCGTCGAGATGGCGGACACCCGGGTGCTCGTCGACCCGGGCACCTTCGCCGACGACCTGAGCGGGGTGCGCGACCTCGACGCCGTCCTCGTGACGCACCAGCACCCCGACCACCTCGACACCGAGCGGGTGCCGTCCCTGGTCGCCGCCAACCCCGCGGCAGTCGTCCTGTGCGACCCCGGCAGCGTCGACGTGCTCGCCGGCATCGGGGTCGAGGCGCGCTCTCACGACGGCGCCTCGAGCACCGTCGGCGCGGTCACGGTGACCCCCTTCGGCCAGCAGCACGCCCTCATCCACGACGAGATCCCGCGCATCGCCAACGTCGGGGTGCGCCTCGACGCCGAGGGTGAGCCGTCGTTCTTCCACCCGGGCGACGCACTCGATGCCGAGCCGGGCCGCGTCGACGTCCTCGCGTTCCCCCTCCAGGCGCCCTGGCAGCGCAGCAGGGAGATGACCGCCTTCCTACGGCGCCTGGCCGCACCGCACGCCGTACCGGTGCACGACGGCCTGCTCCAGCCCCGCGGTCGTGGCCTCTACCTCAACCAGGCCGGACAGCTCGGGTCACCGAGCACCCGCATCCACGACCTCGCCGGCGCCGGCCCCACGGAGTTCCGCAGCGGGCAGTGAGCCGGGGGCCTCAGTCGAGGTGTCGGCCGCGCTCCTCCTGGGTGCGAGTCGCCAGCACGGCCGCGCCGATGATGCCGGCGGCGTTCTCGAGCGACGCCGGCACGATCGGGGTGCGCAGGTCGAGCAGCGGCAGGAACTTGTGCGCCTTGCGCGACACACCGCCACCGACCACGAACAGGTCGGGCCACATCAGGTCCTCGAGGTGGCGGTAGTAGCGCTGCAGCCGCACCGCCCACTCCTCGTAGCCGAGCCCCTCGCGCGTCTTGACCGAGCTCGCCGTCACCGTCTCCGCGTCGACGCCGTCGATCTCGAGGTGGCCGAGCTCCGAGTTCGGAACGAGCACGCCGCGGTTGATGACGGCCGTGCCGATGCCCGTGCCCAGGGTGGTCAGGATGACGAGGCCGTCCTGGCCCTTCGCGGCGCCGTAGTGCAGCTCGGCGACCCCGGCCGCGTCGGCGTCGTTGACGACGACGACGTCGTGCTGGAGGCGGTCCTCGAGCAGCTTCTCGATCTCGCAGTCGATCCACGACTTGTCGATGTTGGCGGCCGTCTTGACGACGCCGCGCTGCACCACCCCGGGAATCGTCACGCCGATCGGCGACCCGTCGTGCACCTCGTCGAAGCGGTCGACGATCTGGGCGATGACGTCGCAGACCGCTTCGGGAGTCGACACCGCGGGTGTCTCGATCTTGAAGCGCTCCTGGGCGAACTCACCCTTGTCGAGGTCGACGGGGGCGCCCTTGATACCGCTGCCGCCGACGTCGATGCCGAGGGGCCTGGCTGTGCTCATGCTGCGTCTCCCTGGGTGAGGATCTGCGGACCGGAGTCCGTGACGAGGATGGTGTGCTCGAACTGGGCCGACCGGCGGCGGTCCTTGGTGACGACGGTCCACCCGTCGTCCCACATCTCCCACTCGGGGGTCCCGAGGTTGAGCATCGGCTCG
>DASQEZ010000308.1:0-6645 GCA_035633415.1 Ornithinibacter sp. | reverse complement strand
CTCCCGCTGGCCCGGCTCGTCGTCTCGACCACCAGGATCGGCATGCGCTACCGCGTCACCGGGCTGGCCTCGGAGGCGGGGTTCTTCGCCCTGCTCTCGCTCCCGCCGCTGATCCTCGGGCTGGTCGGCGGGCTGGGATTCGTGGGCAACGCGCTCGGCCCGGTTCGGGTCGACGCCGTGGTCGAGTCGATCAACGCCTACGCCGCGCGGTTCCTCACCGAGGACGTCATCAGCGGCACCCTGCTCCCCACGATCCAGGACGTCGCCAGCGGCCCGCGTTTCGACCTTCTCTCGCTGGGCTTCCTGCTCTCGCTGTGGTCGGGTTCGCGGGCCCTCAACGTCTTCGTCGACACCATCTCCATCATGTACGGCCAGTCCGGCGTGCGCGGGATCGTCCGGACCCGAGCCTTGTCCTTCTCGCTGTACCTCCTCGCCCTCGCCCTCGGCATCGTCACCATCCCTCTCGTCCTGCTGGGCCCGACGCTGCTGCGCGAGATCCTCCCCGAACCGTGGGACGCCCTGATGGTGCTCTACTGGCCGCTGGTCACGCTGCTGACCGTGGGAGGCCTCACCAGCCTCTACCACGTGTCGACCCCGAGACGCTCACCGTGGCTGCGCGACGTGCCCGGTGCCCTGGTGACCCTCGTGCTGTGGGTGATCGCGTCCTATGTCGTGCGCGGGACGATCGCCGCGTCCCTGGGCGGCACGTCCATCTACGGGCCGCTCTCGGCGCCGATCGTGCTGCTGATCTGGCTGTACGCGCTGGCGATCTCCGTGCTCATCGGGGCCGCCTCCAACGCGGCGATCCGCGAGATGTGGCCGCACGAGGAGGAGCGCAGCCTGCACGAGCGGCTCGGCGCCTGGGTCGGCGAGCTGCGGCGGCGCCGCGCGGACCGTGAGGGGCGCCCGCCCGGCTGGGACGACCCGTTCGACGGCTACGGCACGAACGACGACGACCTGGGCCTGTCCGGCCTGCGCGAGGCCGCCCGCGCGCCGATCACCCCGATGTCAGGCTCCGGCAGCTCCGGCGCGTCGAGGCCCGCCGCTCCTTCGGGGCACCCCGTGGATGCCGGGCAGCGGGTCGACGTCGACCGCTGAGCCCCGTCCTGCGGGCACGGGGGGCACCGGTTTGGAGATCGTCACGGCGATCGGATAATGTCTGCGAGCACGCCAAAGGGGTTTCGAGAGAGCCACGGCGCGCGCGGATGTAGCTCAGTTGGTAGAGCGCAACCTTGCCAAGGTTGAGGTCGCCGGTTCGAACCCGGTCATCCGCTCGGAGGGTGTAGCCGCCCCCACGGTGGAGTGGCCGAGAGGCGAGGCAGCGGCCTGCAAAGCCGCGTACACGGGTTCAAATCCCGTCTCCACCTCGAGTAGTACCCGCAGAGCAGCAGTACCCCACGGACGCGTAGCGCAGCCTGGTTAGCGCACCACCTTGACACGGTGGGGGTCGGAGGTTCGAGTCCTCTCGCGTCCACCCGTATGACGAAGGCCCACCACACCCGTGGTGGGCCTTCGTCGTCGGGGCAGCGGTCCCACCTGGGCCCGACGCGGCGCGCCGCGGAGCCCGCGCCGGAGGTGGCGATAGGTTGGGCCCGCCGCGCCGCCGCCGTGGTGGCGCCACCGACGAGGAGCGCTGGTGAGCACCGACCACTCCGAGACGGCGGGCCCGGTCGAGCCCCCTCCAGGCACCGGTGCGACCGCGGTGCGTGCTGTCGGGCCGTGGCCGATCCGGCTCTGGCAGGAGTGGCGGGCCGACCCGGTCGACCGGTTCGGCGTCGTGCTGTTCTTCGTCATCGCCACGATCGTCGTGTCCTCGCTGATCAACGTCGACTCGTCGTACGGTGACTCCCTCCTCGGCCACGCGATGAGCGGTGCGGCCCTGCTCGCGGCCGCCCGGGCGACCGGGATGCGGCGCCGGGGCCGTCGAGTGGTGACGGTCGCGGTCCTGGTGGCCGTCGGGCTGTTGGCCTTCCTGTCCCTCGTCGAGGTGGTCGCCGGTGAGAGCTCCTTCATCGGCGTCCCCCCCCGCGCGGCCGACCCGCTGTGGCTCGTCCTGGTCATCGTGGTGCCGATCATCGTCATCCGCCGGATCGCCCAGCACACGGTGGTCGGTGGTCGCACGGTGCTCGGCGCGATCACCGCCTACCTGCAGATCGGCGTGGCGTACGCGGCGTTGTTCCAGGCGGTCGACGTGTGGAGCTCGGTCCCGGCGTTCGGGGGGCCTCAGGAGTCGAGCACCTTCACCTACCTCAGCCTCACGACGATGTCGACGCTCGGCATCGGCGACGTCGTGCCCACCACCGAGCTGTCCCGGCTGCTCGTCTCGTCCGAAGCCGTGCTCGGCCAGGTCTTCCTCGTCACGATCGTGGCGATCGTGGTGTCGCAGTTCGCCGGCGGGCGCACGAAATGACGGGGCAGACCGCTCAGCCGGGTGAGTACGCCCCCACGCTCGCCACGCTCGTGGACCGGGTCCTGGCGTTGCGGGCCCGCAGCGGTGCGGGCCGGCCTGTCGTCGTCGGCGTCACGGGAGAACCGGGCGCGGGCAAGTCGACGCTCACGGCATCCCTCGTGGCGGGCCTGCAACAGCGGGGCACGACGGCGGTGCTGGTGCCGATGGACGGCTTCCACCTCGCCAACGTCGCCCTCGCCGCGCTCGGCCGCGCGGACCGCAAGGGCGCCATCGACACCTTCGACGGAGCCGGGTACGCGGCACTGTTGGCGCGGCTGCGCGACGCCGGCCCGCACACGGTGTGGGCTCCGACCTACGACCGGTCGATCGAGGAGTCGGTGGCCGGCGCCATCGGGGTGCCCGCGGGCACCGAGGTCGTCGTCACCGAGGGCAACTACCTGCTCGTCGACGACGGCCCGTGGTCGGCGGTGCGCCGGCTGGTCGACGAGGTGTGGGCCGTCGAGGTCGACCCCGACGTGCGCATGGCCCGGCTCGTGGCGCGCCACGTCGAGTTCGGCAAGCCGCCCGAGCGGGCAGCGGCCTGGGTCGAGGCCGTCGACGTCCCCAACGCGGCGTTCGTGCGCTCGACGTTCGACCGTGCCGACCTGGTCGTCCGCAGCACCTGAGCTCTGCTCGGCACCTGCTCGGGCGCCCCGCCGCATACGATGCGGGGCGTGTCGGAGGCGAGGTTCGGGTCGCGCATGGCCCGCGGCGTCCGCGCCGTCAGCCACGACGCGGGCGACCTCACGAGCGGCTTCTGGGTCGTGGTGCTCACCTTCGAGGGCGGGCTCACGGCGGTGCGGATGGACGAGGTGCGACGCGGGCCCGGTGCCGTGGGCGCCCCGGGTCGCGCGGTCGGCGCCGCGCGGTGGCCCGCTCTTCCCGGCGCGTGGCGCACCAGCCTGGGCCGGGCGGCCTACCTCGAGGGCGTGGCCGAGGTGCGCCGCCGGATCGCGGCCGGCACGGTGTACCAGGTCAACCTCTGCCGGGTGATGGAGCACGACCTGCCCGAGGACGCCGAGATCAGCGACCTGGGTGCCCTCCTCGCGGCGGGGAACCCGGCGCCCTACGCCGCGACGATCGACCTGCCCGAGGCCGGCCTGGAGGTCGTGTGCGCCTCACCGGAGGCGTACCTCGTGCGGCACGGCGACCGGGTCACCTCCCGGCCGATCAAGGGGACGGCGCGCACCGCCGACGGGCTCCTCGCCAAGGACTACTCCGAGAACGTCATGATCGTCGACCTCGTGCGCCACGACCTGGGGCACGTGAGCCGGCCGGGCTCGGTCGAGGTCGACCACCTGTGCCGCGTCGAGGAGCACCCCGGCCTCGTGCACCTGGTCTCCGACGTCTCGGGGCGCCTGCGCGAGGGCGTGGGATGGCCCGAGCTGCTCGCCGCGAGCTTCCCGCCCGGGTCGGTGAGCGGGGCACCGAAGCACACCGCGCTCCAGGCCATCGCCGACCTCGAGCCCGCCCCACGGGGGCCGTACTGCGGCGCGGTCGGGTGGGTCGACGCCGACCGCGACGAGGCGGAGCTCGCGGTCGGCATCCGCACGTTCTGGGCCGCCCGCGACGCGCGCGGCGCACGGGTGCTTCGGTTCGGCACGGGCGCCGGGATCACCTGGGCGAGCGACGCCGTTGGTGAGTGGGAGGAGACCGAGCTCAAGGCGGCGCGTCTCGTGGGTCTCGCCACGGGGGAGGGCGCGGCGCATGGAAGGGTGTGACGCATGAGTGAGATCAGGGTGTGGGTCGACGGGAGGCTCGTCGATGCCGACGCCCCCGCGGTCAGTGCCGTCGACCACGGGGTGACCGTCGGCGACGGTGCGTTCGAGACGGCCAAGGTCGATCGGGGCGTGCCGTTCGCGGTCACGCGCCACCTGCGCCGGCTGGACCGCACGATGGCGGGCCTGGGCCTGCCGCCCGCCGACCACGACCGCATCCGTGAGGGGATGGGCGCCGTGCTCGCCGGCGAGCCGGTCGAGTTCGGCCGCCTGCGCGTCACCGTGACCGCGGGGCGGGGTCCGCTCGGGTCGGACCGCCACGACTCCGACCTCACCCACATCGTCACCGCCGTTCCGCACGCCCGGCCCCCGGCCCACGGCTCCGTCGTGACCGTCCCGTGGGTGCGCAACGAGCGGGCGGCCACGGCCGGGCTCAAGACGACGTCGTACGCCGACAACGTCATCGCCCTGGCCGCCGCCCAGGAGCGGGGGGCCCTCGAGGCGCTCTTCGCCAACACCCGGGGCGAGCTGTGCGAGGCCACCGGCAGCAACGTCTTCGTCGTGCTCGACGGCGTCGTGCGCACGCCGCCGCTCTCGAGCGGGTGCCTCGCCGGGGTCACCCGCGAGCTCGTGCTCGAGTGGTGCGCCCACGAGGGGGTCGAGGTCGCCGAGGAGGCCATGCCGCTCGATGTCCTGGAGCGTGCCGACGAGGTGTTCCTCACGTCCTCGATCAAGGACGTCTTCCCGGTCTCCGCCGTCGACGGGCGCGCGCTGCCCGCGCCGGGCCCGGTCACCACGCGGGTGGCCGACGTGTGGGCCCGGCACGCCGCGAAGGAGGTCGACCCGTGACGCCGGACTCCGGGCACGAGCCCCACACCAACCGCCTGCTGCGCGACCCGAGCGACGACGACAAGGACTGGGCCTGGCGCCGCCGGATCCGCGCCAACCCCACCTGGCTCACCATCTACCGGGTCGTCGTCTTCGCCGTCGGCCTCGTGCTCGTGCTCGGCGGATTCGCCCTCGTGCCGCTGCCCGGGCCGGGCTGGCTCATCGTCATCCTCGGCATCGCGATCTGGGCGTCGGAGTTCGAGCCGGCGGCGAAGCTGCTCGACTTCGTCAAGGCGAAGGTGCGGGCCTGGGAGCAGTGGATCAAGGAGCAGTCCTGGTGGGTCAAGGCGCTCGTCGGCCTGGGCACCGCTCTGGTCGTCGCCGGGGCGCTGTGGCTCGTCATGTGGTTCTCGGGGGTGCCCGGCTTCGTGCCCGATGCCGTCACGACGTGGCTCGAGGCGAACGCCGGCCTGTAGCCCAGCGCCACCCGCGTCACCGGCATCCCGATTTCCGCGAGCCCCGGGATGCCGTATATCCTCGGCAGGCCGCACGGCACGGATGTGTAGCTCAGTTGGTTAGAGCGTTCGCTTCACACGCGAGAGGCCGGGGGTTCGAGTCCCTCCACATCCACCACCACACAGCGGCCCCTCACCTGCAGAAATGCGGATGAGGGGCCGCTTCGTGTCCGGTTGGCGCGGACGTCTCGCATGGGCACTCGCCGACGACTCGGCCGCCGCGACGCAGCGCCTCGCACCGTGCCTCGCCCACGGCGCGATCCACACGCCCGACGCGGCCGCGCTCGAGGTCGAGTGGGTCGACCTCGTCGTCCCGGGGGCTGGTCTGGCGTATGCCGGCGCACGCTCCACCGCCGCACCCGGCGCCCCTCGAGCTCGATCCACGGGCCCGGGCCGGCCGCCGACGTCCGCCAGCGTCGCGCTGCCTGCTCGCGCGCCCATGCCTCCTCGTCCTGGTCGCGCTGTGGGTCGACGTCGGCAAGGGTGTGGGTCCACACGTTCTACAGCGTCGCAGGACCGGCTGACACGACCCGACGAGGCCTGCCAGAATCGACGGCAGGTCCATGCGCCCACCCCCCCGGGCACGTGGGCCCAGCGCCCCGGGTCGAGGCCCGCCGTCTCCCCGGGGCGCGCCAAACCGGCGTGGCTACTCGCTCTGCAGCGCCCTCAGCGCTTCGTCGAGCGCGTCGAGGGCCTCCTGCCGCGAAACGTCAAGGACCCGGCCGAGAGTCAGGACGTCCCCGAGCTGGTTGCGGACGTTGGGGCCATCAGTCAGAGGCCACCGGCTCCAGTGAGGCCAGTGATCGCCCTCCAGGAGCTTCACCGCTCGGACGCCGCCAGGTAGGCGCCCCGTGAGTCGCACGCGCAGATCGTGCTTCATTCCCTCCGCGTCGTAGTGCTCGGTCCCTATCTCCCAGCTGCCCACCGTGATGATCTCCGCCATGCCGGACGAGGCTACCGTCGGCCTACCCCTCACTGCTGTCTGCCGGTCTGCGGACACCCCGCCCCCAGCCTCACCCTCCACATCCACGACCACACGTCCTCCACCACGAACGCCCTGGTCCGCGCGAGGTGCCTTTCCGGTGCGCTGGGTCGACGAGATGCACGACGACGTGCTGACCGCCTTCGCCGGGGC
>DASQEZ010000307.1:0-11477 GCA_035633415.1 Ornithinibacter sp. | reverse complement strand
CGTCCACCGCGTCGACGTCGCCGGCCACGGTGTGGGGTGCGGCGGCGGATGCCGTGCCTGTGGTCCCGACGTCCGGGGCGGCCGTCGCTACCGGCGCGTCCGGCGCGTCCGAGGAGGCGCCGAGCTTGGTGCGGACCCACCCGGCGACGTGGTTGAGGGTGGGGAACTCGCGCAGCTGGAGGGTGTCGTCGCGCTCGAGGTCCCACTGGGTGCGGACGGCGGCGAAGACCTCGGCCTGCTTGACGGTGTCGACGCCCAGGTCGGCCTCGAGGTCGAGGTCGGGGTCGAGCAGGTCGGCGGGGTAGCCGGTCATCTCGGCGACGATCCCGGTGACCGTGTCGAGGATCGGGTCGGCGGTGGGCTCTGCCGGGGTGGCGGCGAGAGGGGGAGTCGCCGCCGCGGGAGCGGGTGCTGGCGCTGTGGGGACCGACGCGGCGACCACAGCGACGGCACCAACGGCAGGCGCGGGCAGGCCGAGCCTGCCGCGGACCCAGGCCGCGACGTGGTTGAGGGTGGGGAAGTCGCGCAGCTGCACGGTGTCGTCGCGCACGAGGTCCCACTGGGCCCGGACTGCGGCGAAGACCTCGGCCTGCTTGACGGTGTCGACGCCCAGGTCGGCCTCGAGGTCGAGGTCCGGTCCGAGCAGGTCGGCCGGGTAGCCGGTCATCTCGGCGACGATCTGGGTGACCGTCGACAGGATCGGGTCGTCCCCCTCCCCGAACGGTCGCGGCGAGGCGGAGAGCACCGGGGACGCGGACGCGAGGGAGGTGACCGCCGTGACCCCGAGCTTGCCGCGGACCCAGCCGGCGACGTGGTTGAGGGTCGGGAAGTCGCGCAGCCGCACGGTGTCGTCGCGCTCGAGGTCCCACCGGGCGCGGACGGCGGCGAAGACCTCGGCCTGCTTGACGGTGTCGACGCCCAGGTCGGCCTCGAGGTCGAGGTCGGGGTCGAGCAGGTCGGCCGGGTAGCCGGTCATCTCGGCGACGATCCCGGTGACGGCTGCCAGCACGTCGTCGCCGCCGACTGCGGCCGGTGCCGCCGCCGCTGGTGCCGCTGCAGCAGCAGGTGCGACCGCTGCCACGGCGGCCGCGACAGCCGCCGGCTCGGTCGACGGTGGTGACGTCGGTGCCGGCGTCACCTCGGCAGCAGGTGTTGCCGGCGCGGCGAACCCGCGCGTGGGGGCCAGCCGGTCGGCATACGGCACCGGCACGTGCCCCGACCGCTCGACCGGGGTGGTGGCCGGGCCGGAGTCGACGACGCGCAGGCGTCGTCGGTCGACCTCGAGCCGGCTCCCGGTGTGACCGGCGAGGCGGTCGAGCCACCGCTGCCACGCGCCCTGGTCGACGACCCGGTAGGCGTAGCCGAGCTCACCCGGCGCCCGGCGCTGGCCGTCAGGGACGGGGGTCCACCGCAGCAGCGACATGGCGACCTGGGACCCGAAGCCGGCGGCGAGCCGCAGCGCGTACTCCACGGGGTACTGCCCCCCGCGGGAGAGGTTCAGCGAGCCGAGGTCGGGGTCGGGCTCCTTGTAGTTGGGAACCGGCGGCACGATGCCGGTCTCCAGCGCCTTGAGGGCCACGACGTCCTCGATGCCAGCGCCCATGGCGTGCCCGGTGAAACCCTTGGTGTTGGTGATGACGATCTGGTTGGCGGCCGGCCCGAAGACCCGGCGCAGCGCGTTGATCTCGGCTGCGGCGCTCCCGCCGCGAGCCGGCGTGTAGGTCTCGTGCGAGACGAACATCGTGCGCGGGGCGATCTCGCGGCGGTCGACGCCGCGCCCTTCGGCCTCACGGACCAGCGCCTCCATGACGTCGCAGATGTGCTGCACGTCCAGGCGGGAGCCGTGGAAGGCGCTGTTGGCGGTGACCGTGGCGAGCGCCTCGGCGATGGGCTGGATTCCCCTCTCGCGGGCCGCTTCCGCGGACTCGACGACGAACGCGGCGGCGCCGGCGCCGACGACCATGCCGTGGCGGCGTCGGTCGAACGGCGTGGCTGCGTCCTCGACCCGCTCGTCGGTGGCGGCGGCCCCCGACGCGAGGAAGCCGGCGGTCACCCACGGCAGCAGGTGCTCGCCCGTGGCGTCGTCCGCGGAGACGACGACCACCCTGCGGCACCGGCCCGCCCGGATCCAGTCCTCGGCCAGCGACAGGGCCTGGGTGGTGCTCGCGCACGCGGCGTTGACCTGGGTGTTCGGGCCACGAGCGCCGATGATCTCGGCGAACTGGGAGTGCCCCATCGACAGGGCCCGGAAGAGGAAGCGCCGGTCGAACTGGTAGGGCTCACTCCCGAGGGTCTCGCGCAGTTCGGCGGCGAGCGCCTCGACCTCGGCCGCGGCCGGGTCGTCCTCGCTCATCCGGGCGCGCAGGCCCTCGACGGCCAGCAGGCCCTCGCGGCGGCCGCGGTCGAGCGCGTAGCCCTCGACGGCCTCGGCGAACCGGTCGTAGCCCGGGAAGGCCGAGGCGAAGATGACTCCGGTCTCGTCCCGCAGCGCCTCCGGCAGCCCCCAGCGGTCGGGGAGCTGGGTGCCCAGCGTCGTGGTCTTGTAGCTCATGACGAGCGGGATGCCGGCGTCGCGCATCGCGTCGAACCCGGCCCCGATGGCCAACCGCGTCGTGGTGTCGAGGGCCTCGTCGCGGGCCTTGTCGACCCCGAACTGCTCGACCACGTCGAGGGGTGCGTGCACCCCGGCGAGCTTGATGACGTCGGCGGGGTCGTCGATGGTGGCGAAGCTGCCGCCGCCCGAGGCCGCGTCCTTGACCAGCCGGGTGATGCGCATGTCGGCCATCCGGCGACGCGCGTCGTCGCCGAGGACCGAGATGAAGTTCTGACCGGCAAGGATCCTGGCCACGTTGTCGTCGTCGAAGGTCTGCTCGGTGCCGGGCAGCCCGAGGGCCGCACCCGAGATGACCACCGGCTCCAGACCCGGCCGGCCAGCCGGCCGGCCCGGCTCCAGCGCCGGGGCCGGTGGCGCAGCCGGCTGAGGTGCAGTGGCGCCCGTCCCGGCGTACACGTGCATGCCCTTCGCGAGCACGTCGGCGAAGAGCAGGCCGAGCTCGCGGATCGTGTCGTCGGCAGGAACGCCCAGGGCAGTGGCTGTCCGAGGTGCGGCGGCCGGCGCCGCGGCGGCCGCTGGAGCGGCGGCCGGGGGGGTCACGGGGGCCGCTGCAGACCCGACGGGGACCGCCGGTGCCGCGTGCCGGTCCAGGCCGATGCCGGCCGCGTAGAGGCCGCACAGGGCCTGGTTGAATGCCACGTCGTCTCCCACCTTCGGGTGGTTGGTGAAGAGCGCGACGACGTCGTCGTGCTCCGAGCCGAGGACATCCTCGACGAAGCCGTGCAGCGCCTTCTTCGGACCGATCTCGACGAAGACCCGGGCACCTGCGGCATACAGGGTCTGCAGACCCTTGACGAACTGCACGGGTGAGGCGATCTGCCTCCCCGCGTACTCCAGCACCGTCTCGGCCGTGGCGCCCTGGGGGTAGAAGTCACCGGTCACGTTGGCGACGACCGGCTTCGTCGGGGGCCTGAGGTCGAGCCGGCGCAGCGCGTCGACGAAGGGCCCGGATGCCGGGGCGACGATCGAGGTGTGGAAGGCGTGGCTGACCGGGATCCGGGTGGCGGTGAACCCTTCGGCGATGAACCGCTCGACGATCCGCTCGACGGCGTCGGTGGCACCGCCGACCACGGCCTGGCTCGTGCTGTTGATGTTCGCGATGACGACGTACCCGTCGGCCGAGTCCACGACCCGCTGGATGTCGGCCATCGGCGCGAACACCGCTGCCATCGCGCCGTTGTCGGCGACTGACACCTTGGTCATCTCCCGGCCACGGGCGCTGACCGCCTCGAGGGCGCTGTCGAGCGTGAGCGAACCGGCTGCGACGAGGGCGCCGTACTCGCCGAGGCTGTGCCCCATGACCATGTCGGGCTGCACCCCGTAGGCCGCGAGCAGCCGGGTGAGCGCGATGTCGGTGGCGAGCACCGCCGGCTGGGTGATCTCGGTCTGCATGAGCTGCTGGTTGAGGGTCTGCACGGCAGCCGGGTCGTCGCCGTCGACGAAGATGAACGACGTCAGGGGCCGCCCCAGCAGGGGGGTCATCACCCGGTCCGCCTCGTCGAAGGTCGCCTTGACCACCGGCTCCTGCGCGGCCAGGGACTTGAGCATGTTGACGTACTGCGATCCCTGGCCGGTGTAGAGGAAGGCGGCCCGGGGCGCGGGGCCACGCCCGAGGAAGATGCCCTGCTGGCGCAGCAGCCTGAACGCCGCCGGGTTGCCCGAGGCGAAGGCGTTGGCGAGCTTGGTGAGCTTCGTCGCGAGATCGGGTGCGTCGGTGTGGTCGACGGCAACCCGGACGGCGGCAGACGCCAGCGACGGGTTCGGCGCGGTGCGGGGGGGCGTGACGCCGGCGCGGGCCTGCGCCAGGGCGGCCTGCACCTGCGAGGCGAGGTCGGCGTCGTCGCGGCCACCGAGGACGAGGGCGCCGCGCAAGGGCGCCTTCTCCGGGGCGCCGGACGCGCCCGCTCCAGCGCCGTCGGCTGCCGGGGCGGGTGCCGCAACCGGGATGCTCGCGGACGCGAAGCTCCTCGCCGGCGGGCGGTGGCGACCCGGGACGTGCTCCTCGACGACGACGTGGAAGTTCGTGCCGCCGAACCCGAAGGCGCTGACGCCCCCGCGGCGCACGTCGTTTGCGGGCTGCGACCAGGGGCGCAGCTCGGTGGTGACTGCGAAGGGGAGGGTGTCCCAGTCGACGTTGGGGTTGGGGTCGACGAAGCTGAGACTCGGCGGGAGCTGCTTCTCGTGGAGCGACCGCACCATCTTGAACAGGCCCGCGGCTCCTGCGGCGGCCTTGAGGTGGCCGATGTTGGACTTCACCGAACCGAGGGCGATCGAGCGGGGAGCGGCTCCGGAGCCGCCGAAGACGGCGGCGAGGCTGGTCAGCTCGGAGGCGTCTCCGACCCGGGTGGAGGTCCCATGTGCCTCCACGGCCCCGGCCGTCGAGGGGTCGACCCCGGCGCGCTCCCAGGCGCGCTGGACGGCAAGCTGCTGGCCCACCGGGTTCGGCGCGGTGATGCCCTTGCCCTTGCCGTCCGAGGAGCCGCCGACGCCGAGGATGACGGAGTAGATGCGGTCCCCGTCGCGCTCGGCGTCCTCGAGCCGCTTGAGCACGAACATGGCGGCACCCTCACCCATGACGAAGCCGTCGGCCCCGGCGTCGAACGGCCTGGTGCCGGTGGCCGAGAGCGCGCCGATCTTGCAGAACTTCACGAACGCGTCCACGCCCATGTTGCGATCGAGCCCGCCGGTGACGACGGCGTCGAACTGGTGGTCGCCCAGGCCGGTGACGGCCGAGTTCAGGGCGGCCAGGCCCGAGGCGCACGCAGCATCCGTGGTGTAGTTCATCCCACGCAGGTTGAACAGGTTCGAGACCCGGCCGGCGATGACGTTCGCGAGCTCACCGGGCATGGTGTCCTCGGTGATCGAGAAGAGGTTGTCGAGGTAGCCGCGCCGCGTCTCCTCGAGGATCCGCTCGCGGGTCTCCGGGGCGAGCGTACCGAGCGTCGCCGACTGCTCGAGGCGCCGCAGCATCTCCGGGAACCGGATCCGCATGCTCGACTGGTAGTGCTTCTCGCCGCCGAGTGCGTTGCCCAGGATGACCGCGACCCGGTCGCTGTCCACCGGCCAGCCCGGCCAGCCGGCATCCGTGAGTGCCGCCCGCGCGGCGGAGATCGCCCACCGCTGGCCCTCGTCCATCTGTGCCGCGACCATGGGGGGCACCGGCAACCGCCACGCCCGCGGGTTCCAGTCGAACTCGCGCACCCAGCCACCGATCAGGCTGTACGTCTTGTCCGGAACGCTGTGGTCCTCGTCGTAGTACAGGGCTCGGTCCCAACGGTCGTCCGGCGTCTGCGAGATCGAGTACCTGCCTGTGGTGATGTTCTGCCAGAAGGCGTCACTGCTGGGTGCGTCGGGCATGATCGCCGACAGGCCGACGACGGCGACGGGGTGGCTCTCGTGGTGCGTCATGGTGGAGTCCGAATCGGTGTGGGTGTGCGGGTCGAGGGCGGGCGTGGTCGTGGTGCTGGGTCGGCCGTGGTGGCGTCAGGCCGGGGTGCGGTCGTACAGGACGTCCGCCACCAGACCCATGTCGGTGATCAGGCCGGCCTGGGCGGCACGAATGGCATCGGCCGGGATGCCGTCGAGGCCGGCGAGGACGGGGCTGTCCGCGTCCAGCGCGCCGGCGACCCACCGGGAACCGTCGAGGGCGACCTTCTGGGCGGACTCCCGGGCGAAGACCCGGGACATCGCGGCGAGGGCGTCACCGGTGAACCGGGTCGGGGACTTCTCGAAGCGCCGGCCCGCCATCGCCCGGTCCGCCGCCTGGGCGAACACGACGGCGGTCTCGGTCGTGGCGATGAGCTCGCCGATCCGGAAGAGGATGTGCTGGTTGCGGGTGAGGCGTCCAACCCGGCAGCAGTCGAGGACGACTGCGAGGGCCGTCGCCGCGAGCGATGCGGCGTCGGCGCCGACGAGCGGGTTTCGGGCGTGCAGCGAGGTCATCTCGGTGGCCATGTCGACGTAGTGGCGGCCACCGGACTTCAGGTGCTCCTGCCAGCGGCCCCGGCCGATGGTCATCTCCATGATCTCCGAGGTGCCCTCGTAGATCGTCGTGATCCGCACGTCACGGCGGATCTTCTCCACGACGTAGGGCCGCGTGTAGCCGTAGCCACCGTGGGCCTGGATCGCGGCGTCAGCCGCGGCGTTCCCGGCCTCGGTGGCCATGTACTTGGCGATCGCGCCCTCGGTGTTCATCGCACCGTTGTCGCCCAGGCCACGGTCGAGCCGGTCGGCGGTGTCCTCCATGAAGGCGCGCGCCGCCTCCAGGCGCACGGCGTGCGGGACGATGAGCTTGTGCGTGAAGCCCTGCTTCTCGCTGAGCGGGCCGCCGCCCTGCTCGCGCTGCGTGGAGTAGGCGATGGCCCGGTCCAGGGCCTCCCAGCCGCCGCCCAGCCCGAAGGCCGCGACCATCAGCCGGGTGTAGCCGAACACCTGCTGGGCCTGGACGAGCCCGAGCCCACCGCGGCTGCCCACCAGGTTGCCGGCCGGGACCTCGACGTCGTCCAGGAAGAGGGAGGCGGTGTTGGACAGCCGCAGCCCGTGCTTGTCCTCGGGAGTGCCGCTGGTGAAACCCGGTGTGCCCCTGGCGACGACGAACCAGGTCGGTCCCTCGGGGGTCGCGGCGAGGATGGTCGAGAAGTCCGCGATGGAGCCGTTCGAGATCCACTGCTTGCGGCCGTTGAGCCGGTAGGCCGTGACCGTTCCGTCCTCGTCGGTGACGGGGGTGGCCGTCGTCGTCATGGCACCCAGGTCGGAGCCGGCATCCGGCTCCGTGGCGCCGTAGGCGAACACGACACCCTGCTCTGCGATGGCCCCGAGCCATTCCTTCTTCTGCTCCTCGGTGGCCCCGACGACGATGGGGTCCGAGCCGAGGAAGGTCGCGAACACGGCTGTGGCAAGGCCGATGTCCTTGCGCGCCATCACCTCGCAGACCCGGTAGGAGTCGAAGGCGCCACCGTCCATCCCGCCGTACTGCTCGGGGATGAAGACCAGCTGGACACCGAGCGTCATGGGGTCGGACATGGCCCTCACGATGTCCTCGGGGCAGCGGTCCTCATGGTCGAGCTCGAGCTGGAGATCGGGCGAGAGCGAGGCGTCGACGAAGTCGTCGAGCGCCTCGAGCATGAGGTTCAGGCTCGGCAGGTCGAGCCCCGCTCCGCCGAAGTGGCCGACCGGCTCCGGGGCGGTCGTCGCGGTGTCGGTCGTGGCGGTGTCGGTCATCGTGGTCCTCACAGGTCGGGCGTGGTCGTGGTGGCGGCCCCGGATGGTGCTGGGTCGTCGAGGTCGGGTCTGACCGAGCGCAGGAGCACCTCGGCGATGTCGAGCACCTCGACCGACTCGCCTGCCGCGCCCTCCATCCGGCGCTGCGCGACGCCGTCGGTGAGCATGGTCACGCAGAACGGGCAGGCCGCGGTGACGAGGTCGGGGGACAGGGCAAGGGCCTCGTCCGTGCGGTTGAGGTTGATCTGGCTGCCGAGGTCCTCGTCCATCCACATCCGCGCCCCGCCGGCACCGCAGCAGAACGACTGCTCGCGGCTGCGCGGCATCTCGGTGAGGGTGAGGCCGGGCACCGACCCGAGCACCTCGCGCGGCGCGGAGAAGATCCGGTTGTGCCGGCCGAGGTAGCACGGGTCGTGGTACGTCACGGACTGGGCGACCGGGGCCACCGGGACGAGCCGTCGGTCGGCGACGAGCTCGGAGAGCAGGGTCGTGTGGTGGACCACCTCGTAGTGACCGCCGACCTGCGGGTACTCGTTGCGCAGGGTGTTGAAGCAGTGCGCACAGGTGACGACGACTCGCTTGGCACCGGCGGTGTTCAGCACCTCGACGTTCTGTTGGGCGAGCATCTGGAAGAGGTACTCGTGCCCCATCCGGCGGGCGGGGTCGCCGGTGCAGGACTCGGCGTCCCCGAGCACCATGAACTCGACCCCGGCCTCGTGGAGCAGGGTCGCCACGGCGCGTGCGGTCTTCTGGGCGCCCTCGTCGAGCGCGCCGGCGCAACCGACCCAGTAGAGGTACTCGACGTCGTCGGGGATGGTCGTCCCCCCGTCGGCGCCGAGGACCCGCACGTCGAAGTCGAGCGGCTCGGCCCATTTCAGGCGCTGCGACACCCCGCGGCCCCACGGGTCGGACGCGTGCTCGAGGTTGCTCAGCATGACTCCGGCCTCCTCGGGGAAGGCCGACTCCATGAGCACCTGGTAGCGCCGCATGTCGATGATGTGGTCGACGTGCTCGATGTCGACGGGGCACTGCTCCACGCAGGCGCCGCACGTCGTGCACGACCACAGGACGTCGTTGTCGATGACGGCGCCCGGGCCGGTGGGCCGGTATGCCGCGAGCGGGTCGCCGGCGGCATACCCGGTGTCCCCCACGAGCGGAACGGACGCGACGTCTCGCTGGGGCGCGTCCAGTCCGTCGCGGGCCTCCTCCGCGGCGGTGAGCCACGGGCCCTTGGCGAGGGCGTGGTCGCGCAGGGTCATCATGAGCAGCTTCGGCGAGAGCGGCTTCTCGGTGTTCCAGGCAGGGCACTGGCTCTGGCAACGGCCGCACTCGGTGCAGGTGCCGAAGTCGAGCAGCCCCTTCCAGGTGAAGTCCTCGACCTTGCCCACACCCATGAGGTCGTCCTCACCCGGGTCGTCGAAGTCGAGGGCCTTGCCGTCGGAGTACATCGGCAGCAGCGCCCCCAGGGCGCGGGGCCGGCGGGCCAGGGCGACGTTGGGCAGCGAGAACACGATGTGCAGGTGCTTGCTGTAGGTCACGAACACCGTGAACCCGAGGAGCACGCCGATGGCGAGGAGCAGCGCCACCGTCTCGATGACCTCGTTGGCGGTCTCGCCCAGCGGCTCGAGGAGGGAGGCGAACCACTGGGAGACGAAGGCGCCGCGCAGGAAGGGCAGGTTCTCGGTCGTGTTCACTTCCTGCGCGTTGATCTGGGCGCCCCGGGCGAGCAGGAGGGTCCAGACGACGTTGACGATCATGAAGAGGGTGAACCAGGCGGCACCCAGGTGCGAGCCGAAGAACCGGGACGTGCGCCCGTGCTCCTTGGGCGACTCACGCAGCCGGATGACCGTGAACGCGACGACGGCGAGCAGGCAGAAGACCGCGAAGAGGTCCTCGACGAAGCCGAGCGCCGGCCAGTTGCCGATGACCGGGATCTGGAACGTCGGCGAGAACAGCGCTCCGTACCCCTCGACGATGGTCAGGACGAGGACGAGGAACCCCCAGAAGACGGCGACGTGCGCCAGCCCGGGGGCGGTCCACTGCAGCAGCTTGCGCTGCCCGGCGACCTCGACGACCTCGGCGCGGGCGATCTCCCCGGTCTTCGCGATGCGGCCGGGCTCCACCGGCTGCGCCGAGGCTCCGACCCGGTAGAGGAACCACAGGCGGGCGCCGGCGATCCCGAGCAGCACGACGGTCATGCCCACGCCGAGGACCACCCTGACGATCGCCATCGATCACGCTCCTTGCTGTGGTGCCCCTTCGACGGGGGGTGGATCAGGCCCGGCGCTTGCCGATCTCGTCGACGAGCGCCGGCAGGACGGTGTGGAGGTCTCCGACGACGCCGAAGTCCGCGATCGCGAAGATGGGGGCCTTCGGGTCCTTGTTGACGGCGACGACCGTCTTGCTCGACTGCATGCCGGCGCGGTGCTGGATCGCCCCGGAGACGCCGGCGGCCACGTACAGGGCGGGCGCGACCGTCTTGCCGGTCTGCCCGATCTGCAGGTCGTGGGGGGCCCAGTGCAGGTCGCTGACGGCGCGGGTGACGCCGACCGCCCCGCCGAGTGCGTCGGCGAGGGCCTCGATGACACCGAGGCCCGCCTCGGAGCCGACGCCTCGGCCGCCGGCGACGATCACGGCAGCGTCCGCCAGGTCGGGGCGGGCGCTCGTGGTCTTCGGCGTGCGGCTGGTCACCGCCGCCCCTCTGGCACGGTCGCTGAACTCGACGTCGACCCTCTCGACCCTCGGCTGCGCCGGAGCGGCCTGGGCCGTGGCGGCGTTGGGCATGACAGTGATCACCGGGGTGCCCCGGACGACCTCGGAGCGCACGTGGAACGTCCCGGCGAACACCGACTGGGTCGACGTGACCGTGGCGCCCTCGGCCACGACGTCGACGGCGTCGGTGACCAGGCCGCTGTCCAGCC
Organism: Ornithinibacter sp.; assembly: GCA_035633415.1. GTDB lineage: Bacteria > Actinomycetota > Actinomycetes > Actinomycetales > Dermatophilaceae > Fodinibacter. Next base: position 722 of record DASQEZ010000307.1, on the reverse strand, counting down.
GCACCGCGACCCGAGCGGCGACATCCTTGCCCTCGGGGCCGGAGGTGAGCAGGATCGCGGCCGGCTCGACCCGCCGGGCGATCGCGACGACCGCCTCGGCCTTGGGAAGGCTGAGGAACTGCTCGATCTCCGGCGCGGACACGGCGTACACGGTCGTGGCGCCGTACTCCCCGAGCCGGGCGACGACGTCGTCGGTGACGTCGCCACAGACGATCGCGCTGGGCTCGCCGAGACGGCGGGCGATGGTGAGCAGCTCGAGGGTGGCCTTGCGGACTCCGCTCGGGGTGAACTCGGCGAGGACGAGGATCTCGGACACTGGGGGTCTCCTACCGGTGGTCGGGCGCGAGTGCGGGGGCGGCGGGCGGCGTGGACCCCGCAGCGGGGACGGGGGCGGTTCGGCGCAGGGTCACAGGGAACCCTGGGCCACGAGGAAGTCAGCGAGCTGCGTGGCGCCGGTGCCGTCGTCCACGACGACGGTGCCGGCGGTCCGCGCCGGCGCCGCTGCCACCGACACGACTCGGGTGGCGGCCCCTGCGAGCCCGACCGAGCCGGGGTCGACCCCGAGGTCCGCGAGCGTCAGGGTCTCGATCGGCTTCTTCTTGGCCATCATGATCGCCCGGAACGCCGGGTAGCGAGCCTCGTCGGTCTGGTCGGTGATCGACACGACCGCCGGGAGTGCCGCGCTCACGTGCTCGATCGCCGCGTCGCCTTCCCTCGTGATC